>DASYCA010000392.1:0-7162 GCA_036500445.1 Burkholderiaceae bacterium | reverse complement strand
CGGCATACACCGTGATGCTCATCGACTTGTCGCGATTGCGCTCGACGTTCTCCGACTCGCCCTTGCGCACCGACACCGACAGGCCCACGCCCTCGGACACCTCGGCCGCGGCATCGCTCGCACCGAGCGTTCGCGCGAGCGCCAGCGCGTCGTCGACGTGCTGCTGAAACTGCGCGCGGGAGTAGGCGAAGCCCGATTGGGGAGACGCGGAAAGCGGGGGTCGGGACATTGATGGGTTCCGGTGGGCGCCCCTCGATCGGGGGGCGCCTGTGTTGGTGTCGCGCGAAGGCCGTGAATTGCTCGCCCTCGGGCAGCGCGACTATCATACCGAGCCCTCGCCCCTGCCACCGCCTCGAATGCCCATCGCCCCGCACTCCTCCGACCTCGGGTCGGACGCCGACTCCGACGGCACCGGCTCGAACGAGCGTCCGAGCAAGACGCGGATGAAGCAGGCCTCGCACGCGCTGCAGGAGCTGGGCGAGGCCGTCGTCGCGATGCCCGACGACCGCATCGACGGCCTGGCCGTCGCCGAGCAACTGCTCGATGCGATCCGCACCTACAAGAAGACGCGCACCCACGAGGGCAAGCGGCGCCAGATGCAGTACATCGGCAAGCTGATGCGCATCCACGACGTCGAGCCGATCCGCCAGGCGGTGACGGACCTGCAGCTCGGCCGCGCGAAGGACTCCCTCGCGCTGCACCAGGCCGAGCGCTGGCGCGCCGAGCTGCTCGACGACGAGGCCGCGGCGACGCGCTGGGCCGCCGAGCACCCGGGCACCGACGTCCAGCAATTGCGCAGCCTCGTGCGCGCCGCCCGCAAGGACGCCGCGCTCGCGCCCGAGCAACGCAGCGGGCGCGCCTACCGCGAGCTGTTCCAGTTCATCAAGCAGCACACCCTCGCCAATGACGACGCGTGAGCCCCTGCGCATCGGCGTCGTCTCGGTCAGCGACCGCGCCTCGCGCGGCGTCTACGCGGACCAGGGCATCCCGGCGCTGCAAGCCTGGTTGAACGGCGCGGTGCTGAACCCGGTGCACTGGGAAACGCGTTTGATCGCCGACGAAGCGGCCGAGATCAGCGCGATGCTGATCGAGCTCGTCGACACCCAGGCCTGCGACCTCGTGCTGACCACCGGCGGCACCGGCCCGGCGCCGCGCGACGTCACGCCCGAGGCGACGCTGGCGGTCGCCGACCGGGTCATGCCCGGCTTCGGCGAACAGATGCGCCAGATCAGCCTGGCCTTCGTGCCGACCGCGATCCTGTCGCGCCAGGTCGCGGTGATCCGCGGCAAGGCGCTGATCATCAACCTGCCCGGCCAGCCGAAGGCGATCGCCGAGACGCTCGCCGGGCTGCCCGCCGCGCAACCGCCGGTGCCCGGCATCTTCGCCGCGGTGCCCTACTGCATCGACCTGATCGGCGGCCCCTACATCGAGACCGACCCGGCGGTGTGCAAGGCCTTCCGCCCGAAATCGGCGCAACGTCCAACGACTGCAAACTGAGAGTTCCTATGTCCATGCCCATCAGCGGGCGGCGTTCGCTGCTGCCCGTGGCCGCCGTGCTGTTCGCGTTGTCGGCGCAGGCGGCCGAGAGGACCGCCCAGACGGTCACCCCGCCAGCCGCCGAGCCGACCGTCGACCTCAGCGTCGCACCGAGCGACACCTTGACCAGCCTCGGGGTCGACATCCTCGGGTCGCCCGGGGCCTGGCGCGAGATCGCGGCGCTGAACCACCTGCGCAACCCGAACCGCATCCAGCCCGGCCAGGTGCTGAAGATCCCGGTCCGCCTGCTGCGCGTCGACGCGCGCGACGCCCGCGTCGTCAGCGTCTCCGGCGAGGTCCGCCTCGGCGACCAGGCCGTCGCCAGCGGCGCGGTCGTGCATGAAGGCCAGTCGCTGTCGACGGGCCCCGCCAGCTCGGCTGTGATCGAGATGGGCGACGGCTCCCACGTGCGGCTGCCGCCCAGCAGCCTCGCGCAGGTCCAGGAAAGCCGCCAGCTCGGCGCGCGTGCCGGCAACGCGCAAGCCACCTCGGGCGGCCCGACGCCGGCGGCGCCGGACGGCTGGTTCGTCGGCACGCTGCGCGTGCTGCGCGGCTCGGTCGAGGTGCTGGCGACCAAGGTCCTGCGCGCCAAGCCGCTCGAAGTCGTGACGCCGACCGCCGTCGTCGGCGTGCGCGGCACGAACTACCGCGTCGCGCTCGATCCGGAGGCGAACAACCGGACGCGCGGCGAGGTCGTCGAAGGCCGGGTGCGTTTCGATGCCGCGGGCCATGCCGGCGGCACCGACGTGGCGGCCGGCTTTGCCGGCGTCGCCGACGCGAGCGGCGCGAAGCCCGGCCTCGTCAAGCTGCTGCCGGCGCCCGACCTGTCGGCGCTGCCGGAGAAGTTCGACCGGCCGCTGGTGCGCTTCGCGCTGCCGGGCGAGACCTCGGCGCTGCGCGTGCAGGTCGCCTCCGACGCCGGCTTCGACAAGATCGTCAGCGACCAGCGCGTCGAACCCGGCGCCGAGATCCGCATTGCCGACCTGGACGACGCGACCTGGAACCTGCGCGCGCGCCGCATCGACCCCCAGGGCGTCGAAGGCTTCGACGCGACGCGCACCTTCACGCTGAAGGCGCGGCCGCAGCCGCCGGTCTACCGCACGCCGCGCGCGAATTCCAAGCAGCAGGTCGGCGACATCGAATTCGCCTGGGTGATCAACCCCGACGCGCCGCGGGTGCAGGTGCAGATCGCCGAGGACGAGGCCTTCACGAAGATCGTCGAGCAGCGCGACGCGGTGGCGGACACCAGCATCCACTTCACGCTGAAGACGGCGGGCGTCTACTACTGGCGCGTCGCCAGCGTGCGCCCGAGCGGCGACCACGGGCCGTTCGGCGACCCGCAGCGCTTCGAGCTGCGGCCCGACGCGGCGCCGCCGACCGGTGGCCGCTCGGCCGACGGCAAGGGGCTGACCTTCGAATGGAGCGGCCGGCCGCAGGACAAGCAGCAGGTCGAGCTCGCAAGCGATCCGGACTTCAATCAGGTCGTCGAGAAGGCCGAGCTGACGGCACCGAGCTGGGCCGTCACGCCGCCGGGCGGTGGGCGCTACTACTTCCGCTACCGCAGCATCGAGCCCGACGGCTACGTGACGCCGTTCAGCGACAAGCTCGTGATCGACGTGCCGCGCGACTGGACCCCGCTGCTGCTGCTGGTGCCGCTGCTGGTGATCGCGTTCTGAGCGAGGCGGCCTTGCGCCGCCCTCACCCCGGCCCTCTCCCGCAAGCGGGAGAGGGAGTCTCCGACTACTTCACGAGTCGCGCCAAGCGCTCGGCGTCGAATGTCTCGGTCGTGCGGGCATCCGCCGGCACGCAGTCGGTCGACGGCAGCTCGCGCGAACGCGCCGAGAGCTTCTCGATCGCCTGCCACAGCATCGTGATCTGGTGCTCGTGGCTGGACGCGTTGTCGATCAGGCCCTTCATCGCGTGCGAGACCGGGTCGTCGCCCTGCGTGATGCCGTAGGCCGAGAAGCCCATCTTGGCCGCGGCCGCCTCGCGCACCGAGTCGGCGTCCTTCTGGATCACGCGGGCCGGGTTGCCGACCGCGGTCGCGCCCGGCGGCACCGGTTTCACAACGACCGCGCTCGAACCGATGCGCGCGCCGTCGCCGACGGTGAAGCCGCCCAGCACCTGTGAATTGGCGCCGACGATGACGCCGCGGCCGAGCGTCGGATGGCGCTTGGCGCCCTTGGCCAGCGAGGTGCCGCCCAAGGTCACGCCCTGGTAGATCGTGCAGTCGTCGCCGATCTCGGCGGTCTCGCCGATCACGACACCCATGCCGTGGTCGATGAAGACGCGCCGCCCGATCGTGGCGCCCGGGTGAATCTCGATGCCGGTCAGGAAGCGCGCGAACTGCGAGACGAAGCGCGCCAGCCAATGCAGGCCATGGCGCCGGCACCAGGCCGCGCGCCGATGCAGGATGATCGCGTGCACGCCCGGGTAGCAGGTCAGCACCTCGAAGGCGCCGCGCGCTGCCGGGTCGCGCTCGAGGATGCAGGCAATGTCTTCTCGCAGCCGCTGGAACATGGGAGGCACGGAAGTGGAGTGCAGGCCAGTTTAGCGGTTGCGCCCGAAACGCGCTTTGTCGACCGCCCGGGCGATCCCACGCAGGATGTGGACTTCCTCGATCGTCAGCTGGGCCCGGTTCAGCAGCTGGCGCAGCCGCGGCATCAGCTTGCGCGGGACCAAAGGGTCGAGAAAGCCGATCTCGGCGAGCGTTTGCTGCCAGTGGTCGAGCACGCCCTGCACCGCGACATCGTCGGCGCGCTGCAGCGGCGCCGTGCGCGGCGCCACGCCGAAGCCGCCGAGCGCCTGGCGCCAGTCGTAGGCGATCAGCTGCACCGCCTGCGCCAGGTTCAGCGAGCCGTAGTCGGGCGGCGTCGGGATGCTGAGCGCGGCGTGGCAGCGGTAGACGTCGTCGTTGCTCATCCCGTAGCGCTCGGAGCCGAACACGAAAGCGACCCGCTGCGCCTGCGGCGCGAGCTCGGCGAACAGCTCGCGCGGCGCGCGCGTCGGCGGCCCGAAATCGCGCGGCGTCATCGCGGTCGCGCACGCGAAGGTGATGCTGTCGAGCGCATCGGCGAGCGTCGGCACGACCCGGGCGCGCTCGAGCACGTCGGTCGCGCCGCTGGCCATCGCGAGCGCCTCGTCGCGGCGCAGCACGTCGGGCCAGCGCGGCGCGACCAGCACCAGGTCGCCGAAGCCCATCACCTTGATCGCGCGCGCGGCCGCGCCGACGTTGCCGGCGTGGCTGGTGCCGATCAGGATGAAACGGGTGGAATCGGGAGCGGGCATCGTGTGGGGCAGGATAAAATTGGATTATCCGCACCGGCTCGCCGCGAGCCCATCTCGTGTCCCCCTCGTGCGCCGCTCTTTGTCCCCGCCAGCCCTGCCCGCGCCTCGTCCGCGCCCACCTTTTTCGTTTTCGTCAGGTTCCCCATGTCCCAAGCGCTCCACCCCATGCTCAACACGGCGATCAAGGCCGCGCGCGCCGCCGGGGCCATCATCAACCGGGCCTCGCTGGACCTGGACCTGCTGAAGGTCAACACCAAGGCGCCGAACGATTTCGTCACCGAGGTCGACCACAAGTCCGAGGAGGTCGTGATCGAGACGCTGCTCGGCGCCTATCCGGGCCACGGCATCCTGGCCGAGGAATCGGGCAGCGCGCACGGCGCGAAGGACAGCGAGTACGTCTGGATCATCGACCCGCTGGACGGCACGACCAATTTCATTCATGGCTTCCCGTTCTATTGCGTGTCGATCGCGCTCGCATTCCGAGGGCAGATCCAGCAGGCGGTCGTCTACGACCCGACGCGCAACGACCTGTTCTACGCGTCCAAGGGCCGCGGCGCGTTCCTGAACGACCGGCGGCTGCGCGTCTCGCGCCGCACCCGGCTCTCGGAGTGCCTGGTCAGCACCGGCTTCCCGTTCCGCAAGGGCGACAACTTCAAGCGCTACCTGCAGATGATGGAAGTCATGATGCCGGCCTGCGCCGGGCTGCGCCGCCCGGGTGCGGCCGCGCTCGACCTGTGCTACCTCGCGGCCGGCTACACCGATGGCTTCTTCGAGACCGGCCTGAGCCCCTGGGACATCGCCGCCGGTGCGCTGATGATCACCGAGGCCGGCGGCCTGATCGGCAACTTCACCGGCGAGGCCGATTACCTGTATCAACGCGAGGTGCTGGCCGCGAGCCCGAAGATCTACGGCCAGATGGTGCCGCTGCTGAGCCCGTTCACGCACGTGATCGCGGCCGATGCGCCGGCGCCGGCCGGCGCCGGGCACGCCGCGCGTGAAGCCGGCGCGCTGACGCCGGAGGCCGCGCTCGCCGCGGCGCCGGTGGGTGCGCCCGCCGGCGCGCCGCCCGTCACGCCGCCAAAGAGGGCCGCAGTCCGCATCCGCAAGGACGCGAAGGACGCCGGCCCGGCACGCTGAGCCGACGACGCCGCGTTCATGCCGACGCTGCACGCCCGCTGGCTCGCACACGCCGAACCGCTCCGGCAGGTCGGCTGGCTGCGCCCGCTGCTCGGCCACCGCATCCTGAACGGCCTCGCGGTGGGCTTTGGCCTGGCCTGCCTGAACGTGCTGGTGTTCCTGATCGCCGGGCCGGCGGTCGCCGCCTCGGCCTCGGTCGGCATGCTGGTGCTCAGCGTGGGCGACCAGACCGCGCCGGCGCGTGGCAAGCTGCGCCAGATCGCGCCGCTGTTGTGGATGGCCGCGCCGATCACGCTCGCGGTGCAGCTCGCGCACCTCGCGCCGGTGCACGAGACGCTGCTGATCGGCGTGCTCGTCTGCGCCGGCGGGTTCATCGGCATGCTCGGCACCGCCTGGGGCCTGCGCGGCGGCCCGGTCGGCTTCGCGCTGATCCTGGCCGTCGTGTTCGCGCTCGCGACCGAGCCGCCGCCGGACTGGCGCACCGCGGCGATCCACGTCGCCTGGTTCCAGTTCGGCGCGCTGCTGTACGGCGCCTACGCGGTGCTCAGCGCGCGGGTGCTGAACACGCGCTTTCGCACCCAGGCGCTGGCCGACGCGATGGGCGAACTGGCGGTGATGCTGCACCAGCAAAGCGCGCGCTTCGCGGCGACCGGCGACCGCAGCGAAGGCCATCTGCGCGCCCTGCTCGCCGAGCAGGCGATGCTCGCCGACAAGCTGCAGGTCGCGCGCGACCTGGTGCTCGACGAGCCGCGCTCGGTGCGCCAGATGCACCTGTGCGCGATGCTGATCGCCACGATCCGGCTGCGCGAGCAGGCGCTCGCGACCGAACTCGAGCTCGACATGCAGACGGCGCGCGGCGCCGCGACGCCCAGCTTCGCGCAGGTGCAGGCGCTGGAGACGCTGTGGCGCGATTTCGCCGAGCGGCTGGACCGCGTCTGCTGGGCGCTGCTCAGCGCCGCGCCGCTGAACCTGCCGCCTCCTCCCGAGGTTGATGCCACGCAGGTCCCGCCGACGCTCGCCGCCGCCTGCCACGCGATGACCAAGGAGATGCGCGAGATCGGCCACTGGGCCGATGTCGACAGCCCCGCGCCGCCGGCCGAGCTCGCCGCGCAGGCGCGCGACTGGCCGCGCTTTCGGACCTCGATGCGCTGGCCAATCGCCCCTCTGAAACGGGCGCTGACGACCGGCCGCTCGCCGGTGC
>DASYCA010000391.1:0-2459 GCA_036500445.1 Burkholderiaceae bacterium | reverse complement strand
AAGCTCAATGGCGCGACGGTGTGCGTGCAAGCCGGCACGACGAGCGAGAAGAACGTCGCCGACTACTACGCCGCGCACAGCCTGAAGTACAAGCCGGTCGTGTTCGACACCGACGAGGCGGTCACGAGCGCCTTCTTCGCCGGGCGCTGCCAGGTCTACACGACCGACATGAGCGACCTCGCCGGCGCCCGCACCAAGGCGAGCGTGCCGGACGACTTCCTGATCCTGCCGCAGGTGATCTCGAAGGAGCCGCTCGGGCCGTCGGTGCGGCGCGGCGACGACGAGTGGTTCCAGATCGTGCGCTGGACGCTGTTCGCCTCGCTCGAGGCCGAGGAGAACGGCCTGACGCAGGCCAATGTCGATGCCCAGAAGGCCTCGAAGGACCCGGTGGTGCAGCGCTTCCTCGGCGTCTCCGAAGACACGGGGAAACTGCTCGGGCTCGACAAGGAATGGGCCTATCGCATCGTCAAGCAGGTCGGCAACTACGGCGAGAGTTTCGAGCGCAACCTCGGGCCGAAGACGCCGGTCGGGCTGCCGCGCGGCGCGAACAACCTGTGGAACAAGGGCGGCTTGATGTACGCCGCCCCGATCCGCTGACGCGATGACGAGCCCTCGCCCGATGAATACATCGGTCGATCCCCCGAGGGGATGCGGGCCGGCTTGGGGCGGCCCGGCGCTCGGCCCGCCGCCGCTCCGATGAGCTCGTCTCCCATCGGCGACGAGGCTTGGCGCGCGCGCCAGACCTCGCGCCGCCGGCGCGAGTGGCTGCTGCAGGGCGCGCTCGCGCTGCTGCTACTCGCACTCGCCGGCTTGTTCGCGCACAACGTCAGCGCGAACCTGGCAGCGCGCCAAATCAAATCGGGGTTTTCGTTCCTCGCCGACCCGGCCGGCTTCAACATCGGCGAGCTGATGTTCGACTACAGCGCGCGCGACAGCTACCTGCTCGCGTTCGCCGCCGGCATGGCCAACACCTTGCGCGTGGCGCTCGCCGGCATCGTGCTGGCCAGCGCGCTCGGCGTCGGCGTCGGGCTGATGCGGCTGGCGCGCCATCCGATGCTGAATGCGCTCGGGGCCGCGTATGTCGAGCTGTTTCGCAACGTGCCGCTGCTGATCCAGCTGCTCGCGATCTATCTGCTGATCACCGAGCTGCTGCCGGACTCGAACGAGGCGTGGGCGATCGCCGGCGCCGCGCTGCTGTCCAAGGAGGGGCTGCAGATCGCGGTGCCCGAGGCCGGCGGCGCGGCGCTGTCGACCGCGCTGGCCGCCCTCGTGCTCGGCGGCGGCGCAAGCTGGGCCGCGGCGCGTCGCTGGCTCACCGCCGGGGCCGGCTTGTTCGGCGTCGCCGGCGGCCTGGTCGCCGCGCTGTTGGCGTGGCTCGCGGCCGGCGCGCTCGGCGGCTGGTCCAAGCCGGTGCTCGACGGCTTCCTGATCAGCGGCGGCGCGTCGCTGACGCCCGAGTTCCTCGCGCTCTGGCTCGGGTTGTCGCTGTTCACCTCCGGCTCGATCGCCGAGCTGATCCGCGCCGGCGCGCTCGCGGTGCCGGCCGGCCAGACCCACGCGGCGCTCGCGCTCGGCCTCAGGCGCGGCCAGGCGATGGGCGCGGTGATCCTGCCGCAGGCGCTGCGGCTGGTGATCCCGCCGCTGGCGAGCCAGTACATGAACCTGGTGAAGAACTCGTCGCTCGCGGTCGTGATCGGCTACCCCGACCTGGTCTCGATCGGGAACACGTCCATCAACCAGAACGGCCAGGCGCTCGAGGTGATTTTGATCATCATGGCGGTCTACCTGATGCTGAACCTCGTGATCGCGGTCGTGATGAACGCGGTCAACGCCCGCGTGACGCGCGCGCCGCGCTGACCGGCCGGCCGGCCAATCGAGCAACCGAGCCGACGATGCGCACGACGACGATCCTCGCCGAGTGGCGCGCGCGGCTGTTCTTCAGCCCGGCCGCAAGTTTGATCACGCTGCTGCTGGCCGGGCTGCTCGCCTGGGCCGGCTGGGCGCTGTTCGGCTGGGCCGTGCTGCGCGCCGTCACCGCGCCCGATCTCGCGACCTGCAAGGCGCTCGCGCACCACGGCGCATGCTGGGGCTTCGTCACCGAGAAGTGGCGGCTGATCCTGTTCGGCCGCTACCCCTACGAGGACCAGTGGCGGCCCGCGCTCGCGACCGCGCTGGTGATCGCGATGCTGCTCGCGAGCGCGTGGCCGGCGCTCTGGACCCGCCGCGGTGCCCGCGCGCTCGCGCTCGGCTGGACCGTGGCGCTGGCGCTGTTCTTCGCGCTGATGGGCGGCGGCGTGTTCGGGCTCGAGCGGGTCGGCTCCGACCGCTGGGGCGGGCTGCCGCTGACCGTGATCCTGACCTTGCTGGGCATCGGTGCCTCGGCCCCGCTGGGCATCGTGCTGGCGCTGGCGCGGCGCTCGTCGCTCGCGCTGCTGCGAACGCTGGCCGTCGCCTACATC
>DASYCA010000390.1:0-12715 GCA_036500445.1 Burkholderiaceae bacterium | reverse complement strand
CGCTGATGTACGGCGACCGCCAGTTCGGCTGGCGCGGCGCGATCACCGCGGTCGCCGGCATGCTGATGGCGCCGCTGCTGATCGTGCTGCTGCTGACTGTGCTGTACGGGCACTACGCCGACCACCCGGCCGTCACCGGCGCGTTGCGCGGCATGGGCGCGGTCGCCGCCGGCCTGATCACCTCGACGGCCCTGAAGTTGGTCGGCACGCTCAAGCGCAATGCGATGGGCCTGCCGGCCTGCATCGCCTTCGGCACGCTGACGGTGATCCTGATCGCGTGGCTGCGCGTTCCGCTGATCTGGGTCATCCTGGGCCTGGGCTCGATCGCGATCGCGGTGGCGTGGCGCCGGCTCAAGGTCGTGGCATGAATCATTCCGCCGGCGACGTGCTCGGGCTGTTCGGCCACTTCCTGATGCTCAGCCTGCTCGCGATCGGCGGCGCGATCACGACGGTGCCGGACATGCACCGCTACATCGTCGCCGAACACCACTGGCTGACCGACGCGCAGTTCACCGCGTCGATCGCGATCGCGCAGGGCGCCCCCGGGCCGAACGTGCTGTTCGTCGCCGTGCTGGGCTGGAACGTCGCCGGTGCGCTCGGCGCGCTTGCCACCATGGCGGGCTCCCTGCTGCCCTCGACTGGCCTGACCTTGTTCGCGACCCGCTGGAGCACCCAGCACCGCGAGACCCGCGGCGTGCGCGCGTTCACCGCCGGCCTCACGCCGCTGACGCTCGGGCTGCTGCTGTCGACCGGCTGGATCCTGTCCGAGCCCTACCTGCTGAACCCGGTTCACCGCTGGGGCGCGCTCGCGCTGATCGTGCTGACGGTCGCGGTGATGCTGCGGACCAGGTTCAGCCCGATCTGGCTCGTCGTGATCGGCATGGTCGCCGGCGCGCTCGGCTGGATCTGAGGCCTTCTCCCCCGCAAGAGGGAATCGAGGGCTTTCCCGCTCACCCGAGACGTTAGCGTTTGCGCATCCTCCCGTTCCAGGAGGATCTACCGATGTTCGAACCGAAGGCCTGGGCCAGCGCCGCGCTGGCCGCCGCCGCCATCGTGCTGGGCGGCTGCGCGTCCGCGCCCACCAGCGTCACCCCGATGGCGTCGGGGCGCACCGAAGCCTGCGTCGCCGTCAACGACGCGCAGATCGCCGCGCTGTTCGACCGCTGGAACGCGTCGCTGCAGAGCGGCGACCCGCACCAGGTCGTCGCGAACTACGCCGCGCGCTCGATCCTGCTGCCCACCGTCTCGAACAAGCCGCGGCTGACGGCCGAGGAGAAGGAAGACTACTTCCACCACTTCCTCGAGAACAAGCCGGTCGGCCGCATCGATTCGCGCAGCATCGAGATCGGCTGCACGACGGCGGTCGACGCCGGCCTGTACACCTTCACGTTCGGGACCACCGGCGCGCAAGTGCACGCGCGCTACACCTTCACCTACCGCTGGGACGGCAAGCGCTGGCTCATCACGAGTCACCATTCATCGGCCATGCCGGAAAAGACCTGACGGGCTCGACGAGGGCCTGGCCGGCGCGCCGCGGTGCGGCCATCAGCGCCCGGTCGACCAGCCTCGGCAGCGAGGCCAGCTCGCCGGCCACGGTCTCGGGCAGGTCCAGCCAGCCGCTGTCGGCGACCAGCACGTCGGCGCCACCGGCGCGGGCCTCGCGCACCATCAGGCTGAGCGGCATCGCCGGGCTGGAGTCTGCGTGCTGCATCACGACCGGCGTGCCGCCGACCGACGACGCCAGCACCAGCACCGAGCGCTCGCCCGGCAGCCTCACCAGCACCGGCAGGCCCTGGTCGAGGGCGCTCGCCTCCAGGCGCTGCAGCGTCTCGCTGACGCCGAAATGGCTGTGGCGCAGCAGCCGTAGCAGCGGGCTGCGCTCGGACGCCCCCGCGCTGCGAATCGGCATCACCGCGGCCATCACGACCGCGATGCTGCCGGTCATCCACAGGCGAAACGGGCCGCGGAGCTGCAGGGGGGCTGGCAGGATTTTTCTCATGCATCCACCTTAGGCGGATGACGTTGCCGCAACAAGACAAGGGACGTCAAGTTCGGTGTGGATCTGTAGCAAGTGGTAACGCCGGCATTAAATTTTCACATTTGAATACAGCGGCGCTGGACATTTACCGTGTGCCGAAGATCTTGTCGCCCGCGTCGCCCAGCCCCGGAATGATGTAACCGACCTCGTTCAGGTGGCTGTCGATCGCCGCCGTCCAGCAGCGCACGTCGGGGTGGGCGGTGTCCAGCGCGCGCACGCCCTCGGGCGCGGCGACGAGCACGAGCGCGCGGATGTCCTTGCAGCCGCGCGCCTTCAGCAGGCTGACGGTCGCGATCATCGAGCCGGCCGTCGCGAGCATCGGGTCGATGATGATCGCGGTGCGTTCGTCCAGCTGGCCGACGAACTTTTCAAAGTAATTCTCGGGCTGCAAGGTCTCGTGGTTGCGGCTCAGGCCGACGACGCTGACCTTCGCGCTCGGGATCATGTCGAGCACGCCGTCCAGCATCCCCAGGCCGGCGCGCAGGATCGGCACGACGGTGACCTTCTTGCCCGCGATCTGCTCGACCTCGGTCGGGCCGCTCCAGCACGCGACCGTCGTCTTCTCGAGCGGGAAATCGGCCGTCGCCTCGTAGGCGAGCAGCCGCGCGAGCTCGTTGGTGAGCTCGCGAAACTTCTTGGTCGAGATCGCGTCCTCGCGCAGCAGGCCGACCTTGTGTTTCACCAGCGGGTGTTTGACATCGATCACGGGCATCGCGGGATCCTCCGGTTCGGATTTCAGTTCTTCTTGGTGCGCTGGCGCACCGCTTCGTACAGGCACACGCCGCTGGCGACCGAGACGTTCAGGCTCTCGACGGCACCCGCCATCGGCAGGTGCACCAGCACGTCGCAGGTCTTGCCGGTGAGCTGGCGCATGCCGCTGCCCTCGGCGCCGAGCACCAGCGCGACCGGGCCGGTCAGGTCCAGGTCGTAGAGCGATTGCTCGGCGTCGTCCGAGGTGCCGATGATCCGGATGTCGCGCTCCTTCAGCTCGTTCAGGGTGCGCGCCAGGTTCGTCACCATGAAGTACGGCACCGTGTCGGCCGCGCCGCTCGCGACCTTCGCGACGGTCGCGTTGACGCCGACCGCGTGGTCCTTCGGCGCGATCACCGCGTGCGCGCCGGCGCCGTCGGCCACGCGCAGGCAGGCGCCCAGGTTGTGCGGGTCGGTGACGCTGTCGAGCACCAGCAGCAGCGGCGGGCCGTCGACGCCGTCCAGCGTGTCGTCCAGCGAGTGGCTCACGGCCATCGCCTGGACCCGCGCGACGACGCCCTGGTGGCGGTGCGAGCCGGCGAGCTTTTGCAGCCGCTCGTCGTCGCTGTCGATCAACTTCGCGCCGGCGTCCTTCGCCCGCTCGACGAACTGGCGCATGCGCTGGTCGCGCCGCGTCGTGTCGACATGCACCTCGAGCACCGACTTCGGCGCCGATTTCAGGCGCACCGTGACCGCGTGGAATCCGAACAATATCTGAGAGCTCATCCCTGGATGGTACGGCCAAGTAATATCCGCGCATGGACGCCACCACCCCGCCCGCCGAACGCACCGGCTGCTGCATCGCCGGCGGCGGCCCGGCCGGGCTGATGCTGGGCTTTCTGCTGGCGCGCGCCGGGGTCCGCGTCGTCGTGCTCGAGAAGCACCGGGACTTCCTGCGCGACTTTCGCGGCGACACGATCCACCCGTCGACCTTGACGGTGCTGGACGACCTCGGGCTGCTCGACGCCTTTCTCGCGCTGCCGCACCAGGAGGTGACCGAGCTGAGCGCCGACGTCTTCGGCCAGCCCGTCACGATCGCCGATTTCCGCCACATCGGCGCGCCGCGGCCCTTCATGGTGCTGGTGCCGCAGTGGGATTTCCTCGACTTCATCGCCGCGCAGGCGCGCCGGCTGCCGAATTTCTCGCTGCGCGTCGGCGCGAAGGCGCTCGGCGTGATCGAGGCGGACGGCCGCGTGACCGGCGTCGAGGTGCAGACCGACGCCGGCACGCAATCGATCCACGCCGACCTGGTGGTCGCCGCCGACGGCCGCCACACGACGCTGCGCGAGGCCGCCGGCCTCGCGAGCGAAGACCTCGGCGCGCCGATCGACGTGCTGTGGTTCCGCGTCGCTCGCGACCCGGCCCACGACCGCTCGCAGACCGGCGGCTACATGCGCAGCGGCGCGATGCTCGTGACCCTGAACCGCGACACCTACTGGCAGTGTGCCTACGTGATCCCGAAGGGCAGCTTCGAGACGCTGCAGGCGGCCGGAATCGCGGAATTCCGCGAGCGCGTCGCCGCGATCGCACCGTTTCTCGCACACGCGCTGACGGCGCTGGCGGGCTGGGACGAGGTGAAGCTGCTCAGCGTGCAGGTCAGCCGGATGCCGCGCTGGTACCGCGACGGGCTGCTGTGCATCGGCGATGCGGCACACGCGATGTCGCCGGTCGGCGGCGTCGGCATCAACCTCGCGGTACAGGACGCCGTCGCGGCCTCGAACCTGCTCGCCGACGCGCTGCGCGAGCGGCGCCTGACGACCTCCGACCTCGCCGCCGTGCAGCGCCGCCGCGCGTGGCCGGCCCGCGTGACGCAGGCGGCGCAGATCGCGGTCCACAACGAAGTGCTCACGCCGATCCTGGCGGGCGCTCCGGCGCCCACCACGCTGCCCTTGCCGCTGCGCCTGCTGCAGCGGCTGCCGCTGCTGCGCCGCCTGCCGGCGCGGCTGGTCGGCATCGGGGTGCGGCCCGAGCGCGTGCGCACCGTTCCCCAACCCCCTCTTTCACCCACTCCTCACTGATCCGCACCATGCAAGTCATCTGCCTCGACCTCGAAGGCGTGCTCGTCCCCGAGATCTGGATCGAGTTCTCCAAGCGCACGAAGATCCCCGAGCTCGCGCGCACGACGCGTGACGAGCCCGACTACGACAAGCTGATGAAGTTCCGCCTCGGCCTGCTCGAGCAGCATCGACTCAAGCTCGCCGACATCCAGGACGTGATCAAGGGCATGGGCCCGCTGCCGGGCGCGAAGGCGTTCCTGGACGACCTGCGCAGCCGCTACCAGGTGATCATCCTGTCGGACACCTTCTACGAGTTCGCGCAGCCGCTGATGGAGCAGCTCGCGTGGCCGACGCTGCTGTGCCACAAGCTCGAAGTGGATGCGGCCGGCTTCGTGCGCCGCCACCTGCTGCGCATGCCGGACCAGAAGCGCCACGCGGTCAACGCGCTGCGCGGGCTGAATTTCCAGGTCATCGCCGCGGGCGATTCGTACAACGACACCGGGATGCTGAGCGCCGCGCACGCCGGATTTTTCATTCACGCGCCCGAGGCGATCACGACACAGTTCCCGCAGTTCGCGGTCACGCACGACTACGCCGAGCTGAAGGCCGCGATCGACGGCGCGGCGCACAAGCTGCTGGCGAGCGCCTGAATCCGCGCCTGATCAGCGCCGGAGCGTGACGATCAGCATCAGCCCGCCGATCAGGATGGGCTGGTGCAGCATGTAGAACGTCAAGCTCCAGCGGCCGAGCACCGCGAGTGGGTGCAGCGCGGGCGCCAACGCGCCGCCGAACCACTGGCGGCGCCGCGCCAGCACCCATTGACCGGCCGCGAGGCCCCACCACGCGACGCCCAGCCAGGGCAGCAGCGGCACGTAGTCCTCGGTGATCGGCTTGTGCGTGACGAGGCCGATCCAGTCGGTCCAGCGGGTGTCGAACCAGGCGTGCTGGACGAACTCCGGCAGCGCGATCGCGAGCAAGCCGAGCGGCCAGAGCGCCCATTTCGCGCCGGCGCTCAGCCGCAGGATGATCACCAGCAGCGCGATGCAGTGCAGCACGCCGAAGCTGATGAAGCTGTTCGGGAACATCCACCACGACCCGGCGCTGACGAGCAGCGCGCAGCCGGCCACCTGGGCCCAGCGGCGCCGGAAGCGAGACCCGGACTGGCGCTGGTCGATCGCGATCGCCTGGCCCATCCCGGCCACGAACAGGAACAGCGAGACGATGCAGACGCGCTGCAGCGTCCAGCGCGGGTCGGTGTAGAAGTTCTGATGGATGAACCTGAAATAGTTCAGGTCGTAGCAGAAGTGGAACGCCGCCATCCACAGGATCGCGACGGCGCGCAGCGCGTCGAGGCGGTCGAAGCGCGGGCGGGATTCAGCTTGCGGTGAGGAGGTCGGCACGCGGCGACGATAGCGCACGCCGGCGGCGGCGCGGTGTCGTGGGCGCCATGACCTGCGAGGTCATGGAGCGACCGCGCGGCCTGCGCTATCGTCGCCGCATGACGCCGAACACTGCCTCGATGCCCCCATTCGGCGCCCAGCTGCGCGAATGGCGCCAGCGGCGCCGGCTGAGCCAGCTCGAGCTGGCCGGCGAGGCCGATGTCTCGACCCGCCACCTGAGCTTCGTCGAGACCGGCCGTGCGATGCCGAGCCGCGAGATGGTGCTGCGGCTGGCCGATCGACTGGAGCTGCCCTTGCGCGAACGCAACCGATGGCTGACCGCGGCCGGCTTCGCGCCGATGTATGCCGAGCGCCCGCTCGACGACGTCGCGCTGGCCGCGGCGCGCGAGGCGGTCGAGCTGGTGCTGAAGGGCCACGAGCCCTACCCGGCTCTGGCGATCGATCGCCACTGGTCGCTGGTCTCGTACAACCGCGCGGTCCTGCCGCTGCTCGAAGGCGTCGCGCCCGCGCTGTTGCAGGGCCCGATCAACGTGCTGCGGCTCAGCCTGCACCCCGAGGGGCTCGCGCCGCGCATCCTGAATTTCGCGCAGTG
Organism: Burkholderiaceae bacterium; assembly: GCA_036500445.1. GTDB lineage: Bacteria > Pseudomonadota > Gammaproteobacteria > Burkholderiales > Burkholderiaceae_C > LMDS01. The sequence goes on along the minus strand of DASYCA010000390.1, from coordinate 5,938 downwards.
GCGGGCCCACCTGCTCGCGCGGCTGCGCCAGCAGATCGTCGCCAGCGCCGACCCGGTGCTGCAAGCGCTCGCCGACGAGCTGCGGGCCTATCCGGCGCCGGCCGGCGCCGCGCACGAAGGGCCGGAGCCGGGTGGTGTCGTCGTGCCGCTGCGGCTGCGGACGCCGAACGGCACGCTCTCGCTGATCAGCACGACGACGGTGTTCGGCACGCCGGTCGACATCACCTTGTCGGAGCTCGCGCTCGAGACCTTCTTTCCCGCCGATGCCGCGACCGGCGTCGCGCTGCGCGCGGCGCTTGCGGGCTGAGACCGGCCCCGAGCCATCCCTAGAACGGGAGTCGCCGGGCACGAGGTCTCGGACATACACTGCCTGCTGATGTGTGCAGTTAGAGCTCGTTGTCCCTTGGTTACCGAATATTTTGCGGCCGAATCCCCGTCCAGCACCCTTGCGCCCCTCGCCTCTGCGCCCCCATCCGGGGCCACGGGCCGGCGCTGTCTGCGGTTGCTGGCCCAGGAGCTCACGGACAAGGACGTCGCCAAGCTCGAGGTCTTCCTGCGCCTCGGCGAGGAGCGGCTGGGGTGCGACTGGAAGATCGTCTACAGCGGCGAGGCCCATGTCCTCGTCTATGGCGGCGACGAGCCCTGCACGCTGCAAGGCGTGCCCGATGACCCGCTGGAAGTGCGGCGCATCTCGGACCCGGGCCGCGACCACCCCGCGGCCCATCACGGCATGCGGGTTGCCGTCTCGACGCTGGTACGGCCGCTTCAGTACGACGTCGTGATCGACACCCTGCTCGATGCCGAGCGCAAGTTCGCGCGGCCTGTCTTCGCGCCCGCACGGGCGCCCGCATTGGGCCCTGCTGCCGCGCTGGCCCCTGCGCCCTTGCTTGCGCGTGCCCCCGTGCCTGCCCTTGCCCATTCAGCCGTGCCCGTCGCCGCGCCGCTGCAGCCTGGCGCCCGCTACCGGTTGCGACGCTGGCCGGCCGCCGAGTGGGTTCAACGCAGCCGCGCTCACCTGCGCCTCGCGAGTTTTCTCTCGACGCGCCACGTCGACGTCGTCGAACTCGTCCGGCTCGCGAACGTCGGCGTCCCGCAGTGCGAGGAGGCGCTGGCGACGCTCATCGCGGCCGGCGCGCTCGACGTGAAGCCGCCGCGCAGCATCGCCCCCCGCGTGGTCGCGGCGCCCGCGCGGTCACGGCCGTCGCCGCCCCCCGGCCTGCTGAGCCTGATCCGCCGCAGGCTCGGGCTGGGCGCGGCGCCATGACCGACGTCAAGATCGTGTTCACCGGCACGCCGGGCGCCGGCAAGACCACCGCGATCGCGGCCTTGAGCGAGCGCCCTCCGGTCGTCACCGATGTGCGCAACACCGACGCGACGCTCGCCAAGGAGCGCACGACGGTCGGGCTGGATTTCGGCCAATTCGATCTTGGCGACGGCCAGACGGTGCGCCTGTTCGGCACCCCCGGGCAGCTCCGCTTCGAGTTCATGTGGCGCATCCTGGCCGCGGACGCGCTCGGCCTCGTGATCCTGGTCGACAACTCGCGGCCCGATCCGCTCGGCGACCTCGCGACCTGCGCGGACGCCTACCGCGACCTCTTGCCGGGCATGAACTGCGTCGTCGGCGTCGGCCGCACGCTCGAGTGCCCGGTTCCGACCATCGACGATTTCAGCGACCTGATGGCCGCCCGGGGCCATGCGTTTCCGGTCCTGCCGGTGGACGTGCGCGAGCGCGCCGACGTCCTGATGCTCGTCGAGGCCGTGCTCGCGCAGGCCGAGGTGCGCGCATGAAGGCGCCGCGCCGATGAACCAGGTCGCCCCCATCGTCGTGCGCTCGGCGCAGCAAGCCGCGGCCCGCCTGCTGGACGATCTGTCCGGCGCGCGCGCTATCGTGATCGCCACCGCCGACGGCTTCGATCTGGCGCACACCGGGCGGCAGCCGGTGGACCCGGCACGCCTCGCGGCCATGGTCGCCTCGTTCGCGGCCGTCGGCGACGCGGCGAGCCGCGAGACGGCGATCGGAACGCCGCGCTGCCTGGTGGTCGAATCGACCGACGGCCGCCTGGTCGTGCGCTGCATGCAGGTGCACGGCGAATCGCTGATCGTCGTGATCCTGACCGACAAGTCGGTGCTGCTCGGCCTGGTCTGGAACGCCCTGGTCGCCGCGGAACGACAGATGGCCGCGGCATGAGCCTCGACGTGATCCGGGGCAGGCTCGACCAGATGGCGGCCGAATCCGGCGTGCGCGGCTGCGCGCTCGTGGACGCCGCCACCGGGATGATCTGGCTGGCCAGCACCAACGCGGCGCTGCACCTGTCGATCTGGGAAGCGGCGGTCGACTACTGGCGCCTGCACGAGCGCCACAAGCGGCTGTTCACCGAATTGGGCCCGCTGCGCGCCGCGGTGATGCACCACGCTTCCGGGCTGCTCGCGATCCTGCCGTGCACGAGCGAGCCGGAGTTGCTGCTGGTCGCCCACGGTGCGCAAAAACGCGTCGACTGGCGCGCCTGGCAAGAGCAGGTCCGCCAGATCGGCCAATTGATCCGCAACGGCCCGTGAGCCGTCGCGACCGCGTCCTTCGATCCCAGCCCTTCAGTCATCCGTTCACCCACCCGCCCGCCTCTCACTCGAAGGAAACCACCATGGCCAACATCAAGCAATCTCTCGACGAACTCCTGACCACCGACGGCGCGATGTGCTGCGCGGTCGTCGACTCCGCCAGCGGCATGATGCTCGGCTCGGCCGGCTCCGGCGTCGACCTCGAGGTCGCCGCCGCCGGCAACACCGAGGTCGTGCGCGCGAAGATCAAGACGATGCGCCAGCTCGGGCTGAACGACGTCATCGACGACATCCTGATCACGCTGGGCAAGCAGTACCACGTGATCCGCCCGGTCTCGCGCAAGGAGGGCACGTTCATCTACTTCGTGCTGGACAAGAACAAATCGAACCTCGCGCTGGCGCGGCGCAAGGTCCAGGACGTCGAGCGCGAGCTGACCATCTGAACGCCTTTCGGCGCTGATCGTCAGGTGCGGCCGATCCAGGCCCGCGCGTTGCCGAACATCCGCATCCAGGGGCTGGCGGCACTGCGCTCGCCCGGGGTCCAGCTCAGCTGGACGTTGCGGAACACGCGCTCGGCGTGCGGCATCAGCACCGTGAAACGGCCGTCGGGCGTCGTCACCGCGGTCAGGCCGTCGGGGCTGCCGTTCGGGTTCGCCGGATAGGCCTCGGTCGCGGCGCCGCCGTGGTCGACGAAGCGCATCGCGCGTTGGACCGTCTTCGCGTCGCCGCGCTGCGAGAAGTCGGCAAAGCCCTCGCCGTGCGCGACCGCGACCGGCAGCCGGCTGCCGGCCATCCCGGTGAAGAAGACCGAGGGGCTGTCCAGCACCTCGACCAGGCTCAGGCGCGCCTCGAACTGCTCGCTGCGGTTGCGCGTGAACGTCGGCCAGGCCCCGGCGCCGGGGATGATCGCGGCGAGCGCGGCCATCATCTGGCAGCCGTTGCAGACGCCGAGCGCGAGCGTGTCGGGCCGGTTGAAGAACGCGGCGAACTGCTCGGCCAGCGCCGGGTTGAAGATCACCGAACGGGCCCAGCCCTCGCCGGCACCCAGCGTGTCGCCATAGCTGAAACCGCCGCAGGCGACGAAGCCCTGGAACTGGTCCAGGCGGGCCCGGCCGGTCTGCAGGTCGCTCATGTGGACGTCATAGGTCTCGAAACCGGCCTGATCCATCGCGAAGCTCATCTCGAGGTGGCTGTTGACGCCCTGCTCGCGCAGGATCGCGAGCTTGGGCCGCGCGAGGTTCAGGAACGGCGCGGCGATGTTCTCGCCCGGGTCGAAGCCCAGCTTCACATGCAGGCCGGCATCGTCGGGCCGCCCCACGGCCGCGTGCTCGGCATCGGCGCAGGCCGGGTTGTCGCGCAGCCGGGCGATGCGCCAGCTGACCTCGTCCCAGGCCTGGTGCAGCTCGCGCAGCGGCGCGTTGAACACCGACTTCGCGTCGCGCCAGACCTCCATCACGCCGCGCTCGTTGGTCTTGCCGATGAAATGGCTGTGCTTGCTCAGGCCGTGCTCGCGCAAGGTCTGCATGACCTCAACGCGCACGGCGGTCGGCACCTGGATCACCACGCCGAGCTCCTCGCTGAACAGCGCGCGCAAGGTCAGCTCGCCGCGGCGCGCGCCGACCTGCGTGGCCCAGTTCTTCGAGTCGCCGTATTCGGCGCGGCTGTCGCTGATGCCGTCGCCTTCGGTGACCAGCATGTCGACGTTCAGGCTCACGCCGAGGTGGCCGGCGAAGGCCATTTCGCAGGCCGCGGCCCAGAGACCGCCGTCGCTGCGGTCGTGATACGCGAGCAATTTTCCCTGGCCGCGCAGCACGTTGATCGCGGCGACGAGTGATTTCAACTGAGCGGGATCGTCGAGATCCGGAACCGTGCTGCCGAACTGGTTCAAGACCTGCGCGAGCATCGAGCCGGCCATGCGGTTCCTGCCCTGACCGAGGTCGATCAGGATCAGGGTCGTGTCGCCCGGCTGCAGCTGCGGCGTCAGCGTGCCGCGCACGTCGGCGAGCGTCGCGAACGCGGTGACGATCAGGCTGACCGGCGAGATCACCGCGCGCTCGGCACCCGCCGGCCAGCGCTCGGCCGCTCCGGAGCGGCCGGCGGCCCCCTCGGGGGGCGACACCGGTACGCCGGTGGCGGGGGCTCCATCTCTCCAGCGCGTGCGCATCGACAACGAATCCTTGCCGACCGGCACGCCGATGCCGAGCGCCGGGCACAGCTCCATGCCGACCGCGCGCACCGCCTCGTACAAGGCCGCGTCCTCACCCGGCTCGCCGCAGGCGGCCATCCAGTTGCAGCTGAGCTTGACGCGTTCGAGCTCGAACGGCGCCGCCAGTAAATTCGTGATCGCCTCGCCGATCGCCATCCGGCCGGACGCCGGGGCGTCGAGCGCCGCGAGCGGCGTGCGCTCGCCCAGGCTCATCGCCTCGCCTTGGTATCCGCTGAAATCGGCCAGCGTGACCGCGCAATCGGCGACCGGCACCTGCCACGGCCCGACCATCTGGTCGCGGTGGCTCAGGCCGCCGACCGTGCGGTCGCCGATCGTGATCAAAAAGCGTTTGCTGGCGACCGTCGGGTGGCGCAGCACGTCGAACGCGACTTTTTCGATCGCGACATCGTTCAGGTCGAGCTCGGGCGCGCTGCGCGCGACGCTTTTCACGTCGCGCAGCATCTTCGGCGGCTTGCCGAGCAGCACCTCCATCGGCATCGCGATCGGCCGATCACCGCCGGGACCGTCCTCGAGGATCAGCTCCTTCTCGGCCGTCGTCACGCCGACGACCGCGAACGGGCAGCGCTCGCGCTCGCACATCATCCGGAACATCGGCAGCGCATCCTTCGATACCGCCATCACGTAGCGTTCCTGGCTCTCGTTGCACCAGATCTCTTTCGGCGCGAGGCCGGTCTCCTCCAGCGGCACCGCGCGCATGTCGAAGCGCGCGCCCATGCCGGCGCCGTCGACGAGCTCGGGAAAGGCGTTGCTGATGCCGCCGGCGCCGACGTCGTGGATCGCCAGGATCGGGTTGTTCTCGCCCAGCGCCCAGCAGTGGTTGATGACCTCCTGCGCGCGCCGCTCGATCTCCGGGTTGCCGCGCTGGACCGAGTCGAAATCGAGCGCCGCGGCGTTCGCGCCGGCCGCCATCGAGCTCGCGGCGCCGCCGCCCATGCCGATGCGCATGCCGGGGCCGCCGAGCTGGATCAACAGGGTGCCGGGCGGGAACGCGATCTTCTGCGTCTGCGACGCGGCGATCGAGCCGAGCCCGCCGGCGATCATGATCGGCTTGTGATAGCCGCGACGGACCGCGCCGGCGCCCTCGCCGACCGTCTGCTCATAGACGCGGAAGTAGCCGCCGAGGTTGGGTCGCCCGAACTCGTTGTTGAACGCGGC
>DASYCA010000389.1:0-4296 GCA_036500445.1 Burkholderiaceae bacterium | reverse complement strand
GGCTCGAGCCAGCGCGTTTTCTGCGCCGGCGTCGCGTAGCGCGCCAGGATCTCCATGTTGCCGCTGTCCGGCGGCGAGCAGTTGAAGACCTCGGAGGCGATCGGCGAGCGGCCCATGATCTCGGCCAGCGGCGCGTAGTCGACGTTGTTCAGGCCCTCGCCTTTGCCGGCATCGGGCAGGCACAGGTTCCACAGACCGGCCTTCTTCGCCAGCGCCTTCAGCTCTTCCATCACCGGCGGCTCGTGCCAGCGGCCGCCGGCCTCGAGTTCGGCCGCGAAGCGGGCTTCCGCCGGGTAGACGTGCTGGTCCATGAAGGCCAGCAGGCGCTGCTGCAGCGCCTCGGCGCGGGCGGAGAGATTGAAATCCATGCGGGTCCTACAGGTTCAGGGCGCGATCGGCGCGATCGCCGAAGTTCAGACGCAGCCCCGGCCGCGGCCAGGGCATGGCCACGACACGGCCGGTCGAGGACAGCGTCACGAAGGCGGTGCGCAGATCGGCGCCGCCGAAGCAGATGTTGGTCGTGAACAGGTCGGGGAACGGGACGTGCTCGATCGACGCGCCGTCCGGCGAGATCACCGTGATGCCGCCGTTGAACAGCGTGGCGACGCAGATGTTGCCGTTCGCCTCGACCGCGAGCGAATCGAACAGCTGATACCCGGGCAGCCCGGCGACCAGCGTGCCGCCGTGCGCCGCGAACGTGGCCGGGTCGGGCGCGATCGTGCCGGGCGCGCCGACCGCGAACGCCCACAGGCGCCCGGTCGTCGTCTCGGCCACGTACAGGCGCTGGCCGTCGGGCGACAGGCCGATCCCGTTCGGCGTCGTCAGCGGCTGGATCACCTCGCGGCACAGGCTGCCGTCGGGGCGCGCGTAGCAGACCGCGCCGTGGTCGCCCTCGCGCGGGCGGCGCTTGCCGATGTCGGTGAACCAGAAGCCGCCGTCGGCGTCGAACACGATGTCGTTCGGGCCGCGCAGCGGGGCCTTGTCGCTGTGGGTGTAGAGCACGCGGACCTCGCCGGTCGCGAGGTCGACGCGCGCGATGCTGCCGCCGGTGTAGTCGGCCGGCTGCAGGCCCGGGCGCACGCTGCCGTCGGGTTGCGGGTGCCACTCGAAGCCGCCGCCGTTGCAGATGTAGCAGGCGCCGTCGGGGCCGATCGCGGCGCCGTTCGGGCCCGGTCCGGGGTTCGCGATCGGCTGGCGGCGGCCGTCGGGCCAGACGCGGGTCAGGAAGCCGGAACGGATCTCGACCACCAGCACCGAGCCGTCGGCGAGTGCGATCGGGCCTTCGGGGAAGCCGAGCTGTTCGGTCAGGGTGTGGGTCATGCAGGGTCCTTCGATCACAGGCCGAGGTAGGCGCTGCGCACCTCGGGGTGGGCGGCCAGTTCGGCGGCGGCGCCGCTCATCACGACCTCGCCGTTCTGCAGCACGTAGGCGCGGTCGGCGACGCCCAGCGCCATCTCGGCGTTCTGCTCGGCGAGCAGCACCGAGACACCGGCCGCGCGGATCTCGCGCACGAAGCGCGCGATCTCCAGCACGACGCGCGGCGCGAGTCCGAGCGTCGGTTCGTCCAGCAGCAGCACGCTCGGGTCGGCCATCAACGCGCGGCCGATCGCCAGCATCTGCTGCTCGCCGCCGCTGAGCGTGCCGGCGCGCTGCAGGCGGCGCTCGAGCAGGCGCGGAAAGCGCCGGCAGACGGCATCGCGGCGCGCGCGCCGCCGCGCGAGGTCGCGCCCGAGGTCGCCGAGGTCCAGGTTCTCCTCGACCGACAGCTCCGGGAACACGCGCCGTCCTTCGGGCGAGAGCGCCAGGCCGGCGGCGATGCGTGCCCGCGTCGGCAAGGCCTCGACCTGGGTGGCGCCGACGCGCACGCGCCCGGCCGCAAGCGGCACCAGGCCCAGCGCCGCATTCAGCAGCGAGGACTTGCCGGCGCCGTTCGCGCCGATCAGCGCCACGACCTCGCCGCGGTCGACCTCGATCGAGACCCCGCGCAGCGCGACCGTCTCGCCATAGCGGACCGCGAGCCCTTCGAGCCGCAGCGCGGTGGCGCTCACGAGGCGGCCTCCTCGGTCTGGACGGCCGCGGCCTGGCCGATGCCCTGGCCCAGATAGGCCTGCACGACCTCGGGCCGCGCCGTCACGTCCCCGGGGGCGCCGTCGGCGATCTTGACGCCGTGGTGCAGCACGACGACGCGATCGACCAGCGACATCAGCATCTTCAGGTTGTGGTCGACGACGACCAGCGTCATCCCCTTGCCGCGCAGCGCGCGCAACACGCCGGCCAGGCGCGTCGCCTCGGTGTGGTTCAGGCCCGCGGCCGGCTCGTCCAGCAGCAGGACCGACGGCTGCGCGGCGAGCGCCATCGCGACGCCGAGCAGCTTTTGTTCGCCGTACGGCAGGGCGCCGGCGAGCGCATCGAGCCGGTCGCCGAGGCCGACCTCGTTCAGGCAGCCCAGCGCGTGTGCGAGGCGCTCGCGCTCGCGCCGGCGCGAGGCGGGGGTGGGCAGCAGTGCGGCCAGGAAGCCGACCGGCCGGTGCAGGTGCGCCCCGATGCGCATGTTCGCGAGCACCGTCTGCGACGCGCACACCGCCGTCTGCTGGAAGCTGCGAACCGCCCCACGGCGGGCGACGCGGTGCGGGGCGAGGCCTTTGATGTCGGCGCCGAATGCGCTGACGCTGCCTTGCGAAGTCGACAGCGAGCCGCTGAGCATGCTCAGCAGCGTCGTCTTGCCGGCGCCGTTCGGCCCGATCAGGCCGACGATCTCGCCGCTGCGCACCTCGAACGACACGTTCTCGACCGCCTTGAGGCCCTTGAAGTGGCGGCTGACGCCGCGCAGCTCCAGCGCCACCGCGCCGCGGTGCGCGCGCGCGCCCGGCGCGACCGGCAAGGGCATCGGCTCGGAGGCCGCGCGACGCGACGCCCACGCCTTCATCGCCGGGCGCCTCAGCAGCCAGCCGACCAGCCCGTCCGGCAACACGCGCACGGCGACCAGCAGCATCAACGCGAACGCCGCGAAGTTCAGCTCGCCCATGAAGCGAAGCGCCTCGGGCAGCAGCGCGAACAGCACGCCGCCGAGCAGCGGGCCGAACAGCGTCGCCTTGCCGCCCAGGATCACCGCGAGAATGCCGGTCGCCGAGTTGGTGACGCCGAACAGCGCCGGCGACAGCACGAAGACCTTGGGCACCAGCAGGCCGCCGGCGAGCGCCGCGATGCCGCCGGACAACGCGATGTTGACGACGCGCGCCCGCGCGGTCGCGATGCCGAGCGATTCGGCCAGCGCCGGCGCTTCGCGGATCGCGTCCCAGCAGCGGCCGGTCGCGCTCGCGCGCAGGTTGCGCAGCAGCACGAACGCGAGCACGAGCACCGACGCCACGACCGCGAGATAGCCCTGCTGCGCATTCCAGCCGAGCGCCTTCGCGCCCGGCACCGGCGGGATGCCGACCATCAGCCCCATCGGCCCGTGCGTGAGCTCGACCCAGTTGCTCGCGAGCAGCGCCAGCAGTTCGGCGACGACGAGCGTCGCGATCGCGAAATACGCGCCGCTCAGCCGCGCCGAGATCACGCCGAGCAGGCCCCCGAGCAGCAGCCCCGGAACGACGCTGAGCGGCAGCACGGCCCAGTAGTTCCAGCCGAACGCGGTGACCAGCAAGCCGGCGGTGTAGGCGCCCAGCCCGAGGAATGCGGCGTGGCCGAAGCTGACGTAGCCGAGCTGTCCGAACGTGACCGCGACGCCGAGCGCGAACACCGCGAGCACGCCGGCATAGGCCGCGACGTCGAGCCAGTAGGCCGAGCGCAGCAGGCTCGCGACGAGCGCGACCAGCACGAACCCGGCCACCAGGTCACGGGCGGTGCGCGTCACGCCCGGGCTCCCAGCAGCCCCTGCGGGCGCACGAGCAGGGTCAACAGCATCAGCCCGTAGACGCACCCGGTCGCGACGCTCTCGTCGAAATACAGCCCGAGCATCGCCTCGACGATGCCGATGCCGAGTGCGCAAACGACCGCGCCGAGGGCGCTGCCGAGGCCGCCCATCACGACGATCACGAAGGCCTTGATCAGCACCGCCTGGCCGAGCGCGGGCGAGTACGAGGTGATCGGCGCGAGCAAGGCGCCGCCGAAGCCGGCGATCGCCGCGGCGAGGATGAACGCGCGCGAGCCGAGCGACTTCACGTCGATGCCGACGACCCGCGCCGCGTGCTCGCTTTGCGCGATCGCGCGCAACTCGACGCCGAAGCGGGTTCGCCGCGCGAGTTGCTCGAGCGCGACGAGCGTGGCGATGCTCGCGCCGATGATGAACAGGCGCTG
>DASYCA010000388.1:0-8829 GCA_036500445.1 Burkholderiaceae bacterium | reverse complement strand
CGCGGTGTTCGGCTGCCACTTCATCAGGCGGGCTTCGATCTTGCCGACCGCCGCATCGAGCATCAGCGCGAACACCGTCAACACCAGGATGCCGGCCATCACGGTGTTGATGTCGAACGTGCCCTCGGCCTGCAGGATCAGGTAGCCGACGCCGCGCGCCGAGCCCAGGTACTCGCCGACGACCGCGCCGACGAACGCCAGGCCGACGCTGGTGTGCAGCGAGCTGAAAACCCAGCTCGTCGCGCTCGGCAGGTACACGTGGCGCAGCAGCTGGCGCTGCGAGGCGCCGAGCATGCGCGCGTTCGCGAGCACCACCGGGCTCACTTCCTTCACGCCCTGGTAGACGTTGAAGAACACGATGAAGAACACCAGCGTGACGCCGAGCGCGACCTTGCTCGCGATGCCCAGGCCGAACCAGACCGCGAAGATCGGCGCGAGGATCACGCGCGGCATGCTGTTCAGCGCCTTGATGTACGGGTCGGTGATCGCTGCGGCCATCGGGCTCAGCGCGAGCCACAGCCCGCAGCCCAGCCCGAGGCCGGTGCCCAGGCCGAACGCGAGCACGGTCTCGACCAGCGTGACCCACAGGTGGGTGTAGATGTCGGCGTTGACGACGAACCAGTCCCAGATGCGGCCGAAGACCTTCAGCGGCTCGCCGAAGAAGAACGCGGCCTGCTGGTCGTTCTCGAACACGATCGGCCGGATCAGCCCGGGCTTGGTCAGCACGTGCCAGACGACGAAGATCAGCACCAGCAGGCCGATCTGCCAGACGCGCAGATTCTTCGAACTCGGTTTGATGAGGCGCCACATGGTCACGCCACCAGCTGCTGCTGGTACCCCTTGAGCACCTCGTCGCGCAGCACGCCCCAGATCGCCCGGTGCAGCTCGACGAAGCGCGGCGTCGTGCGGACCTCGGCGACATCGCGCGGCCGCGGCAGGTCGATCGCGAACTCGCCGATCGGGCGCGAGGCCGGGCCGGCCGACAGGCAGACGACGCGGTCGCTCATCGCGATCGCCTCGTCCAGGTCGTGGGTGATGAAGAGCACCGCCTTCTTCTTCGCGGCCCACAGCGCGAGGACTTCGTTTTCCATCAGCTGGCGGGTCTGGATGTCCAGCGCCGAGAACGGTTCGTCCATCAGGATGATGTCGGGGTCGAGCACCAGCGTCTGCGCGAGGCTGACGCGCTTGCGCATGCCGCCCGAGAGCTGGTGCGGATAGCGGTCGCCGAAGCCGCCGAGGCCGACGCGCTTGAGCCATTCGTCGGCCTGCGCGCGCGCATCGGTGACGCCGCGGAACTCGAGCCCCGCCATCACGTTCTGCGCCGCGGTGCGCCAGGGCATCAGGCTCTCGGCCTGGAACATGTAGCCGGCGCGCCGGTTGATGCCCACCAGTGTCGTGCCGAACACCTCGACCTTGCCCATGCTCGGCGCGAGCAGCCCGGCCGCGACATTCAGCAGCGTGCTCTTGCCGCAGCCGGTCGGCCCGACGACCGAGACGAACTCGCCGGCCCCGACCGTCAGGTCCACGTCGCGCACCGCGGTGTAGCGTTGCCCCGGGTGGTTCTTGTCGGCGAAGGCGCAGGCGACGCCGCGCAGCACCAGCGCCGCGCTGCCGGCCACCTCAGGCCCTCGGGTACTTTGCATTCGCCTTCTTCACGAACTCGTTGGTGTAGATCGCGCCGAGGTCGACCTTCGCGCCGGCGATCTCCGGGTCGACGCTGGCCAGCGCGCGGCGCGCCGTCTCGGGGCCGGCCTCGGGGAACATGCCGTCGACCGACAGCGCCCCCTTCGCGGCCAGGAAAGCGTCCACGTAGACCGCGCGGTCGCCGAGCAGGTAGGCCTCCGGCACCGCCTTGATGATGTCGCCGGGGCCGGCGTTCTGGATCCACTTGTCGGCGCGCACGATCGCGTTGGTGATCGCCTGCACGGTCGCCGGGTTCTTGTCGATGAAGCTTTGCGGCGCGTACATGCAGGCGGCCGGCATCGGGCCGCCGAAGACCTTGTCGGCTTCACTGACGACGCGGGTGTCGGAGACGATTCGGATGTCGCCCGAGCGCGCCAGCAGCGTGATCACCGGGTCGAGGTTGCTGATCGCGTCGATCTGGCCGGAGCGCATCGCCGCGACCGCGCCGCTGCCGGCGCCGACGCCGATGATCGACACGTCGCTCGGCTTCAGCCCGGCCTTCGCGAGCACGAAGTTCGCGAGCACCTGGGTGCTCGAGCCGGGCGCGGTGACGCCGAGCTTCTTGCCCTTCAGGTCGGCCGGGCCCTTGTAGTTCGGCATCGTCTTCGGGTTGATGCCCAGCACGATCTGCGGCGCGCGGCCCTGCAGCGCGAACGCGCGCAGGTGCTGGCCCTTCACCTGCATCAGGATCGTGTGCTCGAACGCGCCCGAGACCACGTCGGCGCTGCCGCCGACGAGCGACTGCAGCGCGCGCGAGCCGCCGGCGAAGTCGGCGATCGTGACGTCCAGCCCCTCGGCCTTGAAGTAGCCCTGGGTCTCGGCGATCGTCAGCGGCAGGTAATAGAGCAGGTTCTTGCCGCCGACGGCGATCGTCAGCCTGGGCTTCTCGACGGCCTGGCTCCAGGCCAGGCCGGGGGCGGCCAGGGCGGCAGCGGCGGCGGTCACGAGGGTACGGCGTTGCATGTCGGTCTCCATGGTGGGTTCGTTGGAATTGGGGATGGACTGTAACGAAGAGCGGCGCGAGCGCCACTGTGGTCTGCCCCAAGACCCCGAGCGCATGCTCGAGGTCCAGCCCCGTAGAATCGGCCGCGATGACCTGCCGCTGGCTTCACCTTCTCGTCGTCACAGTTCTTTACGCTGCCTTCGGCTCCGCCTTGGCCGCGCCGCCCGAGCCGCTGCCCGCGGACCCGGCCGCCTCGGCGCCCGCGCCGGTCTCGCTGTCCGCGCGCAAGGTCTACGAGCAGGCGCGCTCGCAACTGGTGCAGATCCGCACGGTGCTGAAGGGCCGCGCGAGCCAGATCTCGGTCGGCTCGGGCTTCTTCGTTTCCCGCGAAGGCCACATCATCACGAACTTCCACGTCGCGGCCGATGCCGCGCTGAAGCCCGAGCGCTACGACCTCGTCTACGTCACCGCGGACGGCCGCGAGGCGCCGCTGCAGATCCTGCAGCTCGACGTGCTGCACGACCTCGCGCTGCTGAAGGCCGCCGACAAGCCGGTGAAACCCTTCGACGCGCTCGCGTTCCGGCCCGACGCCGAGCCGCTGGCGCAAGGCGAGCGCATCTATTCGCTCGGCAACCCGCTGGACGTCGGGTTCGCGGTCACCGAAGGCACCTACAACGGGCTCGTGAAGCGCAGTTTCTATCCGCAGATCTTCTTCGGCGGCGCCTTGAGCCCCGGCATGAGCGGCGGCCCGGCGCTCGACGAGCAGGGCGACGTGGTCGGCATCAACGTCGCGCGCCGCGTCGACGGCGAGCAGGTCAGCTTCCTGGTGCCCGCGAGCTTCGCGACCGCGCTGCTCGCGCGTGGCCGCGACGCGGCGCCGACGCACGCGGCGGCTTATCCCATCGTGACCGCGCAGCTGATGCAGCACCAGGCGACGCTGACCGAGCGCTTCATCCAGCAGGGCTGGAAGCCCGCGACCCACCCGCGCTACCACGTGCCGGTGCCGAGCGACGAGTTCATGCGCTGCTGGGGCAACAGCGACCCGTCGCGCACCGGCGGGCTCGACGTCGAGCGCTCGAACTGCGTGATGGACACGCGCATCTTCGTCGGCGACTACACGACCGGCGCGATCAGCGTGCGCCACGAGAGCTACGACGGCAGCAAGCTCGGCCCGCTGCGTTTCGCGGCGCGCCACTCGGCCGCGTTCCGCAACGAGGATTTCAACCGGTTGGGCAGCGAATACCAGACCAAGCCGCAATGCGTCGAGAACTTCGTCGACCGCGGCGGCCTGCCGCTGCGCGCGGTGATCTGCATGCGGGCCTACAAGAAGATGCCCGAGCTGTACGACGTCTCGGTGCTGGTCGCCACGCTCGACCAGCCGCAGGCCGGCGTGCAGGGCCGCTTCGACGCGCAGGGGCTGAGCTTCGCGAACGCGCAGAAACTCGCCAAGCACTACCTGGAAGGCTACGGATGGGCGCACTGAGCACGACGACCCCGGTCGACGCGGTCGCGTGGATCGAGCTGCTCGACCGCGACGCCCAGGTGCGCCAGACGCTGCCGGTCGCACACTGGCCGCTGCGCATCGGCCGCGCGCTCGACAACGACCTCGCGCTCGGCGATCCGCACCTCGCGCCGCACCACCTCAGCATCGAGCAGGGCGACGCCGGGCTGACGCTGGTGGTGGCCGACACCGTCAACGGCGTGCAGCTCGGCAACCGGCGGCTGCGCCGCGGCGAGCAGGCCGCGCTGCCGGCCGACGGCGACGCGATCGAATTCGGCGCCGGCCGCACCCGGCTGCGGCTGCGGCTGCCCGGCCAGGCGCTCGCCCCCGAACTCGCGATCGCGCCCGCCACCTCGCTGAAGCGCCGCGTGGCGCCGGTCGTCACGGTCGCGCTGGCGCTGCTGGCCAGCGTGCTGTTCGTCAGCTACCTCGCGAACGACCCGGACACCTTCGGCCGCGCCGCCGGCAGCACGCTGCTCGGCGTCGTCGTCGGCATCGCGCTGTGGTGCGGCGCGTGGGCGATGCTGTCGAAGCTCTTCACGCGCCAGGCGCACTTCGGCTGGCACCTGCGCGTCGCGCTGTTCGCGGCGCTGACGCTGATGGCGCTCGACGCGCTGCCGCCGCTGATCGCGTTCGCGTTCTCGTGGCCTTGGGTGACGGATTTCTCGTTCGTCGCCGAGATCGTGGTCGCGTCCGCCGCGCTGTATTTTCATTTGCTCGCGGTCGAGCCGGCCCGGCACCGGGTCCTGAAATGGGCCGCGGCGACCTGCGCGCTGGTCGGCGTCGGGCTGACGCTGTGGTTCAATGTCCAGCGCAGCGACATGTTCGGCGACGAGCTCTACATGAGCCACCTGTTCCCGCCCGCGCTGCGCGTCGCCAAGCCGATCTCGACCGACGCGCTCGTGAACAGCCTGGCGCCGCTGAAGGCCACGCTGGACCGCAAGGCCAAGGAAGCCGGCAGCGACGAGAGCATGCACGGCGAAGAAGACTGACCCGAACCCAGGAGCCCCCATGACCGCATCGACCCCCGCCACCCCCCGCAGCGTGCTCGTGACCGGCGGCAGCCGCGGCATCGGCGCCGCGGCCGCGCTGCTCGCGGCCCGGCGCGGCTGGGCGGTGGCCGTGAACTACACGAGCGACGCCGCGGCCGCGCGCGCGGTCGTCGCGCGCATCGTCGAGACCGGCGGCAGCGCGATCGCGGTCCAGGCCGATGTCAGCGACGAAGCGGCGGTGCTCGCGATGTTCGCGCGCGTCGACCGCGAGCTCCCGCCGCTCGATGCGCTCGTCAACAACGCCGGCGTGGTCGACCTCGCCGGCCGCGTCGACGAGACGACGACGGCGCGGCTGCAGCGCATGTTCGCGATCAACGTGTTCGGCAGTTTCATCTGCGCACGCGAAGCGATCAAGCGGATGTCGACGAAGCACGGCGGCCGCGGCGGCACGATCGTGAACCTGTCGTCGGCCGCCGCGCGCATCGGCTCGCCGGCGATGTACGTCGACTACGCGGCCGCGAAGGGCGCGATCGACGTCTTCACGATGGGCCTGGCCAAAGAGGTCGCGCTCGAAGGCATCCGCGTCAACGCGGTCCGCCCCGGCATCATCGAGACCGACATCCACGCCTCCGGCGGCACGCCCGACCGCGCCAAGCAGATGGCGCCGCTGGTGCCGATGCAGCGCGCCGGCAGCGCCGAC
This sequence comes from Burkholderiaceae bacterium, assembly GCA_036500445.1. GTDB lineage: Bacteria > Pseudomonadota > Gammaproteobacteria > Burkholderiales > Burkholderiaceae_C > LMDS01. Next base: position 3,010 of record DASYCA010000388.1, on the reverse strand, counting down.
GAGGTCGCCGAGGCGATCGTCTGGCTGATGTCGGAGCAGTCCAGCTACACCACCGGCGCCGTGATCGACGTGACCGGCGGTCGCTAAGAAATGACAACCCCTGGGCGCCTTCGGCACCGTCCCCCAAGGGGAGCTCCGGCCGCTTGGGGCGGCCCGGCGCCGGCCGGAGATCGACCGCAATGAACCGCGATCAGACCGGCTGGGAGGAACTGGCCAACAGCCTGAGCCACGGCGTCGGTTTCCTGCTCGCGATCGCGTCGCTGCCGCTGCTGCTGGTGTTCTCGGCGCCGGCGACGAGCGCGATCAACATCGTCGCGATCTGCATTTTTTCGGCCACGATGATGCTGCTGTACGGCGTCTCGACGCTGTACCACGCGCTGCCCGCGGGCCGCGCGAAGGCCTGGCTGAACCGCTGCGACCACGCCGCAATCTACCTGTTCATCGCAGGCAGCTACACCCCGTTCGTGCTCGGCGTGCTGCGCGGCGGCTGGGGCTGGTCGCTGTTCGGCGTGGTCTGGGCGATGGCGGTGCTGGGCTTCACCGCGAAGATGTTCAACCGGCTGCGCCACCCGCTGTGGTCGACCGGTCTCTACATCGTGATGGGCTGGGTCGCGGTCGTCGCGGCGGCGCCGCTGATCGCGCGCGTGCCGGGTGCCGGCCTCGCGCTGCTGGTCGCCGGCGGGCTGTCTTACACGGCCGGCGCGGTCGTGTTCCTGTTCGATTCGAAAGTGCGGTTCGCGCACTTCGTCTGGCACCTGTTCGTGCTCGGCGGCAGCGCTTGTCATTTTTTCGCGGTGCTCTGGTACGCCCAATAAAAGTGGCCGGGGCTGTCGAAAGCCGGGCACGGCGAACGTCATGCGGATAGGCGGGACATGTCGTCGCGCCACGAACCGGAGCAAGCACGATGAAATACCTGGTGATGATTTACGCGAACGAGGCGAATGAGGCCAAGCAGACGCAGACCGAGAACGGCCAGATCCTGCAGGCCTATGGCGCCTACATGGGAGCGATGTCCCAGGCCGGCGTGCTGCTCGCCGCCGAGCGGCTGCGGCCGACCGGCGAGGCGACCTCGGTGCGCGTGAGGAACGGCAAGAACGAGGTGCTGAACGGGCCCTATGCCGAAACCCGCGAGCAGCTCGGCGGCTTCGTGATGATCGACGTGCCCGATCTGGACGCCGCGCTGTCCTGGGCCGCGCGCTGCCCGAGTTCCAGTTTCGGCACGATCGAAGTCCGCCCGATCTGGGAGATGGAGCCCCTCGCTCAATGAGTACATTGACCGATCCCCCGAGGGGATCCGGGCCGGCTTGGGGCGGCCCGGCGCTCGGCCCGGCATGAACCCCGCCGTCGCTGCGGCCGCCGAAGCCGCGGCGCGCCGCAGCTACGGCAAGCTCGTCGCCTTCCTCGCCGCGCGCACGCGCGACGTGGCGGCGGCCGAGGACGCGCTCGCGGCGGCATTCGAGGCCGCGCTGCGCGACTGGCCGATGAGCGGCGTGCCGGCGAACCCGGAGGCCTGGCTGATGACGGCCGCGAAGCGCCAGTTGATCGACGCAGCGCGGCGCCGCCAGACGCGCGACGCCGCGGTGCCCGACCTGCTGCTGCTCACCGACCTCTCGACCGAGGACGCGCCGCCGCGCCTGATCCCCGACGACCGGCTGCTGTTGATGTTCGCCTGCGCCCACCCGGCGATCGAGGCCGGCGTGCGCGCCCCGCTGATGCTGCAGACCATCCTCGGCTTCGACGCCGCGGCGATCGCCTCGGCCTTCCTGGTCGCGCCCGCGGCGATGGGTCAGCGCCTGGTCCGTGCGAAAGCGAAGATCAAGCAGGCGGGCATTCCGTTTCGCCTGCCCGACCACGCCGAGCTGCCGGAGCGGCTGGCCAGCGTGCTCGACGCGATCTACGCCGCCTTCACCGAGGGCTGGTCCGACCCCGCGGGCACCGAGGCGCGGCGCCGCAGCCTGGCCGACGAAGGCATCTGGCTCGGCCACCTCGTGACGGTGTTGATGCCCGACGAGCCCGAGGCGCTCGGCCTGCTCGCGCTGATGCTGCACGCGCAGGCGCGCCGCGCGGCCCGGCGCGACGCGCAGGGCGGCTACGTGCCGCTGGCCGAGCAGGATCCCGCGTTGTGGGACGACGGCTTGATCGACGACGCCGAGACGCTGCTGGACCGCGCCGGCCGCATGCAACGCCTGGGCCGCTACCAGCTGGAGGCCGCGGTGCAATCGGCGCACGTGATCCGGCGCCGTACCGGGCGCGCCGATTGGGACGCGATCGCGCAGCTCTACGATGCACTGCTCGCGCTGACCGATTCGCCGGTCGTCGCGATCAACCGCGCGGTCGCGATCGCCGAGACGCGCGGCGCGGCGGCCGGGCTGGCCGAGCTCGATCTCGTCGCCGGCGATCCACGCCTGGCCGACTACCAGCCCTACTGGGCGGCGCGGGCCGGGCTGCTGGCGCGAGTGCCCGACGTGGCGGCGGCCCAGCAGGCCTACCAGCGCGCCATCGGCCTCGAGGCCGATCCGGCGGTGCGGCGCTTTCTGCAGGCGCGGCGCGCGGCATTGACCGAGCCCGCGCCTCAGGGCGCCGGGTCGCCGTCGGCGTAGCGCCGCCAGGCACCGCGGCCCGATTGCTTGGCGCGGTACATCGCCTCGTCGGCGCAGCGCATCAGCGCCTCGGCGTCGACGCTGTCCTGCGGCGCGACACTGATGCCGACGCTTGCGCCGACCTGCAGCGGGTGGCCGCCGTAGGCGACCGGCCGCGACACGGCCGCGACCAGCGCGTGCGCGATGCGGTCGACCTCGTCGGGCGGCACCGGATCGTCGAGCAGCACGACGAACTCGTCGCCGCCGATGCGCGAGACGGTGTCGGTCGCGCGCACGCACGCCACCAGGCGCCGTCCGATCTCGGCCAGCACGTGATCGCCGGCGTCATGGCCGTGGCCGTCGTTGATCTTCTTGAAGCCGTCGAGGTCGATCAGCAGCAGCGCGTGGCGCAGCCGGTCCTCGAGCAGGCG
>DASYCA010000387.1:0-11456 GCA_036500445.1 Burkholderiaceae bacterium | reverse complement strand
ACGGCTGGACGCTCGTCACGACGCCCGACCCGTACAAGGGTGGCACGAACGGCTTCGAGTTCTGGAACGCGTCGACCGACAAGATGACGATGTTCAACGGCCAGTTGTCGCCGAAGATCAATCTCGCCCCCGGCAGCACCGACAACAACATCCTCGAGCTGAACAACGGCACCGACAACTCCACCCCGCAGACGCTGGGCATCACGCGCTCGATCAGCACGGTCGCGGGCCAGGTCTACGACCTGAGCTTCGACTACGCCGGCCGCTACGGCTACTCGGCCGCGTACACGCAGATCACCGTCACGATCAACGGCGTCGCGACGACCTACGCCGCCACCAGCGGCAACACCGCGCTGAACTGGCACGCGCTGGACTTCGGTTTCGTCGGCACCGGCAGCCCGATGACGATCACGATCGCCGCGACCCCGACGACCGTCGAAGCCGGCGGCCGCGGGGCGATGATCGACAACCTCTCGCTGGACACGCAGTCCGGCCTGGTCGCCGGCAATGCGGTCAATGGCACGAAGACCGACATCTCGTTGTCGACCTACGTCACCAAGGCCCAGCTCACCGACACCGACGGCTCGGAGGCGCTGACGGTCCAGCTGACCCACCTGCCGAGCGGCGCGCAGATCCTGGTCGGCGGCGTCGCGGTGGCGATCGCGGCCGATCACAGCGTCCAGCTGACCGCCGCGCAGCTCGCCAGCGCGGTGATGCGCTTCGACGCCAGCGTCACCGGCCACGTCGATTTCAACGTCACCGCGACCTCGACCGAGAGCTCCAACGGCTCGGCGGCCTCGTCGGCAACGCAGGCGATCGACCTGCTGATCCTGTCCAAGATGACGGTCGATGCGCCGGCCGCCGCGCAGGTCAATGCGCTCAGCCTGGCCGCCACCAGCGTCGCGTCCAGCGACACGCCGGTGATGAGCGTGCCGGGCGCGGCGAGCAGCTGGCAGGCCTACAACAACAACCTCGAGGGCCACACCGCCGGCACGATGAGCTTCAACGCGCCGAACGCCGGCGGCACGGTCGAGGTCGGTGCCCAGTCCAGCTACAACCTGACGGTCAACCCGCACTCGGCGAGCCCGAACCCGTCGACCAACTGGGTGCTGGACACCGAGGGCGGCAATGCCGCGTCGCCGAGCGACGTCCACACCACGTTGGCATTCGCCGCCGGCCAGGTGGTCGAGATCAGCATGGACTCCATCGTGCGCAACCTCTCGCTGGCGCCGGCCGGCATGGACGATGCGACGCAGGCCTTCAACGTGGTCTGGAACGGCGTGACGGTCGCGACGATCGACCCGGCGAGCGCGACGTCGTGGGAGACCGACACGGTGCGCGCGGTCGGCTCGGCCTCCGGGACGAACAGCCTGGACCTCGTCGCGGTCGACACGACCGGCGGCGTCGGTGCCGCGGTCGACAACCTCAACGTCGTCACGGTCGGCGATGCCGCGGTCGGCAGCGCGGCCAAGCTCGCGTCGCTGGCGGGCATCGCCGACTTCGGCAGCAGCGGCGGCACGCACACGCTGACGCTGGACGCCATCCCGATCGGCGCGACCGTCTCCGACGGCGTGCACAGCTTCACCTCGACCACCGGCCACACCAGCGCCACCGTCCTGAACGAAGAGAACGCCGGCGCGGCGACCGGCGGCTCGAACTGGGACCTGGCCCACCTGACGCTGACCGACCCCGGCTTCGTCGGCACGGTCGTGCTCACGGCCACCGCCACGACCACCGACAACGGCAGCAGCAGTTCGGCCAGCACCTATGTCGACGCGACCTTCGCCGCCGTGACGCCGCTGACCGTGACGGACGCCGCCAGCACCCCGACCAAGGTCTACGGCGGCAACGGTGACGACAGCCTGACCGGCACCGCCGGCGCGGACCTGATCGTCGGCGGCCACGGCAACGACACGATGACCGGCGGCGCCGGCGCCGATGTGTTCAAGTGGGAGCTCTCGGACAAGGGCACGGCCGCCGCTCCGGCGGCCGACCGCATCACCGACTTCGACAACAGTGCCAACGGCGACAAGCTCGACCTGCGCGACCTGCTGGTCGGCGAGCACGACAACGCGAGCAGCCTGCAGAACTACCTGCACTTCTCGGTCGACGCGACCGGCAGCACGAAGATCGAGGTCAGCAGCAGCGGCGGCTTCACCGCCGGCGTCTACGCGCCCACCGCGGTCGATCAGACCATCACGCTCAGCGGCGTCAACCTGGTCGGGGCGTTCACCAGCGACAACCAGGTCATCAACGACCTGCTCACGCGCAGCAAGATCGTCGTCGACCACTGACGCAATGAAGACGAGCCCCGCGCCTTCGCGGCGCGGGCCTCATCGGTCGATCAAGCCACGGCCCTCAGGACGCGGGCGCGCCGTCTTCCGCCAGCCTGGCCCAGGGGCCGGTGATGCCGTCGACGCCGAGCGACCAGAGCGCCTTGGCGTCCGCGGCGTCGCTGACGCCTTCGGCGATCACCTCCAGCGACAGGCTGTGCAGCATCGTCACCAGCCCCTCGACGAAGCCGGCGCGCTGCGCATCGGCCGCGACGCCGTGGGCGACCGAGGCGTCGATCTTGACGTAGTCGAGCCCGGCCTCGAACAGCCGCTCGATGCGGCCCAGGCGCTCGCCGGCGTGCTCCAGCCCGACCCGCGCGCCGGTCGTGCGCAGTTGGCGCGCGAGCTCGCGCACGACGTCGAAATGATCGACCGCGGCGGTTTCGTCGACCTCGACCCACAGATGGCGCGCGGCGCGCGGCGCGGCGCGCAGCAGGTCGCGCAGGCGCGACGCGAAACCGCTGTCCAGCAGCGACGCGGGCGAGATGTTGACGCCGCGCGGCTGGCCGTCGCGCGCGATGTCTGCGAGCGCGAGGCTCACCGCGCGCTCGTCGACGGCACCGGTCAGGCGGCTGCGCACCGCCAGCGGCAGCCAGTGCGCCGCGTTCTCGAACGGGCCGCTCGCGGCCAGCTGCATCCGCAGCGGGCATTCCAGGTGGATCAAACTGCCCGCCGCGTTGACGACCGGGAAGCTCGCCAGGCGCACGCGGCCGTCGTTCAGCGCCTCGCGCACGCGCTCGCGCCAGCCGTGTTCGCCGCCGGCCGCGACCCTGCCTTCGGTCGGATTGGTCGCGACGACCGCGAACGGGCCGTTGCTCTCGGCCTTCGCGAGCGCGAAGTCGACCGCGCCCATCACCGCGCCGAGCTCCTGGCCGTGGCGCGTCTCGACCGCGCCGGCGGCCACCGAAACCTGCGGCGCGACGGCCGGCAGCGCGACCCGCAGCAGCTCGACGATCGCACGCGCGGTTTCGTCGGCGACGCCGCCCTTGGGCAGCGCGAGCGCGAAGTCCGAGCCGTTCAGGCGCCCGACGAAGGTGCCGGCGACGCGCTCGGCGTAGGTCTGCAGCGTCTGCGCGATGCTGCGGATCATCCGGTCGGTCGGTTCGCGCCCGAGGCGGCGGTTGACCTCGGCCAGCTCGAGCACCCGCATCAGGATCAGGCCGCCGGCCGCGTGGCCGTCCTCGCGCTTCAGGGACGCGCCGAGCTGCGCCATGAAGTGGCTGCGGTTCGACAACCCGGTCAGCGTGTCGCAGCTCGCCTGGCGGCGCAGGCTCTCGACCTGCGCGGCCTGGCCCTCGAACACGACGCGCAGCCGATCGACCATCGAGTTCATCGCGCGCGCCAGGCGTTTCAGTTCCGGCACCCGGGGTTCGTCCACCGTGACGTACTCGCCGCGCTGCAGCGAGGCGGCCTGCGCCACCGTGTCGTCCAGCGGGCGGCGGATGCGCCCGACGCCCAGCGCCGCGAGCAGCCCGGCGAGCACGCCGACCACGCCGAGTGCGAGCGCGGCATGCAGGCTGCCCTGCCAGAGCTCGTCATGGGCGAAGGCCGACTGGCTCACGACCTCGATCGCCCCGAGCGCACGCCAGCCGTCCGAGACCTGCGCGACCCCCGGCGCCGACTCGATCGGCGCGAGCGCGACGAACCACGCCGGCGCGTGCAGCGGCTGCGCCGCGGCTTCGCGATGGAAGCCCGGCTTGCCGTCGGCGCCGGTGAAGCGGATGCTGCGGTAGAAGCCGGTGTCGAACTGCGCGGCCGCGACCAGCTCCATCATCGCGAGCTGGCCCTTCTGCTGCGACAGCACCTGCGCCAGCGCGGTCGCGTTGTCGCTGTTCTTCAGGCGCAGCTGCGTCTGCAGCGTGTCGCGCGCGGAGCTGACATTGATCGTGACGCTGGCCACCAGCGCGAGCAGCAAGGTGCCCAGCAGCAGCAACCAGATCTGGCGGATCAGCGACATGGTCGCCTCCCTTCTTCGTCGTGTGTCATGGAAACCCCTCCGCGCGCGCCTTCGCGAGCACGTCGCGCCAGCGCGAGAGCCGCGCGACCGGGTCGCCCGCGCTCGTCGCGCCGACGCCCTGCCACAGGCCCTCGCCGTTGAAGCTGAACACCGGCTCGAGGTCGGTGCGCCGCGAGGCCGGGCGGATCTCGCCGATCAGGCTGTCCAGGATCAAGGGCTCGGCGCCCGGCGTCGCGTAGTAGGCCAGCACCATGTGCGCGACGACCTCGCCGCCCGGGCCGCCGATCGTCGCGCGCACGTACACCAGGCGCAAGCGGCGGATCGGCATGCCGCTGGCGGCCAGGCTGAAGTACTTGCCGATCACGTAATCCTCGCAATCGCCGCGCCCCTTGCCCATCATCTCGAGCGGCGAGGCCCAATAGTCTTCCTGGCCCCAGACCTCCTGGTCCGTGCCGAACACGATGCGGCGGTTGAAGAACTGGTTGATCGCCTCCAGCCGCGCCAATTCCTCCTGCCCCGTGAGGCTTGCGAGCAACGCCTGCAACGCACGCGCGCCCGAGATCGCCTGCGGTCCGAGCGGCTTCGCGGCGTGCAGCATCGCATCGGCATCCCACGCGCGCGGCGCGAACGCGTGGCCGACCAGCAGCGCCAGCAAGAGGCGCACGAGCCAGGTGCGCCAGGGATGCACGACGCGCCGTGCCATCTCGCACGCCTGCCGTGCGGAGGGCAGCGCGTCGGCGAGGGAGGAGACGGCAAGAGTCACGGGGCGCATGCATAGGGCCTACTCGGGCCAACGCCTTGTTCTCGTCCGTGCAGCGCATTTCTTGAGGCCTCCCGTTCAGATTGTCAATATTTGTCCACGCGCGACAAGCCACGCGCAAGGCGGGCAAAATCTAATGTCGCAAACAAAGTTTCTTGAGATGAGCGTTGCTACAACGCCGACTCCATCACAGTTCCCGTGAATTTGTTTTCCTATCCCCCTAGACCTCGGGAGACCCGCCGCCTCCAGCTCAATAGACTCGCGCCACGGTAGTAAGGACGGGCGGCTGGTGCGGCGCCCTCAACGATGCCGCTCACCAGCTCTGGAATTCAGATGACATTCAATCGACAAATTTGCTCAGCGATCGCGCTTCTGCTCGCTTCCCTCACCGCTCAAGCACAGCAGCCGGCCGATCCGTTGCGCACCGCCGTCGAGCAAGCCCTCAACACCAACCCGGAAGTCACCGCGCGATTCAACGCCTACCGTGCCTCGGCCGACGCCGTCGATGCGGCACGCGGCGGCTTCTATCCGCGCCTGGACCTCAACGCCAACATCGGGCGCGACACCGATCGCATCACGAACCGCGACCCGGTCTCGCTGCCGCTGAACCGCGCCGAGGCCGGCCTCACCTTGAGCCAATTGCTGTGGGACGGCCTGGGCACGAAGAACGACGTCGACCGCGCCGGCCACGACCGCCTCGCCCGCTACTTCGAGCTGATGGACGTGACCGAGCAGACCGCGCTCGAAGCCGCACGCGCGCACTTCGACGTTCAGCGCTATCGGCGCCTGGTGCAGCTGGCTGAAGACAACTACGTGCAGCACCGCTTCGCGTACCTGCAGATCCAGTCGCGCTTCAAGGCCGGCGTCGGCCGCGGGGTCGACCTGGAGCAGGCCGGCGCGCGCGTCGCGCTGGCCGAATCGAACCTGACGACCGAGGTCGCGAACCTGCACGACGTCACGGTGCGCTACCAGCGCGTGATCGGCGTCGCGCCGCCGAAGGAGCTGCCGGTCATCACGATGATGAAGACCGGCCTGCCGGCCTCGCCGGGCGACGCGATGGCCGTCGCGGTGAGCCGCAGCGCCGCGGTCAGCGCGGCGATCGAAGGGCTGCGCTCGGCGCGCTCCTCCGTCGAAGGCCGCAAGGCGCCCTATCAACCGCGCATCGACGCGCGCCTGCGCGGCACCGTCGGCAACAACGTCGACGCGATCCAGGACCGCAAAAGCGACACCGCGGCCGAGATCGTGCTGAGCTGGAACCTCTTCAATGGCGGCTCCGACCAGGCCCGCGTGCACCAGCAGACGAACCTGCTGAACCAGGCGACCGACCTGCGCGACAAGGCCTGCCGCGACACCCGCCAGACGATGGCGATCGCCTACAACGACACCCGGAAGCTGGTCGACCAGCTGATCTACCTGGACCAGAACACGCTGGCGATCCAGAAGGCGCGCGACGCCTATCACCAGCAGTTCGACATCGGCCAGCGCAGCCTGCTCGACTTGCTGAACGCCGAGAACGAGCTCTACACCGCGCGCCGCGCCTACGCGAACGCCGAATACGACCTCGGCTTCGCCTACGTGCGCACGCAGGCCGCGATGTACCAGCTGATCCCGCAGCTCGGCGTCGCCCGCAGCGAGAACGTCGCCACCGACGCGTCCGGCTGGTCGCAGGGCGACGATGCGCCGATGCGCTGCCCGACGCTGGTCGCCGAGACGCTCAACGTCGACCGCAGCGAGCTCGACGAGCGCGCGAAGAAGCTGGCCGAAAGCGCGCCGCTGCCGATCCCGGCACCGATGCAGGCGCCGTCGGCGCCGGCCCCCGCCACGAAGGCGGCTCCGCCGGTGCGCAAGCCCTGAACGAACTTACCTCTTGACCGGCGGCAGGTCGGTGCAGGCGCCTTCGAAGGCCTCGGCCGCCAGCCCCATCGTCTCGCCCAGCGTCGGGTGCGGGTGGATGGTCTTGCCGATGTCGAACGCATCGGCGCCCATCTCGATCGCGAGCGCGAGTTCGCCGATCATGTCGCCGGCGTGCGTGCCGACGATGCCGCCGCCGACGATCTGGTGCGTCTCTTCGCTGAAGAGCAGCTTCGTGAAGCCTTCGTCGCGGCCGTTCGCGATCGCGCGGCCCGAGGCGTTCCACGGGAACAGCCCCTTCTTGACCTTGATGCCCTTGGCCTTGGCCTCGTCCTCGGTCACGCCGACCCAGGCCACTTCCGGGTCGGTGTAGGCGACGCTCGGGATCACGCGCGCGTCGAACGCGGCCTTGCTGTCGCCGGCCGCGACCTCGGCCGCGACGTGCGCCTCGTGGACCGCCTTGTGCGCCAGCATCGGCTGGCCGACGATGTCGCCGATCGCGAAGATGTGCGGCACGTTGGTGCGCATCTGGATGTCGACCGGGATGAAGCCGCGCTCGGTCACCGCGACGCCGGCCTTGTCGGCGCCGATGCGCTTGCCGTTCGGGACCCGGCCGACCGCTTGCAGCACCATGTCGTAGAGCTGCTCCTTCAAGCCGCCCTCGCCCTCGAACTTCACCAGGATGCCGTCCTGGGTCGCCTCGGCGCCGACGGTCTTGGTCTTCAGCATGATGTTGTCGAAGCGCGGCGCGTTCATCTTCTGCCAGACCTTCACGAGGTCGCGGTCGGCGCCCTGCATCAGGCCGTCGAGCATCTCGACCACGTCCAGGCGCGCGCCCAGCGTCGAATAGACCGTGCCCATCTCCAGCCCGATGATGCCGCCGCCGACGATCAGCATCTTCTTCGGGTTCTGGCGCAGCTCGAGCGCACCGGTCGAGGTGACGACGCGCGGATCGTCCTTCGGCAGGAACGGCAGCTTCACCGCCTCGGAGCCGGCCGCGATGATGGCCTGCTTGAATTTCACCGTCTGCGTGCCGCCCTTGGCGAGAGCCACGGTCAGGTGGAACGGGTCGAGGAATTCGGCGCTGCCCTGCACGACCGTGACCTTGCGCATCTTGGCCATCGCGGCGAGGCCGCCGGTCAGCTTGCCGACGACTTTTTCCTTGTGCGTCTTGAGCTTGGCGAGGTCGATCTGCGGTGCCGCGAACGTGATGCCGTAGCTGTCGAAGTGCTTGACCTCGTCCATCACCGAGGCGACGTGCAGCAGCGCCTTGGACGGGATGCAGCCGACGTTCAGGCAGACGCCGCCGAGGGTTGCGAAACGCTCGACCAGCACGACCTTCATGCCGAGGTCGGCGGCGCGGAACGCGGCCGAATAACCGCCCGGGCCGGCGCCGAGCACGACCAGGTCGCATTCGGTGTCGGCGCCGCCGGCGTAGGTCGATGCGACCGGTGCGGGCGCACTCCCTCCCCCACTGGGGGAGGGCTGGGGCGGCGGCGGCGCAGCCGCCGTGCTCGGCGCCGCCACCGCTGCCGCCGCCCCCGACGCCTCCAGCGACACGATCACCGACCCCTCGTTGATCACATCCCCGACCTTGACCTTCACCTCCTTCACCACCCCCGCCTGCGACGACGGGATCTCCATCGACGCCTTGTCGCTCTCGACCGTGATCAGCGACTGCTCGGCCTTGACCGTGTCGCCGGGCTTGACGAGCAGCTCGATCACCGCCACGTCCTTGAAGTCGCCGATGTCCGGCACCTTGATGTCGATGAGGGCCATGGTCAGCCTTTCGCTACTTTGAGTTTGATGGTGTGGGCGTTGATCGGCCCACTGGAATTCTTGTCGAATTCGCAGCCGGCGCGCACGCCGAGCTCGGCCAGCTCGAGCGCGCTTTTCGCCTTGTCATAGGCCGCGTACATCGCGCCGAGCGCGAACGCCCGGCCGGTGCCGATGCCCCAGAAGCGGTCGAACTCGAACACCTCGCGGTACGAGTACACGCCGAAGATGCCGGCGTGGTTCGCGATCAGCGCGGTGAATTGCGAGCTCTCGTACGGATCGGAGTCTTCCTCCTTGGAATTCAGGAAGAAGTTCTCTTTCAACTTCGGATGCAGGCGCAGGAAGGTGTCGAACACCTGGTCGCGCGAATAAAGCTTCAGCTCATCGGCCGGCAAGGCCTCGAGCGCACGCCGCAGCACCGGGAAGTGCGCGGTCGTGCCGGCCATCCCGATCCACGAGTCACCCACCTTGAACAGCTTCATGTTGGCCTCGTAGCCATGCGCCAGCCGCGTGTCCCCGAAGGTGACCAGCGTGTCGGCGGCGATGGCCACGGTGCCGCCCTTGCGGACCACCACGACGGTCGTCATCTGTCGCGCTTCAAAGAAGAACGCGGCGGAAGTCGGCCAGCACCTGCCCCAGGTACGCGTTGAAGCGCGCCGCCAGCGCGCCGTCGATGACGCGGTGGTCATACGACAGCGACAGCGGCAAGGTCAGGCGCGGCACGAACTGCTTGCCGTCCCAGACCGGCTTCATCGCGCTCTTGGACAGGCCCAGGATCGCGACCTCGGGCGCGTTGATGATGGGCGTGAAGTGCGTCCCGCCGATGCCGCCGAGCGAGCTGATCGAGAAGCAGCCGCCGCTCATGTCGGCCGGCGCCAGCTTGCCGTCGCGCGCCTTCTTCGCAAGCTCGCCCATCTCGGCGCTGATCTGCAGCACGCCCTTCTTGTCGGCGTCGCGCAAAACCGGCACGACCAGGCCGTTCGGCGTGTCGGCCGCGAAGCCGATGTGGAAGTACTGCTTGTAGACGAGCTGCTGTTGGTCACCCTGGCCGTCCAGGCTGGTGTTGAACTCGGGGAACTTCTTCAGCGCCGAGACCACCGCCTTGATCACGAACGCGAGCATCGTGACCTTCACGCCGGATTTTTCATTCTCCTTGTTGGTGGAGACGCGGAAGGCCTCGAGCTCGGTGATGTCGGCGTCGTCGTTGTTCGTGACGTGCGGGATCAGCACCCAGTTGCGGTGCAGGTTCGCGCCGCTGATCTTCTTGATGCGCGACAGGTCCTTGCGCTCGACCGGGCCGAACTTCGTGAAATCGACCTTGGGCCAGGCCAGCAACCCCGGGATGCCGCCGCCGGCGGCGGCCGCGGGGGCCGAGGCCTTCTGCGCCTGCGTCTGCACACTGCCGGCCATCACGCCCTTGACGAAGCCGTGCACGTCTTCCTGGGTGATGCGCCCCTTCGGGCCGGTGCCCTTGACCTCGGCCAGCGGGACGCCGAGCTCGCGGGCGAGCTTGCGGATCGTCGGCGACGCATGCGGCAGCACGCCCTGCGCGGCGGTCGGTTCGTGGGCCGGCAGCGCGGCGGTCGGGACCGCCTTGTCGGCCGCGGGCGCCGGGGCGCTCGCACTGGCCGGCGCGGGCGCCGCTGCGGCCGCCGGTGCGGGCGCGGGCGCGGGTGTGGATGCCGCGGCCGCGGCCGGGGCCACAGCGCCGCCGGCGGCCTGCACGACCGCGACCAGGCTGCCCTTCGCGACCTTGTCGCCGACCTTGACCTTGACGTCCTTGACGACGCCGGCGTGCGAGGACGGGATCTCCATCGAGGCCTTGTCGCTCTCGACCGTGATCAGGCTTTGCTCGACCTTGATCGTGTCGCCGGACTTGACCATCACCTCGATCACGGTGACCTCGTCGAAGTCACCGATGTCGGGGACGACGACATCGACCGGGCCGGCGCTGGCCGCCGGCACAGCGGCAGCAGCAGGCGCGAGCGCGGGTGCCGCCGCGGCGGGGGCCGGTGCCGCAACCGGCGCCGCCGCCGCAGCGCCCGCCGCCTCCAGCACCAACACGACCGACCCTTCCTTGACCTTGTCGCCGAGCTTGATCTTCAGCTCCTTGACGACGCCCGCGTGCGAGGACGGGATCTCCATCGAGGCCTTGTCGCTCTCGACCGTGATCAGCGACTGCTCGGCCTTGACCGTGTCGCCGGGCTTGACCATCAGCTCGATGACTTCCACTTCCGCGAAGTCCCCGATGTCCGGGACCTTGACTTCCACCAGTGCCATTTTTGTTATCTCCGTTCGATTTATGGGTGGACAGATCAAGCGTAGAGCGGGTTGATCTTGTCGGCGTTGATGCCGTACTTCTTGATCGCCTCGGCGACCTTGGCCATCGGCACCGTGCCCTCATCGGCGAGCGCCTTCAGCGCCGCGACGACGATGTAGTGGCGGTTGATCTCGAAGTGCTCGCGCAGCTTGCCGCGGAAGTCCGAGCGGCCGTAGCCGTCGGTGCCCAGCACCTTGTAGGTGCGGCCGCGCGGGATGAAGGCGCGGATCTGCTCGGCGTAGCTGCGGATGTAGTCGGTCGACGCCACCACCGGCCCGTCGTGCGGCGCCAGCTGCGATTCGACGAACGACTTGCGCGGCGCGTCGGTCGGGTGCAGCAGGTTGTGGCGCTCGGCGGCGTGGCCGTCGCGCGCCAGCTCGTTGAAGCTCGGGCAGCTCCACACGTTGGCGCCGACGCCCCACTCCGCCTCCAGCAGCTCCTTGGCGGCGATCGACTCGC
>DASYCA010000386.1:0-13748 GCA_036500445.1 Burkholderiaceae bacterium | reverse complement strand
CGACGTGATCGGCGACTGCCTGACCGAGATCAACGTCACCAGCCCGACCGGGTTCCAGGAAATTGCGACGCAGAGCGGGTTCGAGGTGGCCGAGATGTTCATCGACGCGCTGGAAGCCGCCGTGCAGGGATAATCCGCGTTTACCCTTTCAAGGCCCGCGCGTGACGCGCCGTGGCCACGCGTGTTCCCATGGCTTTGCTGTCCCTCTCCAACGCCCACCTGGCCTTCGGCCACGTGGCCCTGCTCGACAACGCCGCGTTCTCGCTCGACGCCGGCGAGCGCCTCGGCCTGATCGGGCGCAACGGCGCCGGCAAATCGTCGATGCTGAAGATCATCGCCGGCCTTGAGAAACTCGACGACGGGCTGCTCCAGATGACGCAGGGCGTGCGCATCTGCTATGTCGCGCAGGAGCCGGTGTTCGAGCCCGGGCACAGCGTGTTCGAGGCCGTCAGCGAGGGTGTCGCCGAGGCGCGCGCGGTGCGCCAGGCCTACGAGGAGCACGCCGAGGGCGTCGACCTGGACGCACTGCAGACGCGCATCGAGGCGCTCGACGCCTGGACCTGGGAGCAGCGCGTCGAGACGACGCTGGCTCAACTGCACCTGGACGGCACGCGCGAGATCGGCCAGCTCTCCGGCGGGATGAAAAAGCGCGTCGCGCTCGCGCAGGCGCTGGTCGCGGTGCCCGACGTGCTGCTGCTGGACGAGCCGACCAACCACCTCGACCTCGATTCGATCGCGTGGCTGGAGGAGCTGCTGCGCGGCTTCAAGGGCAGCGTGATGCTGATCACCCACGACCGCGCCTTCCTCGACGGCGTCGCGACCCGCATCATCGAGCTCGACCGCGGCATCCTGCGCAGCTACCCCGGCAATTTCAGCGCTTACGAGCGCATGAAGGAGGAGCAGCTCGCCTCCGACGCGCTCGCCAGCGCCCGCGCGGACAAATTGCTCGCGCAGGAAGAGGTCTGGATCCGCAAGGGCGTCGAGGCGCGGCGCACGCGCAGCGTCGCGCGCATTCAGCGGCTCGAAGTGCTGCGCGACCAGCGCCAGAAGCGCCGCGATTCGCTCGG
Source organism: Burkholderiaceae bacterium (assembly GCA_036500445.1). Classification (GTDB taxonomy): domain Bacteria; phylum Pseudomonadota; class Gammaproteobacteria; order Burkholderiales; family Burkholderiaceae_C; genus LMDS01. Next base: position 12,681 of record DASYCA010000386.1, on the reverse strand, counting down.
CCAGGTGAAACTCGAGATCGATTCCGGCGCGCCCAGCGGCAAGATCGTCGCCGAGCTGAAAGAAGTCTCGCTCAGCTTCGGCGATCGCGAGACCGAGAAGGTCATCGTGAAGGACTTCAGCGCGACCATCCTGCGCGGCGACAAGGTCGGCCTGATCGGCCCGAACGGCGCCGGCAAGACGACGCTGCTGAAACTGATCCTCGGCGAGCTGCAGCCGCAGCGCGGCGCGATCCGCCAGGGCAGCAAGCTCGAGGTCGCGTACTTCGACCAGATGCGCAGCACGCTGAACCTGGATGCGACGCTGGCCGACACGATCAGCCCGGGCAGCGAGTGGGTCGAGTTCGCCGGCCAGCGCAAGCACGTGATGAGCTACCTGAACGACTTCCTGTTCTCGCCCGAGCGCGCGAACTCGCCGGTGCGCACCTTGAGCGGCGGCGAGCGCAACCGCGTGCTGCTCGCGCGCCTGTTCGCGCTGCCGGCCAACGTGCTGGTGCTGGACGAGCCGACCAACGACCTGGACATCGACACGCTCGAGCTGCTCGAGGAGCTGCTGCAAGGCTACAAGGGCACGGTCTTCCTCGTCAGCCACGACCGGCGCTTTCTGGACAACGTCGTGACCAGCACCATCGTCTGGGAGGGCGACGAATCGCCCGGCCGCTGGCGCGAGTACGAGGGCGGCTACGAAGACTGGAAGGTTCAACGCGATCGCGCCCGGACGCTGCGCGAGCAGGCCGCGCGAGCCCGGCCGAAGGACACCCCGCCGCCCGTTGCCAAGGGCGTCGCCGCCGTCGCCGCACCGGCGCCGAAGGCCTGCAAGCTCAGCTACAAGGAACAGCGCGAGCTGGACGAGCTGCCCAAGCGCATCGAGGCGCTCGAGGCGGAACAAAAGGAGCTCGGCGAGTTCCTGGCCCGGCCGGAGTCCTACACCGCCGAGCCGGACCGGGCCATGAAGGCGCAGACGCGCCACGCGAAGATCGACGACGAGTTGCTCGCAACCCTGGAGCGCTGGGAACTCCTGGGCGCGAAGTAGACGGCCCTAGAACCAGCCGTCGCGCGACGCTTCGGGGTGGGATCGGCTGACGATCAGCCCGGCCTGCAGGTACAGCGCATTCAGCAGCCGCGCCGCGCGTTCGCGGTCGAAGGCCGGCCAGCCGGCGATGCTGCCCAGCGGCATCGTCTTGCGCCGCAGCCGCTCGATCGCCGACTTGATCGCGCCGGTCGCCGGCAGCGTCGCCATGCTCAGGCCCGGCGCGACCCGGTAAACGGCCGGGCCGGCGATTTCAGGCAACAATTCTCGGCGCGGCCCGCGCATCGCCAGTTCCCAGAGCAGCGGCGACAGCGGGTGGTACATGCGGCTCTCGCCGATCAGCTCGCGGTCCGGGTCGCCGGGCGGCCGCAAGGTCGCCGGCTCCAGGTGCATCACGCGGGCCTGCGGCAGGTGGCGTTCGACGAATTCGCCCAGGTCCATCGGGCAATGCACCAGCCGCTCGTGCGGGAACAAGGTCAGCGGCAAGACCCGGCCGGCACATTGCAAGTAAACGATCACTCTCGTTGAATGCCTGACGCAGGCGGCGATCACCTCGACCGTCTCCGAGACCCCGCCGCGCATGTCGGCGCGCTGCAGGTCGGCCTGCAGCGACGGGCTCAGGTTGGACATCCGCGAGGTCTCGCCCGGCACGCTGTCGGCGTCGAGCTCGTCGAGGTAGCGGCGATAGGCCGTGGCCTTCAGGAGCTCGGGCTCGCCAAAGGGGATTGTGGAATCAAACAGCTCGCCGTCCATGTCTGGCTATTCTGACCTGCCCCCCGGGGCCGCGGATACACCGTGGCTGCGGGGGTCTTTCTACAGTTCGGCGCGGGTTCGATCCAGCGCGCGCCAAAAGCGCTGATCCTGGCTGGTCGCGAAATTGACCCGCATCAGGGTGGTCGCCCGGGGCGTGGCGTGAAACAGCGCGCCGGGCGCGATCAGCCATTCTGCAAGCATCAGCTGGGCCAGCCTCTCGGTGTCGACGCCGACGTCGACCCAGCCGAACAGCCCGCGCGGCGGCGCCGCGAAGCGGCAGCCGTGCGCCTCGGCGAGTCGCACGGTGCGCGCCCGTGCCAGGTCGAGCTTGCCCGCCACGCGCTCGGCGTGGCGCCGCAGCAGCCCCTGCTCCAGGCAATGCGCGACCGCCAGCTCGGTGATGCCCGGCGTCGTCAAGGTCGTCAGCAGCTTGGTGTCGATGAACCGGTCGACCAGCCCGGCGGGCGCCGCGATGAAGCCGACGCGCCAGTTCGGCACCAGGATCTTCGAGAAACCCGAGACGTAGATCGTGCGCTCCAGCGCGTCCAGCGCGGCCATGCGCGGCAGATGCGCGGGCGCGAGGTGGGCGTAGGTGTCGTCCTCGACGATGTGCAGGTCGTGCGCCTGCGCGAGCTGCAGCACGCGGTGCGCGGCCTGCAGCGACAGCGACGCCCCGGTCGGGTTGCTCAGCACCGAGACGGTCACGTACAGGCGCGGGCGCTGCCCCGGCCGTTGCGCCTCGATCAGCCGCTGCATCACCGCGAGATCGGGGCCGTCTTCACCGCGCGGCACCGGCAGCACGCGCAGCCCCAGCGCGGCCAGGCGCGCGTACTCGACCGACCAGCCCGGCTCGTCGACCAGCACGCTGTCGCCGGCGCGCAGCAGCGTGCGGGTGACGATGTCGAGTGCCTGGGTCGCGCCGACCGTCGTGACGATCTGCCCGGCCGAGGCGCGCACGCCGAAATCGGCCAGCTTGGCGGCCAGGGCCTGGCGCAGCCGCGGCTCGCCGGCCGGGTCGCCGTAGCGCAGCGAGACCGCACCGAGCTGCGCGCCGGTGCTGACCTTGCGCAGCGCGGCGGCCAGCAACGGCAGGTCCAGCCACTCGGAGGGCAGCGTGCCCAGCCCCGGCATCGGCCGCGCGCCGGGGGGCTGGAACATGCCGCGGATCAGCGAGGTCGCGCTGACCGGCAAAGGGTGGCTCGGCACGCGATCGGCCTCGACGCCGGCGGCCGCCCGGCCGGACGCCGGCTCGCGCACGTAAAAGCCGCGCTGCTTGCGCGCCTCGACCAGCCCGAGCGCGAGCAACTGGTCATAGGCCGCGACGACCGTGTGCGGGCTCACGCCGTGGCGGCGCGCGCACTCGCGCACCGACGGCAAGCGCGCGCCCGGCGCGATCGCGCGCTCGCGGATCTGCTCGCGAAAACGCCCGGCGAGCTGCTCGGTGAGCGTCGCGTCGGCCTCGCGGGACAGCGGGGCGGCGTCGGGCTGAAGGGAATCGAGCATGGGCTGAAGAGTTGTACTGGCATGATCACCGATACAGATCCGGCAACCAAGGCACAAAGTGTACTGCTTCTGTGCTGGTCTGCGGTCGTAGACTGGCGGCATGACGCTCAGTGCCTGCACGCCCGAGAAGACCAGAACGCCAGCGCGGGACCCGGCCCGGGACGAGGCGCTCGGGCTCTGGCTGGGCCTGCTCGGCGTCGTGATCTTCTCGATGACCTTGCCGATGACGCGGCTGGCCGTCGGGCCGGCCTCCGACCCGCAGTTGCCGCCGCTGTTCGTCACCGCCGGGCGCGCCGCCTTCGCCGGCCTGCTCAGCATCGCGTACCTGTGGACGACGAAGGCGCCGCGCGTGCAGCGCCGCCATGTGCCCGCGCTGCTGACCTCGGCGCTCGGCACCGTCGTCGGCTTTCCGTTGTTCCTGAGCCTGGCGCTGCGCGAGGTCGATGCGATGCACGCCGCGGTCGTGACCGGCCTGATGCCGCTCGCGACCGCGATCGGTGCCGCGCTGTATCTGCGCCAGCGGCCGTCGAACGGCTTCTGGGCCTGTGCCGCGCTCGGCTGCGCGATGGTCTTGTGCTTTGCCGCGTACAAGGGCAGCGGCCGCCTTTCGGGCGCCGATGGCCTGTTGCTGCTGGCGGTGCTGGCCACGGCGCTCGGCTACGTCGCCGGTGCGCGCGTCGCGACCGAATTGCCCGCCGAGCAGGTGATCTGCTGGGTGCTGGTGCTGAGCCTGCCGCTGACGCTGCCGGTCACGCTCGCGCTGTGGCCCGCTCAACCGGTGCGCGCGAGCGCCTGGGGCGGCTTCAGCTACCTGACGCTGTTCTCGATGTGGCTCGGCTTCTTCGCCTGGTACCGCGGCCTCGCGCTCGGCGGCACCGTGCGCGTCAGCCAGGTGCAACTGGTGCAGCCCTTTCTCGCGCTGCTGTTTGCGGTGCCGGTGCTCGGCGAGCGTCTGGAGCCGGCGACGCTGCTGTTTTCACTGGCCGTGATCGGCGTCGTCTTCGTCGGCAAGAAGATGCCGGCGCGGACCTGAATCCTTTTCAGCCCCTCAGCCCCCTCAACCCCTGAAACCCTGAACGCCGGAGCTTTTCGATGAGCAACTCCCCCTGGACCCTGGCGCGGCGCGCCGAGCGCATGAACCCGTCGGTGATCCGCGAGATCCTGAAGGTCACCGAGCGGCCCGGGATCATCTCGCTGGCAGGCGGCTTGCCGTCGCCCGACTCGTTCCCGATCGAGGCGATGCGCGAGGCCAGCGCGCGCGTGCTGAGCGAGGCGCCGCGCGAGGCGCTGCAGTACGCGGCGAGCGAAGGCTACGGCCCGCTGCGCGAATGGGTCGCGGGCGAGATGGCGGGCAAGGGCCTCGTCGTCGATCCGGACCAGGTCCTGATCACGACCGGCTCGCAGCAGGGGCTCGATCTGGTCGGTAAGGTGCTGATCGACGCGGGCAGCCGCATCGCGGTCGAGGCGCCGACCTACCTCGGCGCGCTGCAGGCGTTCGCCCCCTACGAGCCCGAGGTCGTGACGCTCGCGGGCGACGAGAACGGCCCGCTGGCCGAGGGATTGGATGCGGTCCAGGGCGCGCGCTTCCTCTACCTGCTGCCGAATTTCCAGAACCCGAGCGGCCGCTGCATGAGCGAGGCGCGTCGCGCGGCGCTCGCCGAGAAGGCACGCGCGATCGGCCTGCCGCTGGTCGAGGACAACCCCTACGGCGACCTGTGGTTCGATGCCGAACCCCCGGCGCCGCTGGCCGCGCGCTGGAGCGAGGGCACGGTCTACCTCGGCTCGTTCTCGAAGGTGCTCGCACCGGGGCTGCGCCTGGGCTACGTGATCGCCCCGAAGGCGCTCGGCCCCAAGCTGCTGCAGGCCAAGCAGGCGGCCGACCTGCACACCCCGGGCTTCAACCAGCGCATCGTGTTCGAAGTGATCCGCAACGGCTTCCTGCGCGACCACGTGCCGACGATCCGGGCGCGCTACAAGGCGCAGCGCGATGCGATGCGCGCGGCGCTCGAAACGCATCTGCCGGCCGGCTGCCGCTGGGCGGTGCCGAGCGGCGGCATGTTCTTCTGGGTCGAGCTGCCCGAGGGTGTCGACGCGACCGCGCTGCTGCCCCAGGCGGTCGAACTCGGCATGGCCTATGTGCCGGGCGCCGCGTTTTTCGCCGAGCAGCCGATGCACAACACGCTGCGCCTGTCCTTCGTGACCGTCGCGCCGGACGTGATCGAACGCGGCGTCGCGATGCTCGGGCAGGCCTTGCGGGAGCATCGCGCATGAACCGCAAATTCACGCAGGTCGATGTGTTCACCGACAGCGCGTTGCTTGGGAATCCCCTTGCGGTCGTGCACGACGCGCAGGGCCTCGGCGACGACCGGATGGCCGCGTTCGCGCGCTGGACGAACCTGAGCGAGACCACCTTCCTGCTGCCGCCGACCGATCCGGCGGCCGACTACCGCGTGCGCATCTTCACGCCGCACCGCGAGCTGCCGTTCGCCGGCCACCCGACGCTCGGCAGCTGCCATGCGTGGCTGGAGGCCGGCGGCGTCGCGCGCAGCGCGGGCGAGGTCGTGCAGCAGTGCGCCGCCGGGCTGATCCGCGTGCGCCGCAGCGGCACGCGGCTCGCGTTCGCCGCGCCGCCCTGCGTGCGCACCGGCCCGCTGGACGACGAGCTGCTCGGGCGCATCGTCGGCGCGCTGAAGCTCGAACGCGGCGCCATTCTCGATCACCAATGGGTCGACAACGGCCCGGGCTGGAGCGCCGTCCGGCTCGCCTCGGCCGAGGCCGTGCTGGCGCTGGCACCGGATTGGGCCGCGCTGCGCGGCATCAAGCTCGGGGTCGTCGGTGCGCACGCGGCCGGGCTCGACGTGCAATTCGAGGTGCGCGCGCTGATCGGCGAGGGGCCGGGCTACGAAGACCCGGTCACCGGCAGCCTGAACGCGAGCCTCGCGCAATGGCTGATCGGCAGCGGTGTCGCGCCCGAGTCCTATGTGGCCGCGCAAGGCACGCGGCTCGCGCGCGCCGGGCGCGTGCACCTCGTGCGCGAAGCCGGCACGGTCTGGGTCGGCGGCGGCAGCGTGAGTTGCGTGCGCGGCGAGCTGGCGCTCTGAGCGGACGACCCGTGCCGCGTCTCGCGCCCGACCACCTCGTCATCGCCGCGCACACGCCGGCCACGCCGCGCGGGCGCGTCACGCTGAATTCACCACCCTCGAAAGGAGCGACCGTGTTCGACCACGACCCGATGATCGATGCGCTGCGCATCGTGCGTGCCGCCATGCCGCCGACCCCGCAGCAGCGCTGGCCGCTGCTCGACCAGCGCGTCGGCGCGCAGGTCTGGGTCAAGCACGAGAACCACACCGGCGTCGGCGCGTTCAAGCTGCGCGGCGGCCTCGTGTACTTCGATGCGCTGCGCCGGCGCGAGCCCGACGTGCGCGGCGTGATCAGCGCGACGCGCGGCAACCACGGCCAGTCGGTTGGCTTCGCGGCGCGGCGCCACGGCCTGCAGGCGACGATCGTCGTGCCGCATGGCAATTCGATCGAGAAGAACGCCGCGATGCGCGCGCTCGGCGTCGAGCTGATCGAGCACGGCGACGACTTCCAGGCCGCGCGTGAGCATGCCGGCCGGCTGGCCGAGGCGCAGGCGCTGCACATGGTGCCCTCCTACCACGACGACCTGGTGCGCGGCGTCGCGACCTACTGGATCGAGTTCTTCGAATCGTTCGCACCCGGCTACGCGCCCGAGGCGGTGTTCGTGCCGATCGGGCAAGGCTCGGGAATCTGCGCCTGCGCGGCGGCGCGTGCGCATGTCGGCGCGGCGACCCGCATCATCGGCGTCGTCTCGGCCCACGCGACGGCCTATCAACAATCGTTTCACGCCGGCCATGCGGTCGAGGCGCCGGTCACGACGGTGCTGGCCGACGGCATGGCCTGCCGGGTGCCCGACGAGCAGGCGCTGGCGGTGATCCGCCGCGAGGTCGAGGACGTCATCGCGGTCACCGACGGCGAGGTCGCCCACGCGATGCGCGCGCTGTTTGCCGACACCCACAACGTGGCCGAAGGCGCCGGCGCCGCCGCGCTCGCCGGGGCGCTGCAGCAGCGCGAGCGCTGGCAGGGGCGGCGCATCGGCGTCGCGCTGACCGGCGGGAACGTCGACAGCGCGATCTTCGCGCGGGTGCTGAGCGGCGCCTGAGCCGCTGGTCCGGAAGGACGCCGCTCAGGACCTCCAGCGCCAGGCGCGGGCCATCGCGGCGCGGGCGGCGGCATCCTCGGGGTTCATCTCGCGCGACCACGCGCTGAAGCCGCGCCTGAAGACGAAGCCGCTCGAGCACAGGAACGCGAGCAGCGTGCTGGCGATCGCGATCAGCGCGACCGAGGGCTTGGACTTGTGGTCCGGCGGCAGCGCGACATCGACGACCTGCAGCACGGGGCCTTCCTTGGCCTCGTCCAGCTTGGCCGACTCGTACTGCCGGATCATCGTCTCGAGCAGCGTCTCCTGCACCTTGACCTCGCGCCGTGCCCGCACGAAATCGATCGCCGCGCCGGGCAGCTGGCCGACCGGCATGTCGACCGCGCTACCGGGGTTGCCGCCCTGCTTGGCTTCCATGCGCGCGAGCTCCGCGCGCAGCGCGTTCAGCTCGGACGTGAGGCGGATCACGTCGGGGTTCTGGTCGGTCGCGCCGGTGCGCAGCACCTTGAGCTGGACCTCGCGCTCGGCGATCAGCGCGCGCACCTGCGCGGCACTGCCGACGAGCGCCTCGGCCTGCTTGTCCAGCACGATCAGCCCGGACTTCTCCTGCACGTGGAGCAGATCCTCTTCGGCCTTGATCAGGTGCTCCTTGGTGTCGGTCAACTGCTTCTCGAAGAACACGCGGCGCAACTGCGCCTCGGAGACGGCCAGGCGCCCCAGCACCTTGGTGACCTCGCCGGCGTGGGCGTTCGCGAGTTCGGCGGCGAACTTCGGGTCCTCGTCGTCGACCTCGACGGTGATCAGCCCGCTCTTCTTGTCGGACAGCACGCGGATGTATTGCGGAAGCTGCTTGCGCAAGCCCTCGTAGTTCTTCGCCTTGTAGCGCGTCATCAGATCGAAGCGTTGCGACAGCTCGCGGTCGACGCTGTCGCTCTTCAGCAGCGCGATATAGAGCTCGTCCGGCGTCTTCGCGGTGGCGCCGACCAGGCCGCCGAGCGAGCCGAGTGCGGCCAGCGCCGCGGTCGAACCGCTTTGTTGCTGCGTCGGCGGCAACAGCGTGGTGCGCGCGGTGTAGACCTTGGGCAGCAGCAGCCCGATCGCGACCGAGGCGATCGCGGCGACGACCGTGACGATCGCGACCAGGCGCTTGCCCTCGCCGATCCAGGTCAGCGCCTGCGTCAGGCTGATGCCGGCCTCGTCGTCCTCCAGCTCGAGCCCGGCGCCCGCGGGCGTGGTGTCTTGATTCATGCGCGGCGGTCGGCCTTAGTTGTTGATCGTGTGAACGGCCGCGATGCCGATGCCGAAGCCCGAGAAGATCGTCGCGAAGTCCTTCAGGTTGCGGATCGTCGCGCGGCCCCAGGTCTCGAAGTCGAGCTGGGTCGGCACGATCAGCGCGTCGCCCGGCTGCATCACCTGCGACTCCAGGCTGTTGCGGCCGAAGAAGCTGCGGTTGTCGCCGGCGTGGCTGACGGTGCCGTCGGCGCGCAGGATGAACATGTTCTCCGGCTCGGCCGCCTCGTCGGCGCCGGCCAGCCGCAGGTATTCGCCCGCGGTGCGCCCCGGCCGCCACAGGAAGGCGTTGCTGTTGACGACCGCGCCGGCCACCGTCACGAAGCCCGGCCGCGGCGGAATGACGACGCGGTCGCCGGCCTCCAGCGGCACCGGCGGCAGCGCCGCGAGCGTCTGCGCGTCTGGCGACAGTTCGAGCGCGATGCGCCCGTTGGGCTGGATCGAGCGCAGCCGCGCGACCTGCGCCTGCGTCGCCGCGTTGCTGACGATGGTGGTCGACTGCGCGCCGACCGCATCGTCGCGGCGGTTCGCGGCGTCGCGCGCGGCCTGGACCGCCGACACCGACTGCAGCCGCGTGATCGCCTCGGCAATGTTCTCGCGCTGGCGCTTTTTCGTTTCCTCGCGGCTGAATTCCAGCCCGTAGACGTAAGCCTGCGGCGTGAACCCGCCGGCGCGCTGGATCAGGGTCTGCAGCGTGTCGCCGGCCTGCAGCTGGTAGACCCCGGGCGAGGCGATTTCGCCCTCGACCGAGACCAGCCGGGTCTGGCGCGACACCGGCACGCGGATGTCCTTCTGCCCGTAGATCGTGACGACGTCGCCGGGCATCAGCGCGACATTGCTCGCGTCGTCGCCCTGCAGGATCGCCTTGCCGAGGTTGAACGGGATCACCTGCGTGCTCAGGTCCTTGGTGTTGAGCCGCTCGATCACCGCGTAGTCCCAGTTCAGCTCGTCGAACAGCGGGGTCGGCGGCTTGCGCACCGGCTCCTCGTTCAGCATCTGGTCGTTGCGACGGCGCGTGTCGTCGTTGTTGCGGCGGGTCGAGCTGCTCGATGCGCTGGCACCGTCCTGCGAGTCGGTGGCCGCATCGGCGCTGTCGTCGTAGCGATCGTTGCCGCGGTCGTCGGAGCGATCGGCGGTGCGGTCGTCGGAGCCATTCGTGTTGCTTCGGCTGCGGTAGCCGCGGTTGCTCGAGCTGGCCGCGTCATCCGGGGCCTTCACCGCCGCGCCGTACGCGCCGCCTTGTTGATGCAGCTGCTGCGCGCGACGCCGCGCGCGCGCCTCGTCCTGGTCCGACAGCACCTGCACGATCAGGTTCTTGCGCCGGTAGTAGTCGGGCGAGATCAGTGCGTCCCGGTCGGGGATCAGGTCGCGGATGCGCATGCCGGGCTTGAACGGGTAGCGCAGCGGCTGGGCGACGTGGCCGCGCAAGGTCACCGCGTTGGCGAACTGCGGCGAGATCTCGAGCAGGGTCAGGATGTCGCCGTCGCGCAGCGTCTTCTGCAGGCCGCCGGCGTCGAGCGGGAAGGTCTCGACGAAGCGCGCCGCGGTCGGCTGGGCGACGTCGATGCGCTCGAGCTGGGCCCGGTTCGGGTTCGCGAGGTTGGGCGTGCCGCCGGCATAGCGCAGCACCTCGCTCACCGGCTCCTGCGGCGTCTTCAGCTCGAAGATCGAGGGCGTGTCGAGCGCGCCGTTGATCGCCACGCGCGGCCCGACCGGCTGGAACACGACGACGTCGCCGGCGGCCAGCTGCACGTCCTTGGACTTGTCGCCCTGGACCAGGAAGTCGTAGACGTCGAGCTCGGAGATGATGCGGTTGTCGCGCCGCAGCTGCACCTTGCGCATCGAGCCGCTCGGCGACGGGCCGCCGGCCGCGACGACGGCCGACAGCAGCGTCGACTGGCTCGGCAGGTTCTGCACGCCGGGGCGCAGCGCGGGGCCGACGACGAAGACCTTCAGGCCGCGCAGCTGGCCGAGCGACGCGCTGAGCGAGAAGTTCGTGAACAGCCGGCCGATCTGGGTCTGCAGGTGCTTTTCGAGCTCCGAGGCCTTCACGCCGGCGACGCTGAAGCTGCCGATCTTGGGCAGGTTCAGCATCCCGTTGCGGTCGACGGTGCTGCGGTAGTCGACGTCGATCGAGCCCCACGCGCGCAGCACGATCTCGTCGCCGGGGCCGACCGTGTAGTCGGCCGAGACCGGCACGTTGTCGAGCGCGGAGGATGCGGCGTTGCCGTTCGCGTTGAAGTTGACGTCGGCGGACTGCCGGAAGAAGCTCGCGCCGAAGGCCGGCAGCAGGCGGCCGGTCGCGGCTTCGACGAACTTCTGAAACTCGCTCGGCTTGGGCGGCGGCTCGAAGCGGCGCGGTGCGTTGTCGGACGCGGTGTTGTTGTTGCGGACGTTGTTCGTCGCGGGATTGTTCTGCAGGCCGCGTGTATTGGGGCCGCTGCTGCTTCCGTTTCCCGCCCCGTTGACGGATTGGCCCGGCGTCGACGCGGGCGTGCGCGGCGTCCCACCCGCCGAGTAGCCGGGGATGGTGAAGACGTTCAGGTTGTTGTTCGCGTCGGGATCGAGCTGCGCATGCGACTGGATCGTGGCGAGCACGAGGCAGGCGGCGAGGAGCAGGTGCTTGCAGCGGGGTACTGTCATGAAGTCTCGTCGGACATAGACCGGGGAGTGCCCCGAATTCCTGGCGGCGAATGCCGACCGCGCGCTGCCCCATGGAGGGCTGAGCGGAACGGGATTTTAGCGGACGGCCAAGGCCCGTCCGCCGGACCCGGGTGAGGTTTACTCTTTGCGGTAAGTGTCGTGGCAGGCCTTGCAGGCCTTGCCGGTCTCGCCGGCCGCGGCCTTGATCGCGGCGATGTCGCCGCCCTTGGCCACGACGTCCAGCTTGGCCATCGCGTCCTGCATCGTCTTCGCGGCGGCGTTGAACTTGTCCTTCTCGGCCCAGATCCTCGGCTCGGCCTTGGTCTCGCCCTTGTCGGTGCCGTCGATGAAGGCGGCGAACGGCAGCTTGGACATGTAGGCGGCGACCTCGGCGTTCTCGGCTGCGGCCTTGGCGTCGAACGGGATCTTGCCGTTGGCCATCGCGGCGACCCGGCCGAAGTGCGTGGCCATCACGGTCAGCGCCGACTTGCGGTACTTGATCGCGTCCTCGGGCTTGGCGAACTGCGCCGCGGCGGGCAGGGCGATCGCGCAGCCGAGCAGGGCGGCGCCGGTCAGCGCAACGATCGAGAAGGGACGTGTCATGCGGGGTTCTCCTGGCCTGTCAAAGTGGGGGAAGAGGCCGCAGGAGTGTAAGCAGGTGCCGACGCGGCCCGATGCGGCCCTCGGGAAAGCCCGAGTGCGGCGCTGTCTCGGCGCTGCGGGGCGGCGCTTGCGGGTATCTTCGCGGCTGCAACCACTCGGGCCGCCCTCGATGAACGACGATCTGACGCCGACGCGCGTGTGGGACCTGCCCACGCGGCTCTTCCACTGGCTGCTCGCGCTGTGCGTGGTCGGCTCCATCGCCAGCGCGCACATCGGCGGCGATGCGATGGCCTGGCACTTCCGCCTCGGCTATGCGATCTTCGCGCTGCTCGCCTTTCGCGTGTTGTGGGGGCTGGTCGGCGGGCGCTGGTCGAGGTTTGCCAGCTTCATCTACTCGCCGGCCACGCTCGGCCGCTACCTGCGCGGCGAGCGGCGCGCGGACGAGCATGTCGACGTCGGCCACAACCCGCTCGGTGCGTTCTCGGTCTTTGCGATGCTGGCGCTGCTGGCGGCGCAGGTCGGAACCGGGCTGTTCGCCGACGACGAGATCTCCAACACCGGCCCGTTGATCAAGTTCGTCTCCGGGCCGACCAGCCTGTCGCTGACCCACTGGCACCGGCTGTTCGGGCAGTGGACGATCATCACGCTGATCGTGCTGCACATCGCGGCGATCTCCTGGTACCTG
>DASYCA010000385.1:0-4362 GCA_036500445.1 Burkholderiaceae bacterium | reverse complement strand
GTGCGAATCCTTCTCGCCGAAGATCGCGACCAGCACGTTGGCGCCGGTCACTTCCTTCTTGCCGCTGCCGGTCGACTGCACGTGCATGATCGCGCGCTGGATCACGCGCTGGAAGCCCAGCGTCGGCTGCGTGTCGACCTCGTCGGTGCCGCCGACGGTGGGCGTGTTTTCCTTGATGAAGCCGAGCAGGCTCTTGCGCAAGTCGTCGGCATTGGCCGAGCAGGCGCGCAGCACCTCCGCCGCGGACGGGTTGTCGAGCAACGCCATCAGCAGGTGCTCGACGGTGATGAATTCGTGGCGCTGCTGGCGCGCCTCGACGAACGCCATGTGCAGGCTGACTTCGAGTTCCTGGGCAATCATGCGGCCTCCATAATGCATTGCAACGGGTGGCCGCCACGGCGTGCGGCGGCCAGAACCAATTCAACCTTCGTCGCTGCGACGTCCTTCGAGTAGACGCCGCAGACGCCCCGGCCCTCATGGTGAATCTTCAACATGATCTGGGTCGCGGTTTCGAGGTCGCGTTTGAAGTACTCCTGCAGCACCATCACGACGAACTCCATCGGGGTGTAGTCGTCGTTGAGCAGTACCACCTGGTACATGCGCGGCGGCTCTGTCTTTTGCGTTCGGCGCTCGGCCACGACCGACCCCTGCCCGTCGTCCGGCACCGGCCGCGCCACGGCGGGCGAGGACGGCGCGTTGGGCGGCGCGTTGTTGGGGGACGCGGGTTCGTCGGGCATGGTTTGATTCTATCGAGTTGAGGCCGGTCGCGTGGGACAGTAGTCACGTTAGCACCGTTCGCATATTGCGCTGGCGCGCCATTCCACAAGGCCTGCAACCCACCGGCGGGCGAGGGAATCCAGGGGTGTTCCCGTTCTTGACAGTGGATTTCGCGCGGCGGGAAAATGTGATCCGCGTCACGAACGATGGCGCACGGGAGACAACATGGCCACCGGTACCGTCAAATGGTTCAACGACGCGAAAGGGTTCGGCTTCATTGAACCCGAAGCCGGCGGCGAGGACATCTTCGCCCACTTTTCGGCGATCCAGATGGAGGGCTTTCGCACCCTCAAGCAAGGGGGCCGGGTGCGCTTCGAGGTGGTGCAGGGCCCGAAGGGGCAACTGGCCCAGAACATCGCCCCGATCGAGGGCCCCGACGCCGCGGACGCCGAAGCCGAGCCCCAGCCCGTCGCGCCCGGCACGGCACAGCGCTGATCGGGCCCTCCCCCGGCGGGCGCTCACGCCTCCGGGCGCTGCAGAAAGGTCTCGTCGAAGATCGCCTCGAGGCGTGCGTGCACGCCGCGCAACTGGTCGATCAAGGCCTTGGACCAGTCGAAATAGGCCTGGCGCTTCTTCAGCGGCCAGCGTTCGGACGGCTCGGCCAGCACCGCGCGCAGGTTCTCGATCGTGTCGGCGAGCTTGAGCACCTTCGCGCGGCGGCTGATGCCGGCCGCCCGCTCGAGCTGGACCTGGCGGCGCAGCAGCACGCTGGGCAGGCTCATGTCGTCGCTGACCTCGGCGACGATGCCGGCGATGATCGGGCCGAATTCGGCCTGCAGCTCGGCGACCGTCGTCGCACTGCCCTGCAAGGTGTCGTGCAGCAGCGCGGCGCACAGGATCGCGCCGTCGCTCACGCCACCCTCTTCGGTCAGCACGCGGGCCAGCTCGATCGGGCGGTTGATGTAGGGCGCGGCGTCGACGGCGCTGGTGCGCTGCGCGCGGTGCTTCTCGGCGGCGAACGCGAGCGCGCGCACCATCGCGACCTTCTCCTGGTGCGCGCGCGCCTGGTCCCAGTGCGGCTCGCGCGAGCGGGCCTCGCGCCGCGCCTCCCGGGCCTGGTGCTCGGCCCAGATGTGGGGCGCCGATTCGCGCGCATGCGCGTGCGGGTTGAACGTCACCTTGGGCTCGCCCCAGATCACCGGGATCACGCCGAAATCGGGGTAGCGACGCGCGAGCTCCTCGGCCGAGGATGCGGCGCCCGCGTCCTGGCGCAGCGAGGAGTCGACGACGAAACGCGCCATCCGGATCGCGCTGTCGGCGTCGTCGCACGGCCCATGGTCGTGCAGGCCGTCGTTGTCCCCGGTCTGGAAACTGCCGTAGCTGACGACTCGATAGGCCGCTTCCTCGTCCAGCCTCGGCTCGGCATCGGTCATCGCGAACCCGTCGGGGGGAACATGACTCATGGATTTGAATATGACGCTAAACGGCGGCGCGGTCAAACCCCCGCTCGCGCGCTGCGGCGCAGCGGCCGCGGTTGATAATCGCGCCACCACTCCTGCCGCGCCGACATGATTCTTCTTTCGATCCGCCGCCTCGCGGCCTGGTCGCTGGCGCTGGCCAGCGCCGCCGCGGCGGCGCAAACCGACCAGCCGCAGCAACTCCCGACGATCCGCCTGACCACCGGCATGCACGTGCTGCAGGTCCAGGTCGCGCAGACGCCACAGCAGCAGGAGATCGGCCTGATGTTCCGCCAGGCCATGGGCACCAACGAAGGCATGCTGTTCGTCTTCGACGCGCCGCGCCAGCAGTGCTTCTGGATGAAGAACACGATCCTGCCGCTGTCGGTCGCCTTCATCGCCGACGACGGCACGGTCGTCAATGTCGACGACATGAAGCCGCAGACGCTGGACAACCACTGTTCGACCAAGCCGGTGCGCTACGTGCTCGAGATGAACGTCGGCTGGTACGCCCGCTCCGGAGTCAAGGCCGGCAGCAGGTTCGGCGGAGAACCCTTCGCCAAATGAAAAAAGCCGGTCGCAGACCGGCTTTTCACTCTTGGCACGAAGGCCTTACGCGAAATTGGACTCGGCGAACGACCAGTTCACCAGCGAGTTCAGGAAGGTCTCGACGAACTTCGGGCGCAGGTTGCGGTAGTCGATGTAGTAGGCGTGCTCCCAGACGTCGATCGTCAGCAGGGCCTTGTCGGCGGTCGTCAGCGGCGTGCCGGCGGCACCCATGTTGACGATGTCGACGCTGCCGTCGGCCTTCTTCACGAGGAAGGTCCAGCCCGAGCCGAAGTTGCCGACGGCGCTCTTCGTGAAGGCTTCCTTGAAGGCGGCGTAGTTGCCCCACTTCGCGGTGATCGCCGCGGCCAGCGCGCCCTTGGGCTCGCCGCCGCCGGCCGGCTTCATGCAGCTCCAGAAGAAGGTGTGGTTCCAGACCTGGGCGGCGTTGTTGTAGACGCCGCCGGTCGCCTTCTTGATGATGGCCTCGAGCGTCATGCTCTCGAACT
Source organism: Burkholderiaceae bacterium (assembly GCA_036500445.1). GTDB lineage: Bacteria > Pseudomonadota > Gammaproteobacteria > Burkholderiales > Burkholderiaceae_C > LMDS01. The sequence continues at coordinate 1,133 of DASYCA010000385.1, read as the reverse complement.
CGGTGCCCTTTTGCAGGTTGTTCAGGTTCACGACGTAGGCGTTGTGGTGCTTGTCGTGGTGGTATTCGAGCGTCTCCTTGCTCATCGCCGGGGCGAGCGCGTCGTGGGCGTAAGGCAGTGCGGGCAGCGTGTGTTCCATCTTGACCTCTTCAGTGCAGTTGGGGGGTGTTGGGTCATTGTAGGCAGCTTGGCGGGCAGTTGCCCCGGCGTGCGGCATCGGCCGACAAGCGCTCAGGCGCTCGTCCGACGCTGGACCTGGGTGATCAGCAGCTCGGCGCTGCCGTCGTGCAGCACCGCGCGCAGCGCCTGGCCGGGCTCGATCTGCTGCACCGACATCACCGCGCGGTCCGCGTCGTCGCTCAGCCACGCGTAGCCGCGCGCCAGCACCTGACGCGGGTCGAGCGCGCGCAAGCGCGCCGCGAGCGCGTCCAGGCGCTGGTGCTGCATCGCCAGCCGCTGCGCGCTGCGCTGGCGCAGCGCGAGCTCCAGGGTCGCCAGGCGCGTGTGCTGCGCCAGCACGGCGCGCGGCGGGTGGCTCGCGAGGCGGTGCGCGAGCAGCAGCAGCCGCTGGCCCTGCTGGCGCACGGCCTGGGCCGGCCGCGCCAGCCGCTGCGCGGCGCGGTCCAGGCGCTGGGCGTGCAGGTCCAGCGTGTCGTTGAGGCGGCGCCGGATCAGCTCCGCATAGGTTTCCAGCAGGTCCAGGCACGCCTCGCGCGTCGGCGCGACGAGCTCGGCGGCCGCGGTCGGCGTCGGCGCGCGCACGTCGGCGGCGAAATCGGCCAGGGTCACGTCGGTTTCGTGGCCGACGCCGCTGACGACCGGCATGCCGGCGGCGCAGATCGCGCGCACGACGGCTTCGTCGTTGAAGGCCCAGAGGTCCTCGAGCGAGCCGCCGCCGCGGCAGACGATCAACACCTCCACTTCGGCGCGCGCCGACGCGAGCGCGATCGCCTGGGCCAGCCGTGCAGGCGCTTGCTCTCCTTGCACCGGGCTCGGGTAGACGATCACGCGCAAGTGCGGCGCGCGGCGTGCGATCGCCGCCAGCACATCGCGCAGCGCCGCGGCGTCGAGCGAGGTGACGACGCCGATCGTCGCCGGATAGGCCGGCAGCTCACGCTTGCGCGCCGCGTCGA
>DASYCA010000384.1:0-7589 GCA_036500445.1 Burkholderiaceae bacterium | reverse complement strand
TGCGACGCATCGCCGGCCTCGATCTCGTCGAGCTTGCGCACGATGCCGCGGAAGTAGCCCAGGCTCACGAGTTCGTCGAGCGCCTGCAGTTGTTCGGCCGCGGGCAGCACGCCATCGACCGCATGCTCGGGCTCCGTAGCTGCCAGCGCGGCTGGGGCCGCGCTGACCCACTCGAGCTGCAGGCGCGCGCCGAGCCAGTCGAGCAGCTCGTTGACGCGCACCGGCTTCAGGATGAAGTCTTCGATCGAGATGCCGACCTCGTTGTCCAGGCCCTTGTCGAAGGCGTTGCCTGAGACGATCGCGACCGGCGCGGCGCTCAAGGATTGAGAACGGATCGCGCGCACCGTCGCCCAGCCGTCGATGCCGGGCATCGCCAGGTCCATCAGGATCGCGTCGACCTCGTGCCCGGCCAGCCACGCGAGCGCCTCGTGGCCGGAGGCGAGCGTGTGGAGTTGAAAGCCGAGCGGCTGCAGAAAGCTCACCAGCAGCTCGCGCTCGACCTCTTCGTTGTCGACGACGAGCAGGCGCTTGCGCGGGCCGAGATAGCCGCTGCGCGCCGCGCGCGGCGCCTCGGCCGGCAGCCGCGCGCCGTGCACCTCGGGCAGGAACAGCCGGATGCGGAACACCGTGCCGTGGGCGCCCGCATCGACACTGCTGCGCACCGTCATCTCGCCGCCCATCAGCTCGGTCAGCATCTTGCTGATCGTCAGGCCCAGGCCGGTGCCGCCGCCGGCCTCGTTGCCGCGCGCGAAGGGCTCGAACATGTGCTCGATCTCCTCGGCCGGGATGCCGGGGCCGGTGTCCTCGATCTCGAACACCGCCATCTCGCGCGCGAAGCTGACGCGGAACTCGATCCGCCCGGCGCGCGTGAATTTAACGGCGTTGCCGAGCACGTTGATCAGGATCTGGCGCAGGCGCTTTTCGTCCGCGCGCACGATTTCGGGCAACGCGTCGGGCAACGCGTCGGGCTGCGCGCCGCCGAACACGCGCCGGAACGCGATGCCCTTGGCGGCGGCCTGCAGCTCGAACATCCGCACGATCTCCAGCATGCAGTCGGCGAATCGCATCGGCTTGTTCTCCAGCCGCAGCTTGCCGCCCTCGATGCGCGCGATGTCCAGCGTGCCCTCGATCAGCGACAGCAGGTGGTCGCCGCCGCGCCGGATCACCGTGACGGCCTGGCGCCGGTGCGGCGGCACCGACGCGTCCTCCTCGAGCAATTGGGCGTAGCCGAGGATGCTGTTCAGCGGCGTGCGCAGCTCGTGGCTGACGGTCGTGATGTAGCGGCTCTTGGCCTGGTTCGCGAGCTCGGCCTGGTGGCGAGCGCCCTCGGCCTGGTGCTTGGCCTCCTGCAGCTGCTCGTCGGTGCGGCGGTGCGATTCGATCTCGTGGCGCAGCGCCTGCGTCTGCTCGTTCAGCGCCTGCGTCTGGCGATTGGATTCCTCCTGCGCGACTTGCCGGCTCTTGTGCGTCAGCACCAGCCACCACGCGACGATGCCGCTGACCAGCACCAGCGCGGCGAAGGCCTTGATGAAGCCGAGACGCAGCGCACCGATGGCCACGGCATCGGCCAGCAGCGGCGCCCCCTGGTGGTACAGCATCGAGAACAGCCCGGCCAGCAGCGGCACCACGACCGCCATCAGCAGCAGGTAGTGGCCGATGCCGGTCTCCAGGTACGGCCACATCGCGCGCGGCAGCACCGCGCGCAGCATGCGGTTCCATTGCACCGACAGGCGCGCATGCGGCTTGCACAGGTCGTTGCAGCGGGCGTCCAGCGTGCAGCACAGCGAGCAGATGTCGCCCTGGTAGGCGGGGCAATGGGCGAGGTCGTCGCGCTCGTAGTCGCGCTCGCAGATCACGCAGCGGGTCAGGCGCTTGTAGCTGCCGTCGGCGTCGGTGATCGGTGCCGGCGTTCGCGCCAGGTAGTAGCGGCCCTTCGTGCCCCACGCGATCAGCGGCGAGACGATCAGCGCGGTGACGAGCGCGATCAGCGCCGAGAAGGCCTGTGCCATCGGCCCGAGCACGCCCAGCCACGCGATGATCGACAACAACGACGCGACGCCCATCGCGCCGACGCCGACCGGGTTGACGTCGTACAGGTGCGCGCGCTTGAATTCGATGCCCTTGGGCGACCAGCCCATCGGCTTGTTGATCACGAGGTCGGCGACGACGGCCATCATCCAGGCGATCGCGATGTTCGAGTACAGGCCAAGAATCTTGCCGAGCGCCTGGAACACGTCGAGCTCCATCAACATCAGCGCGATCAGCGTGTTGAACGCCATCCAGACGACGCGGCCCGGGTGGCTGTGCGTGAGGCGCGCGAAGAAGTTCGACCACGCGAGCGAGCCGGCGTAGACGTTCGTGACGTTGATTTTCAATTGCGAGACGAACACGAACAGCGCGGTCGCCGCGACCGCGAGGCCGTATTGCGAGAACACGGCGTTGTACGCGACGAGGTACATCTGGGTCGGGTCCACGGCGCGGTCCAGCGGCACCGCGTAGCCGATCGCGAGGTACGCGAGCAGCGTGCCGCTGAGCATCTTCAACACGCCGGGGATCACCCAGCCGGGGCCGCCGATGATCACGCCGGCCCACCATTTCACCTTGTGGCCCGGCAGCGGCTCGGGCATGAAGCGCAGGTAGTCGGCCTGCTCGCCCATCTGCGTGATCAGCGCGATGCCGACCGTCATCGCCGCGCCGAAGCGCATCAGGTTGAAACCGCTCGGCAGCGCGCCGGCGTCGTTCTCGCCGCCGTAGTGCCAGATCTCGCTGAGCACGCCGGGGTGCTGGTGCAGCACGTACGCAAGCGGCACGATCAGCATCAGCAGCCACAGCGGCTGGGTCCAGACCTGCAGCTTGCTGATCGTCGTGACGCCGTGCGTGACGAGCGGGATCACGACGAGCGAGCACAGCAGGTAGCCCCAGACCGGCGGGATGTCGAACGCGAGCTCGATCGCGTAGGCCATGATCGCCGCCTCGAGCGCGAAGAAGATGAAGGTGAAGCTCGCGTAGATCAGCGAGGTGATCGTCGAGCCGATGTAGCCGAAGCCGGCGCCGCGCGTCAGCAGGTCCATGTCGACGCCGTGGCGGGCCGCGTAGACGCTGATCGGCCAGCCGGCCAGGAAGATGATCAGGCCGGTCGCGAGGATGGCCCAGAACGCGTTGACGAAGCCGTAGTCGACCAGCAGCGTGCCGCCGACCGCTTCCAGAACGAGGAAGGACGCGGCGCCGAACGCGGTGTTCGCGACGCGCAGGGCCGACCACTTGCGGAACGAGCGCGGCGTGAAGCGCAGCGCGTAGTCTTCCATCGTCTCGCGCGCGACCCAGCTGTTGTAGTCACGGCGCACCTTGACCACTTGCTGCACCGGCTTGGTGCCCGCCTCCGGCGGCACCGCCTGCCCGACGCGCGGGGCGTGATCATCGGCCTGCGGCGGGATCGGAACAGCACTCATGACCCGAGTTGGTGCAAGCCCTGTGCCACGCGTGGTACGCCTCCTGCTACCTTCGCCCCCATGGAACTGACGCCCCGAGAAAAAGACAAGTTGCTGATCTTCACGGCCGCCTTGCTGGCCGAACGCCGCAGGGCCCGCGGCCTCAAGCTCAACTACCCGGAAGCGGTCGCGCTGATCAGCGCCGCGATCATGGAAGGCGCGCGCGACGGCAAGAGCGTGGCCGCGCTGATGAGCGAGGGCAAGACCATCCTGTCGCGCGCCGACGTGATGGACGGCGTCGCCGAGCTGATCCCGGAGATCCAGATGGAAGCGACCTTTCCCGACGGCACCAAATTGGTGACCGTGCACCAACCGATTGCTTGAACCAAGGACTTCGATGATTCCCGGCGAATTGCTGACCGACGGCCCCGACCACGAGTTGAACCCCGGCCGGCGCACCGCGTCGCTGGTGATCGAGAACACCGGCGACCGGCCGATCCAGGTCGGCTCGCACTATCACTTCGCCGAGACCAACGCGGCGCTGCGCTTCGACCGCGCCGCCGCGCGCGGGATGCGGCTGAACATCGCCTCGGGCACCGCGGTGCGCTTCGAGCCCGGGCAGCAGCGCACCGTCGAGCTGGTGGACTACGCCGGCGCGCGCACGGTCTACGGCTTTCGCGGCCTGGTGCAGGGCGCGCTATGAAGATCAACCGACGCGCCTATGCCGAGATGTTCGGCCCGACCACCGGCGACCGCGTGCGCCTGGCCGACACCGGCCTGATCATCGAGGTCGAAAAAGACTTCACCTTGCAGGCCGGCGGCTACGGCGAGGAAGTGAAATTCGGCGGCGGCAAGACGATCCGCGACGGCATGGGCCAGAGCCAGCGCCTGGCCGCCGAGGTGGCAGACACCGTGATCACGAACGCGCTGATCATCGACCACTGGGGCATCGTGAAGGCCGACATCGGGCTGAAGAACGGCCTGATCAGCGCGATCGGCAAGGCCGGCAATCCGGACGTGCAACCCGGCGTCGACATCGTGATCGGCCCCGGCACCGAGATCATCGCCGGCGAGGGCAACATCATCACCGCCGGCGGCATCGACACCCACATCCATTTCATCTGCCCGCAGCAGATCGAAGAGGCGCTGATGAGCGGCGTCACGACGATGATGGGCGGCGGCACCGGCCCCGCGACCGGCACCTTCGCGACGACCTGCACGCCCGGCCCGTGGCACATCCACTCGATGCTGAAGAGCGCCGAGAGCTTCCCGATGAACCTGGGCTTTCAAGGCAAGGGCAACGCCTCGCTGCCGCGGCCGCTCGAGGAGCAGATCGAGGCCGGCGCGTACGGCCTGAAGCTGCACGGGGACTGGGGCACGACGCCGGCGGCGATCGACAACTGCCTGAGCGTGGCCGATCGGCACGACATCCAGGTCACGATCCACACCGACACGCTGAATGAATCCGGCTTCGTCGAGGACACCGTCGCCGCGTTCAAGGGCCGGACGATCGCGACTTTCCACACCGAAGGCGCGGGCGGCGGCCACGCGCCCGACATCATCAAGTGCGCCGGGTTGCCGAACGTGCTGCCGTCGTCGACGAATCCGACGATGCCGTACACCGTCAACACGATCGACGAGCACCTGGACATGCTGATGGTGTGCCACCACCTCGATGCCTCGATCGCCGAAGACCTCGCGTTCGCCGAAAGCCGGATCCGGCGCGAGACGATCGCGGCCGAAGACATCCTGCACGACCTCGGCGTGTTCTCGATGATGAGCTCGGACAGCCAGGCGATGGGCCGCGTCGGCGAGGTGATCATCCGCACCTGGCAGGCCGCGCACAAAATGAAAACGCAGCGCGGCACGCTGCCGGAAGACAGCGCGCGCCACGACAACTTCCGCGTCAAGCGCTACATCGCGAAGTACACGATCAACCCGGCGATCACGCAGGGCATCTCGCACGTCGTCGGCTCGATCGAGGTCGGCAAGCTGGCCGACCTGGTGGTCTGGAAGCCGGCGTTCTTCGGCGTCAAGCCGAGCCTGATTTTGAAAGGCGGGATGATCGCCGCGGCCGCGATGGGCGACCCGAACGCGAGCATCCCGACGCCGCAGCCGGTGCACTACCGACCGATGTTCGGTGCGTTCGGCAGCGCGATGGACAACACCTGCCTGACGTTCATCTCGAAGGCGGCCGCCGATCTTGGCGTCCCGGCGAAGCTCGGGCTGCGCCGGCGCACCGAAGTGGTGAAGAACACGCGCACGATCGGCAAGCGCGACATGATCCACAACAGCGGCACGCCCCACATCGAGGTCGATGCACAGACCTACGAAGTGCGTGCCGACGGCGTGCTGCTGACCTGTGAGCCGGCGACGGAATTACCGATGGCGCAGCGCTATTTCCTGTTCTGAAAGCTCGCTTTCAAAGCCGCGCCGAGAATTAAAGAGCGCTTTAGTATCGAGGCCACCTCTTCAAGGTCGCCTTCATACGATGCGTTCCACGGGCACCCCCGTCACCACCACCACGCTGGGTGAGCCGGTGCGCGCCTTCGTGCCGCATGCGCTGCCGCCGGCCCGGCCGATTCTGGCGCCCGCGTGCTACGAAATGGCCGCGCGCGCCGCCGAGCTGGCGCGCCTGTCGGGCGTATCGGGCCTGGTGCCTTCCGTGGAATGGCTGCTGTACAGCGCCATTCGAAAGGAAGCGCTGCTTACCTCGCAGATCGAAGGCACGCAGGCCACCCTCACCGACCTGTTCGACGACGAGGCGGGCCTCGCAGTGGCCAACACCGACGACGTCGAGGAGGTCAGCAACTACCTGCGTGCCTTCCGCCTGGTGCGCGAGAACCTTCACAAGCCGCGCGGCCTGCCGATCTCCGTGCGATTGCTGTGCGAGGCACACCGCCTGCTGTTGGCCGGTGCACGCGGCGCAGGCAAGCAGCCCGGCGAGTTGCGCCGCTCCCAGAACTGGATCGGCGGCACTCGGCCCGGCAACGCGGCGTTCGTGCCGCCACCGCCCGAGCGTGTGCCGGCCTTGCTGGCCGATTTGGAGCGCTTCATCCACGATGCCGAGCCCAAGCTGCCGTCTCTGGTGCGGGTGGCCCTGGTGCATGCGCAGTTCGAGACCATCCACCCGTTCCTGGACGGCAACGGCCGCATCGGCCGCCTGCTGATCGCGGCACTGATGGAGCGATGGGGCCTGCTGCCCGAGCCGCTGATGTACCTCAGCGGCACGCTCAAAAAACATCAGCGCGAGTACTACCGGCTGCTGTCGGCCGTGCACAGCGAGGGCGACTGGGGGGCCTGGGTTGCCTTTTTCCTAACCGCAGTTTCAGCTACCGGGCTTATGTGGATCTGTTGGGGCGTTGAGTGACACGCGACCGTCACACGCGAGGCGGCCTTCTCTGAGAGAATACTTGCCCCGATGCGGTTTCCCGCAACGCGGTCTTCGCGCTGCGGCAGGTCTGCCGCGGTGCCTTCTACTCGTCCGGCCTGACCAAAACCCCAGCGCGCGGACACCAGCCAGGCTATTTTCCATGCGAGCACTCTCCCCCGCCGGCCAACAGGTCATCAACGACATCGCCCAGCGCCACGGCTTCAGCGTCGACGCCGTGCTCAGCATGCTCGACTCGGTCATCAACGGCAACGGCAGCATGGCCCAGTTCAGCCACCCCGAATTCGCCGGCTCCGGCCAGTGGATGCGCGGCGGCATGACGATGGTCTCGGACATGTTCAACAACTACCTGAAGGGCCGTGTCGACTCGCTCTGCTCCGAGCTCGCGAACCTCGTCGCGAACCAGCCCGATCTGGTGCGCAGCGGCAGTTTTCAATCGCAGAGCCAGGGCGGCAGCAACAACTACGGCCAGGCGCAAACGAACTACGGCGGCGGCAGCCAGCAGCAGCAAGGCGGCGGCTACGGCATGAACAGCAGCAGCAACAACAACGGCTTCGGCGCGAACAGCCTGTTCGTCCCGCCGGGCCCGGACTGGTGGGGCACGACGCTGCGCTGGCCGAACAGCACCGGCGCGCAGAACGGCGTGCGCTATGCCTATTTCTCGCAGGCGCGCCGGCTCGCGATCGAGGTGGGCGGCCACGTGACGATCTATGACACGCTGGACCACCAGATCGGCGGCTTCTCGCAGCAGCAGTCCTACGGCGGCACGC
>DASYCA010000383.1:0-3939 GCA_036500445.1 Burkholderiaceae bacterium | reverse complement strand
CGGGTCGCGGCGATGTCGGCCTCGCTCGGGTACTGGCCGCTCAACACGAAGTCGAGCACGCGGCGCGCGATCGGGGCGGCCGCACCGGCGCCCCAGCCGCCGTTCTCGACCACCAGCGCGAGCGCGATGCGCGGCGTGTCGACCGGCGCGAACGCGGTGTACAGCGCGTTGTCGCGGTGGCGCTCGTCGAGGTTGCGCGCGTTGTATTTCTCGCCCGCCTTGATGCCCACGACCTGCGCGGTGCCGGTCTTGCCGCCGGACTGGTAGAGCGCGCCCTTGAACGCGTCGCGGGCGGTGCCTTCCTGGGTCACGCCATACATCGCATGGCGCACGAATTCGACGTACTCGGGCTTCCAGTCCATCGGCGGCAGCGCCTCGCCGACCTTGCGGGATTGCGCGCGCGTCTCGAAGTTCTCGACCAGCTTGACCAGGTGCGGCTTGAAGCGCTGGCCGCCGGCCGCGAGCGTGGCCATCGCCTGCGCGAGCTGCAGCATCGTGAAGTTATTTTGGCCCTGGCCGATGCCCAGCGAGATCGTCTCGCCGGCGTACCACTTCTGCATCTCCTTCTTCTTGAAGGCGTTGCGCTTCCACTCGGTCGACGGCAGCACGCCGCGCAGCTCGCCCTGCACGTCGATGCCGGTCAGCTGGCCCAGGCCGAGGGGGGCCATGAAGTCGTGGATCGCGTCGACGCCGAGGTCGTTCGCGAGCATGTAGTAATAGGTGTCGCAGGACTGCACGATCGACTTGTACATGTCGACGGTGCCGTGGCCGCCTTCCTTGTCGTCGCGGAACTGGTGGCCGCCGAAGTTGAAGTAGCCGGGGTCGTAGATCGTCTGCTGCGGCGTGCGCTTGCCCAAGGTCAGTGCGGCCAGCGCGAGAAAGGGCTTATAAGTCGAGCCGGGTGAATAGGTGCCGCGCAGCGCGCGGTTCAGCAGCGGCTTGTCGGGCGATTCGTTCAGCGCCTTCCAGTTGTCGGCGTCGATGCCGTCGACGAACAGGTTCGGATCGAAATTGGGCTTGCTGACGAACGCGAGGATCTCGCCGTTGCGCGGGTCGATCGCGACCAGCGCGCCGCGGCGATCGCCGAACAGCTCCTCGACCATCGCCTGCAGCCGGATGTCGATCGACATCACGAGCGCGTTGCCGGGCGTGGCCGGGTTGCTCTTCAGGCGACGCACCGGGTGGCCGGTGGCGGTCGTCTCCATCTCCTCGAAGCCGGTCGCGCCGTGCAGCTCGGACTCGTAGCTCTGCTCGACCCCGAGCTTGCCGATGTACTGGGTGCCGCGGTAGTTGGACTCGTCCTCGGAGTCGTCGATCTTGTCCTGCTCGGCCTCGTTGATGCGGCCGATGTAGCCGATCAGGTGGCTGCCGACCTCGCCGAGCGGGTAGTTGCGGAACAGCCGCGCCTTGATGTCGACGCCGGGAAACATGAAGCGCCGCGCGGTGAAGCGCGCGACCTCGTCGTCGCTCAGCTTGGTGCGGATCGGCAGCGATTCGAGCGTCTTGCTGTTCTCCTCGACCAGCCGCTTGAAGCGCTTGCGGTCGCGCGGCTGGATCTCGACCAGCTTCGACAGGCGATCGATCGTGGCTTCGATGTCGTCGACCTTGCTCGGCGTGATCTCCAGCGTGTAGGCCGAGTAGTTGTTGGCCAGCACGATGCCGTTGCGGTCCAGGATCAGCCCGCGGTTCGGCACGATCGGCACGACCGTGATGCGGTTGTTCTCGGCCTGCGTCGAGAGCTCTTCGTGCTTGTAGATCTGCAGGTAGACCAGGCGCGCGCCGAGCAGGCCGAATGCGAACAGCACGAACGCAGCCGCGGCCACCAGGCGCATGCGGAAGCGGCCGACTTCGCGTTCTACGTTCTTTAGTTCGGTCATTTATCGACTCAGCCGGCCGAGCGCCGGGCCGCCCCAAGCCGGCCGGCGTCCCCTCGGGGGACCGGCCGCGGTATTCCGCGGACGAGGGGCTTCATAAAGGCCGATTCTCGTCTCGATCGGGCGCGCGGCGTTGAGGAGCAAGTAACAACCATGTGGCGATCGGCCACAGCAGCGCCTCGAAGACCGGCGCGAGCAGCACCTGCCAGCCGGGGAACATGCCGCCCGCCACCAGGCGCACGACCAGCGCAACGGCGTGCGCCGCGAAGAACAGCGGCAGGATCTGCATCGCCTGCGAGGGCACCGTGAACCACAGCAGGCGCCGGTGGATCGTGATCGCCGAGAAGCTCAGCAAGGTGTAAGCAAGTGCGTGCTGGCCGAGCACGGCGCCCGAATGCACGTCCATCAGCAGGCCGAACAGGAAGGCCACGCCGACGCCGACGCGGCGCGACTGGTGGACGTTCCAGAACACCACCACCAGCGCGACGAAATCCGGCATCACCGGCATGCGGCCGAGCGGCACCAGGTTGATCGCGAACGCGACGATCAAGGTCATCGCGACGAACAGCGGGTTGACCGGGAGCAGGAGTTGGCCTGTGGCGCGCGGCATGATCATGACGCGTGCCCTCGTGACCCTTCGCGCGGCATGATCATTTGCGCGCCCCCGCCTTTTTCGCCGCCGACGCGGCGCCCGATGCGGCCGACGCCGCCTCGGCCACCGGATCGGGCCGCGCCGGCAGCTGCGCGCCGACCGGCTCCAGCACCAGCACGTGGCGAACGCCGTCGGGCTGGGCGAGCGGCGCGAGCAGGATCCGCGCGAAGCCCGAATCGTTCTTGCGGTCGACGCTCGCGACCTTGGCGACCGGCAGCCCCGGCGGGTAGACGCCATCGACGCCCGAGGTCGTCAGCAGGTCGCCGACCTGGACATCGGCGTTGCCGGCCATGAAGCGCATCTCCATCCCGCCGCCGACGACCGCCGCGCTGCCGAACGCGGCGCTGCGCGCCTGGGTGCGCGAGTTCAGGACCGGGATCGCGGCGTCCTTGTCGATCAGCAGCGTCACTTCGGAGGAGAGCGGGTAGACGCGCGTGACCTGCCCCAGCACGCCGGTCTCGTTGATCACCGGCGCGGTCAGCTTGATGCCGCTGCCGGTGCCGCGGTCGATGACGACCTTGCGCGAGTACGGATCGGAGGCCTCGTACAGCACCTGGGCCGCCGTCGACTTCACCGTGAGGCCCGGGCGCAGCTCCAGCAGCGAGCGCAGCCGCGCGTTCTCGGCCAGCAGCTGCTCGACGCGCAGCGCGCGCTCGGACTGGCGCACCAGCGCGCGCTTCTCGGCCTCCTCGCCGGCCACCGCGCTCTGCAGGCCCTGGGCATACTCGACGCCGCCCTGGACCGCCTGGACCGGCACCAGCAGGACCTGCTGCGGGTAGTACAGCGCCGTCGCGAGCACCGTGCGCAGCTGGCCGGTGATCGTGAAGCGGTTGTCCGCGACCATCAGGAACAGCGCCAGCGCCGAACACAGGATCAGCTTCGTGAGCGCCGACGGGCCCTGCCGGAAGAACGGCGGCGGTGTGCGGTCGATGGTGCCGATGGACATGGACTACCGCACCGTCCGGCGGCTCCGAAGAAGGGCTCGACGCTTCAATTCACTCGGAGGTGAAGATCGACCCGAGGCGCTCCATGCGCTCCAGCGCCATGCCGCAGCCGCGCACGACGCAGGTCAGCGGGTCTTCGGCGACGAGCACCGGCAGGCCGGTCTCCTCGGAGAGCAGCCGGTCCAGGTCGCGCAGCAGCGCGCCGCCGCCGGTCAGCATCATGCCGCGCTCGGCGATGTCGGCGCCGAGCTCGGGGGGCGTCTGCTCGAGCGCGTTTTTCACCGCCGAGACCATCTGGTTCAGCGGATCGGTCAGCGCCTCCAGGATCTCGTTGCTGCTGATCGTGAAGCTGCGCGGCACGCCCTCGGAGAGGTTGCGGCCCTTGACTTCCATCTCTTTCACTTCGGAACCGGGGAAGGCGCTGCCGATGCTCTTCTTGATCGCCTCGGCCGTCGGCTCGCCGATCAGC
>DASYCA010000382.1:0-21274 GCA_036500445.1 Burkholderiaceae bacterium | reverse complement strand
ATCGCGAGAACGCTGGCGATCGCCTGCTGGATCGGCCCGAGGTCGTTCGGTTCGTCCAGCTCGTAGGCCCAATCGGCGGCGTCGTCGTTTCCGAAGGGGAGGGTGGACCAGGTGCCCATGGTGTCTCGCTGCGGTGCAGGGTGAAGAAGAATCAAGGAATGATGCAATTTCTTTCGCCCGATTTCGACGCGACCGCGCCGAAACAAGAAGTAGCTCACGGTTCGCGGCGAAATCCGGGCGCATTTGCCAACTCTTCCAGCGATCGCGGCGCGCGCGCGACGCGAAGATCGGCGCTTGCGACAAGTCATCCACCTCCACGTCGCCGCGCCGCCGAAGCCGGCGTTGAATCAACCCTGCAACGGTTGTGGGGTCTGCTGCGCGAGCGCGCCGTGCCCTCTCGGCGTGCTGGCCAGCCGGCGCTTCACCGGTGCGTGCGCAGCGCTGCTGTGGGTGGATGAGGGCAGCCAGTACCGTTGCGGCCTGATCGCGCGGCCCGAGGATCACCTGCCGCGCGGGCTGCGCTGGGCGAGCCCGCTGCTCGCCAAGCTGACCCGGCGCTACATCGCGGCCGGGGTCGGCTGCGATTGCAGCCTCAGCACCGCGGCCTGAGACGTCCCCTCAAGCCGCATCCGACGGCTGCGGCCCGTCATAGCCGTCGACGATCACGATGTCGACGATCGAGACCGGCTGCCGCAACTTCACCGCCGCCTGGTACTCCGGCGAATGCCAGCAGTCCAGCGCGGTCTGGTACGACGCGAACTCGATCACGACGTGGCGGCTGCGGCTCGCGCCCTCCGGGTTCTCGAAGCGGCCGGCGCGGACCAGGAAGCGCGCGCCGTACTTCCTGAACGGAATCGCGTTCGCCGCGACATAGGCCTTGTAGGCCTCGGGGTCGTCGACATCGACGTGTGCAATCCAGTAGCCCTTGGTCATGGCGGTCTCGCTGCTGAGGGGGAGCGGCTACTTTACCGACGGAAACCTGATCCGGGTCAACAGCGGCCCGAGAGCCGTCGTTGAGGAGGTGGTGCCACTACTCGTCGAGGACGACCATGAGGAAGATTCGAATCATTGCCGCGGTCTGCGCAGGCATCGCGATGGCGTCCGCGCTGAGCGGCTGCGTCGTCGTCCCGGTGCCGTTCGGGGTCGGGTTCGGCGGTTACGGGCATGGCCACTACTATCGTCGCTGAACTGTCGGCGCTGAATCCCCCCGGCCTGCACGAGCCGCTCAGGCCCGGTGCGCGGACAACACCAGCTTCAAGCCCAGCCCCATCATGACGCCGCCTGCGACGCGGTCGATCCCCGCCTTGTAGCGCAGGTAAGCGCGGCGCGGGCGCTCGGACGACAGGGCCAGCGCGACGATCGAATACCAGCCGGCCTCGATCGCGTACACGATCGCGACCAGCGCGGCATCGAAGCTCAGCGACGGCGCCGCGGGCAGGAACGCGGCGAAGACGCTGGCGTAGACGATCGCCGTCTTGGGGTTGCTGACCTGCGTGACGAAGCCGAGCGCGAACGAGCGCGGCAGCGAGCTGCCGCCGCCGGGCGAATCGCCGGTCATCGCCAAACCCTGCCGGGCCGACGACCAGATCCGGAACCCGAGATATCCGAGGTAGACGCCGCCGGCGACCTTCAGCACCAGGTACAGCGACGGCACGGGCAGCAGCACCGCCTGCAACCCGAGCAGCGCGGCGAGCGCGAACAGCACGCCGCCGACGCCCATGCCCAACGCGGCGGCGATCCCGTTCGATCGCGTCGACGACACCGCGGTGCGCGCGATCATCACGAAGCTCGGCCCCGGGCTGATCACGCCGACGGTCAACGCGGCGACGACGCCGGCCAGCGCGGAAAACTCTTGCATCACCAATCCTCCTTGACCGCCAACGCCGATTGTCGCCCGGCCGCACTGCGCGCCGCGAGCCACGCGGTCAGCGTGCCGGCGGCGATCACCGCGAGGCACAGCGCCGCGAGCCGCGTCCCCGGCAGCAGCAGCTCCATGCTCCAGTGAAAGCTCTGCGGGTTCACGACCTTCACGAGCACGATGCTGATCGCCAGGCCCAGCAGCAACCCGAGCAGCGCGCCGGCGGCCGTCCACACCGCGCCCTCGGCGGCGACGATGCGCAGCACCTGCGCGCGCGTCAGCCCGAGGTGCGCGAGCAGCCCGAACTCCTTGCGGCGCGCGAGCACCTGGGCCGAAAAACTCGCGGCGATGCCGAACAGCCCGATCCCGATCGCGACCGCCTGCAGCCAGTAGGTGACGGCGAAGCTGCGGTCGAAGATGCGCAGCGACAGGCGGCGCAGCTCGCCGGCCGACGCGAAGCCGAGCAGCGCGCCATCGCCGCCGAGCGTGCTCGCGAGCGCGCGCAGGTCGCGCTCGACGCGCGCCGGATCGGCCTCCGGGCGCAGCCACAGCGCGAGCTCGTTGACCTGCGCGTCGCCGCTCAGGCGCCGGTAGTCGGCGTCGGCGATCGCGATCGCGCCGTGCTGGCGCGCGTAGTCGCGCCACACGCCGCGCACGACCACACGCGTGCCGCCGCCGGCGCCGATCGGCAAGCGCATCTCGCGACCCGGCGCGGCGCCGTACAGGCTCACGACCGCTTCGCTGACGAAGACGCCGACGGCGCCCGTGGGCAAGGGCGCGAGATCGCCGATCAATGGCAGCGCGGTCGCCGGGTCGTCGAGCGGGCGCGCGATCAGCGCGACCGGCGGCCGCATCGGGTCGAGTTGGATGCTCGTCGTGCGCTGCGCCGCGACGCGCGCGACGCCCGGCAGCGCGGCCGCGCGCTGCGGCAGGCCGGCCGGCAGCGCGACGACGTCGCCGCTGCTCGGGCCGGTGCCGATGCGCACGTACAGCTCGGCCGGCAGCACCGTGTCCAGCCACTGCATCACCGCGCCGCGAAAGCTCGCGACCATCACGGTCAGCGCGACCGCCAGGCTCAGGCTCGCCACCACGCCGGCGACCGCGATCGTCGCGGTGTGGCGCTGGTGGCGTGCGCGCTCGACCGCGAGCAGCGCGAGCGCGTGGTGCGGCGGCGCGATGCCGGCGAGTAAGGCGCCGACGGCGCCCGGCACGCAGGCGATGCCGCCGAGCATCAGGCAGGCGACCGCGACATACGCGGCGAGCGGGATCTCGGCGATCGGCGGCGCGAGCGCGAGCAGCACGCCGGCGACCAGCAGCGCCGGGCCGAGCCACGCCGGCAGCGCGCCGGCGTCGCCCAGGCCCAGTCCTTTCAGCGCCTGCGCCGGCGCGAGGTGCTGCGCGGCGCGCGCCGGCAGCCAGCCGCCGACGACGGCCGCGGCGACGCCGAGCGCGCCGTAGACGAGCGCCGCGCCGGCGTCGAACTGCAGCGGCGGCGCGACGCCGGGGAAGTAGCCGCCGCCGAGGTCGCCGGCCAGCACGCGCAGGCCGAGCGCGGCCAGCGCGGTGCCGAGCGCGAGGCCGAGCACGCTGCCGACGAGCCCGAGCAGCGCCGATTCGGCGATCACGAGTGCCAACCGCTCGCGCCCGCTCAAGCCCAGCACGCCGAGCAGCGCGAGCTGCGGCTGGCGCTTCGCGACCGACAGCGACAGGATCGAGAACACCAAAAATGCGCCGGTGAAGAGCGCGACCAGCGCGAGCACCGTCAGGTTCACGCGGTAGGCGCGCGAGACGTTCGAAACGCGCTGCACCGCTTCAAACGGCGCCGCGGCGCGCACCCCAGCGGGCAGCGCGAGCTCGGCGAGCACGCGGGCGCGGTCGGCGCCGGGGCGCAGCCGCACGTCGATGCGGCCGAGCCGGCCGCTCCAGCCGAAGCTCGTCTGCGCGCCGGCGATGTCCATCACCGCGAGCGCGGCGCCGGGCGCGGCGTTGTCGCCCTGCACGCGCAGCGCGACGCTGCCGGTCGCGGTCAGCACGCGGACCGTGTCGCCGTCCCGGGTCGCGCCGAGGCGTTCGCGCGCCTGCGCGTTCAGGAACACCGCGTCGGGCAACAGCGGCGCGAAGCGGTCCGCGCTTTCCGCCGGGCGCGGCATCAACGCGGGCGAGAGCGGGGCGGCGACGAGTGCGTCGAGGCCGACGATCTTCAGCGGGACGCGCTGGCCGGCGGCGGTCAGCGCGAAGGTGTCGAGCTCGATCACCGGGCTCGCGATCGCGACCTGCCGGTTCGCCGCGACGCGGGCGTACAGCGCCTCGTCGAAGCCGTCGCGCTGCGCGCGCAGCTCGAAATCGGGCGTGCCGTTGACGGCCCGCACCGCCGAGCTGAACTCGCTCAGCGCCGACTGGTTGATCAATTGCACCGAGAACGCGAGCGCGACGCCGAGCGTCACCGCGAGCAGCGCCGCCGCGTGGCGCCAGGGATGGTGCCGCAGCTCCGGCCACGAGAGCTGCCGTAGGATGTCGACCCCGCGGCCGCTGAGTACAGCGACCGATCCCCCGGGGGGATGCGGGCCCGCTTGGGAACGGCCCGGCGCTGGGCCCGCCGCGCGACGGCTCACGACGGGCGCATCCCGTGCACCGTCAGCGTCAACACGCGATCGGCGCGTGCGGCGGCGGCGCGCGAGTGCGTGACCAGCACGCAGGCCGCGCCCTCGGCGCGCACCTGGGCCGAAAGTAAATCCATCACGCGCTCGGCGGTGTCGGGGTCGAGGTTGCCGGTCGGCTCGTCGGCGAGGATCAGCTGTGGGCGGTGCACCAGCGCGCGCGCGATCGCGACGCGCTGCAGCTGGCCGCCGGAAAGCGTCTGCGGCAGCCGCGCGCCGAGCGCGCCGAGGCCGACCGCCTCCAGCACCGCCTGCACGCGCGCCGGGTCGGGCCGGCCCTGCAGCAGCAGCGGCAGCGCGACGTTGTGCGCGACGCTCAAATGCGGCAGCACGTGAAAGGCCTGGAACACGAAGCCCAGGTGCGCGCGCCGGAACAGCGCCTGCTGCGGCTCGGGCAGCGCGGTGATGTCGGTGCCATCGATCAGCACCCGGCCGGCGGCGATCTCGTCGAGGCCGGCGATGCAGTTCAGCAAGGTCGATTTACCGACCCCGGATTCGCCGAGGATCGCGACGAACTCGCCGCGCGCGACCTCGAGGTTCACGTCGCTGAAGATCGCGGTGTCGCCGTAGCGCTTCGCGAGCGCGTCGACCGAAAGCAGCGACGTCATGCGCAGCTCATCGGTGCGCGCGCCAGGCCACCCGGTTGCGCCTCAGGCATCCGGCAGCGCGTCGGCCAGCCGGGTCGCGAGCGCCAAGGCGGCCTCCACCGCGCCCGGCCGGTCGCAGGCGACGCGGTGCCGCTGCGGCATCCCGCGCAGCCAGGTCAGCTGGCGCTTCGCGAGCTGGCGCGTCGCGGCGATGCCGCGCTCGGGCAGCTCGCTCAGGTCGTCGGCTTCGAGCGCCTCCCAGGTCTGACGGTAGCCGACGCAGCGCATCGACGGCAGCTCCGCGTCCAGGTCACCGCGCTCGGCCAGCCGCCGGACCTCGTCGACCAGCCCGAGCTCGAGCATCTGCTCGAAGCGCGCCTCGATGCGCTGGTGCAGCCACGCGCGGTCGTCGGGCTCGAGCGAGATCAGCGGGGGCAGCGCGGCCGGCTCGGGTTTCAATCGGTGGAACGACGACAGCGGCTGGCCGCTGACGCGATGGACCTCGAGTGCGCGCTGGATGCGCTGTTGATCGGCCGGTTTCAGACGCGCGGCGGTGACCGGGTCGACCCGCTGCAGCTCGCGGTACAGCGCGTGCAGCCCGTCGCGTTCGAGCTGCTCGGCCAGGGCCGCGCGCACGCCGCGGTCGGCGGCCGGCATCGCATCCAGCCCTTCGAACAGCGCCTTGAAGTACAGCATCGTCCCGCCGACCAGCAGCGGCAGCCGGCCGCGCGCGTTGATCTCCGTGATCAGGCGCTGCGCGTCGCCGACGAAGCGCGCGGCCGAATAGGCCTCGGTCGGCTCGATCACGTCGATCAGGTGGTGCGGCACGATCGCGCGCTCGGCCGCGCTCGGCTTCGCGGTGCCGATGTCCATGCCGCGGTAGACGAGCGCCGAATCGACGCTGACGATCTCGACCGGCCGGCTCGTCGCCCAGGCCTGCGCGATCGCGAGCGCGGCCGCGGTCTTGCCCGAAGCGGTCGGGCCGGCGAGACAGAGGTAGCGCAGCGCGGCCGTCATGCCGGCGCGGCCGCGTCGATGCGCGTGCGCAGCGCCTGCGAGAAGGCCTGCAGCTCTTGCGGCGCGGCGTCCGACACGGCCCAGAACTGCATCCCCCCCTGGGACCAGGCGACGAGGCTGAAGCCCTGCAGCGATTCGGCCTTCCCGGTGTGTTCGGACGCGGGCCAGACGAACACGTTGATGACGTGCTGGTGATCGCGGTAGACGAGCGCGGCGACCGGGCGCTGGTGGACCACGTCGAGCCGGCCGCCGATCAGCGGGTAGCCCAGGTCGGCCAGATCCTGCACCGGCGGCGAGTAGTCGAGCTTGCCGGCGAACCAGGGTTTGACGGTGTGGCGGTCGGTCGAGGCCACGTCGGTCAGGTGGGCGTCGAGCAGCGAGCGCACGTGGCCGGCGGCGATCTCGTCGCCGGTGCGGTCGATGGCGCCGGGCAGCGCGACGTTCAGCAGCACGAGCGCGGTGACCGCCGCGCCGGCGCCGAACACCAGCACCGCCTCGAGCCAGCGCCGCCACGGCAGCGCGGGCGCCGCGCGTGCCGGCGCGGCGCTGGGTGCGGCCGCGCGCAACTCGGCCCGGATGCGCTCGGCCAGGCCGGCGGGCGGTGCGTGGCGCACCGCCTCGCGATGGATCAGGCGGCTCAGCGCGTCGTCGTCTTGCATCGGCATCAAGCCTCCTTCAGCGGCGGCACCGGGGCCACCTCGTCCTGCAACATCAGGCGCAACGCGGCGCGGGCCCGCGACAGCCGCGACATCACGGTGCCGATCGGGATCCCGGCGACCTCGGCGATCTCCTGGTACGTCATCTCTTCGAGCTCGCGCAGCACGACGACCTCGCGCAGCGGCGGCGCCAGCGCCTCGATCGCGGCGTTGATGCGGCTGCGCTGCGCGCGCTGCTCCCACAGCGCGGCCGGGTCGGTCGGCGCGAGCGGGATCGAGGCGTGCTCGGAGTCGCGCGTCTCGTCGAACTCGAGCTGGTCGGCAAGCGCCTGGTGCTGGCGCATCCAGTCGTAGCAGGCGTTGCGCACGATGCCCAGCAGCCAGGGCCGGGCGTTCGCGCCGCGCAGGTCGTCGAAGAAACGGAACGCACGCAAATAAGCCTCCTGCACCGCGTCATGCGCGTGCTGGTCGTCGCGCAGCAGCCAGCGCGCGAGGTTGTAGGCCGCGCCCAGGTGAGGCAGCGTGGCCGCTTCGAAAGCCGAGGTGCGGTCGTTCAATGGGATCCTTGCGGTGCATGACGCGCGAGGGGACTAATCTATTCCCGGAATGCCCGTTTGGACGGGTGCCGGAATAAATCAGCGGCCGAGCCGATCAGGCGGGCGAGCCGGCGTCGGCGACCGCGCGGCCACGCGGCACCAGCCAGAGGGCGCACAGCAGCGCGCCGGCCCCGAAGAACGCCATCAATTCGCCCAGCGGCCCCGGCGTCCCGTCGGCCAGCGCGCCGACCAGGGCCGAGCCGACGACGCCGATGCCGAACTGGCTCGCGCCGATCAGCGCCGAGACGGAGCCCGCCACCTCGGGGAACAGGTTCAGCGCGCCGGTGATCGCGTTCGCGGCGACGAGGCCCAGGCACGCGACGAACAGGCACAGCGGGATCACCAGGCCGGGCAGGCCGCCCCATCCGGTGCGCGCCGTGACCGCGGCGCCGAGGCCGGCGACGCAGGCGCCCAATGCGCCGATCCGCAACAGGTGATCGCTGCCCAGGCGCGCGACGAGGCGCACGTTGACGAGGTTCAGCGTCATGATGCCGACCGAGCCGAGCGCGAACAGCAGCCCGTAGTGCTGCGGCGCGACATGGTGGTAGGTGATGTACGCGAACGGCGTGCCGGCGACATAGGCGAAGATGCCGCCATACAGGAAGCCGCCGACACCGGCGTAGCCGAGCAGGCGCGGCTGCACGAGCAGGCGGCGGTAGGTCGAGAACACCTGCGCCAGCGGCTCGCGCAGGCGCCGTTCGGCGGGCAGCGTTTCGGGCAGCAGCGTGTACAGCGCGGCCAGCGTCAGCAGGCCGACGACCGCCAGCATCCAGAAGATCGCGCGCCACGGCGCCGCCGCGATGATCAGGCCGCCGACGCTGGGCCCGATCATCGGCGCCAGCGCCGAGACGATCATCAGCGTGGACATCATCTGCGCCGCGCGGTGGCCGGCGTAGAGGTCGCGCACGATCGCGCGCGCCAGCGTCACGCTGGCGCAGGCGCCGACCGCCTGCAGCGCGCGCCAGGCGATCATCGCCTCGACGCTTTGCGAGACGGCGCAGCCGGCGGAGCCGATGATGTACAGGAGCAGCCCGAGCGCGATCGGCCCGCGGCGGCCGACGCGATCGCTCAGCGGCCCCCAGAAGAACTGGCCGAGGCAAAAGCCGATCAGGTAGCCGGACAGCGTGAATTCCATCGCCCCGGTGCCCGCGTGGAGCGCGTCCGCCATCGACGGCAGCGCCGGCAGATAAATGTCCGTCGACAGCGAGGAGAAGGCCATCAGCACGCTCAGGATCAGCAGCGTGCGCAGGTCGTGCGATCCGGTCGACAGCGAGGGCGAGAGGGACGGGGCGGTCGTGTCGGAGGTCGGCGGCATGCGGGACGGTGCGGGTGCGGGTGCGGTGCGGGGCTGTGGCGATTATCCGGGATAACACCTAGCTCGCCGTGCCGCAGGGCCTTGCGCGGTGCCAATTCGTTCGCGGTGGGGCCTCGCAGTGCGTCGGTGCGGCGTGTCGTCAAACGGCGATAGCATCCGCGCCTCGACCCCCACGGAGACGCTGTGACGGCAAGCAACGACGCGCTGCATTCATTCCCTTACACGTTCGGCATCGAGGAGGAATTCTTTCTCACGCACCCGAAGTCGCGCACCTTGGCGACGAGCGTGCCGCGCTCGATGCTGCGGGCCTGCCAGCGCCGCTTCGGCGAGGCCGTCGCGCCCGAATTGCTGCACTCGCAGATCGAGCTCGTCTCGCCGGTGTTCGAGCGCCACGAGCAGGCGGCCGAGACGATGACGCGGCTGCGCCGCGGCGTCGCGGAGATCGCGATCGAGAAGGACCTGCGCCTGATGGCCAGCGGCACGCACCCGATCGCGGCCTGGCGCGCGCAGGTCGAGACGCCGAAGGCGCGCTATCGCGAGCTGATGGAAGACTTCCAGATCGTCGGGCGGCGCAACGTGCTGTGCGGGCTGCACATCCACGTCGCGGTGCCGCCGCGGGTCGACCGCGTCGCGCTGATGAACCGCGTGATGCACTGGCTGCCGGTGTTCCTGGCGCTCAGTACCTCGTCGCCGTTCTGGAACCGCGAAGCGACCGGCCTCTTGAGCTACCGGCAGTCGGCCTACGACGAGTGGCCGCGCACCGGCATCCCGGACCACTTCCGCAACGAGGCCGAATACATGCGGATGGCCGAGCTGCTGGTCGAAGGCGGCGCGATCAAGGACGCCGGCTACCTGTGGTGGACGATCCGCCCCGCGCTGCGCTTTCCGACCCTGGAGCTTCGCATCTGCGACGCCTGCACGAGCCTGGACGACACGCTCGCGATCGCGGCGCTGTACCGCTGCCTCGTCAGCCTGCTCGCGCGCCGGCCCGAGCTGGCGCCGGCCTGGACGCCGTTCACGCGCCGCCTGATCGACGAGAACCGGTGGCGAGCCAAACGCTTCGGCGTCGAGGCGGAGTTCCTGCGCTTCGATGGCGCGCCGCCGCGCAGCTGCAGGGAAGTCGTGCGTGCGCTGCTCGTCGAGGTCGGCGAGGACGCGCGGCGGCTCGGCTGCGAAGGCGCGCTGGCGCGGATCCCGATGCTGCTGGAGAACGGCACGAGTGCGCACCGGCAACTCGCGATCTATCGGGACGCGCAGGCGAAGCGCGAGACGCCGCTCCACGCGCTGCAGCGGGTGGTGGATTGGCTGGTCGAGGCGACGCTGCCGGCGGCCTAAGCGCGCGGCGGCAGCCCGAAGAGAGCCCGCAGTTCGCCCTTCGCCGATTCGAGCCGCGACCGCTGCGCTGGCGACAGCTGGTGCCCGGCGCGGTTGATGTAGAAGGTCAGCATCGACATCGCCGAGCGGTAGGGGCTGCTCTTGCGCCGGCGGCTGCGTTGGGCGGAGCGCTTCAGCGATGCCGCGATCTTTCTCGCGCTGCGCTGCTTGAACACGCCGCCCTCGAGGTCGAGCGCGTCGCTGTGCTCGGTCACCCGCCGGGACCACTTGCCGCTGGGCGGGGTTCGTGACGTGCGACCCATGTGGCGCTCGTCAGCCTTCTACCGTGACCGAGATGGCCGGGTACTTGTCGTCATAGAACGCGACGCGCTGGGTCAGTGCGGCGTGCTCGTCGTAGGGCTGGTTGTAGGTCCACACCGCGTCCTTCAGACCTTGGCCGTCGGCCTCGAGGTCGAAATAGTTCGGGCTGCCCTTGAACGGGCAGGTGCTGGTGGTCTTCGACGGTTGCAGGGTTTCCATCCGCACGTCTCTTCTCGGGAAGTAATAGCGCACGGGGGACTTGTCCTCGTCCAGCTCGATGACGTCCTTGGATTCGGCGATCGTGACGTCGTTGAAGCGGACCTTGACGGTGCGCTTCAACGGCTTCTCTCGCACCTGGTGTTCGGGGTGCTGCTGGTGTCCGGGTGATTTCATGGGGGTTCCTTTGCAGAGTCGTTGTGCCAAAACTCGCCTGAACCGTAGATCAGCGGGACGCGATTCGCGAGCAGGCCGGTGCTGAATCGCGCGTAGGCGACAGCCTACTTTCGGCGGTCGGACCTTTGCGGCGATCGAATGCGTTGTCGGGACCGCGGGCTACTCCGGGCGCGCGCCGTCTCGCCAACTGTCCATCAGCACCCGGCAGTGCTCCAGCGCCGCCTGCTTGATCAGCGCGACCTCCGCCGGCCCCATCCGCTCCCAGCCGAGCTTGGAGACCAGCGAGCGCCGGCCCAGCGAGAACACCATCACCTGGCCGAACAGCATCATGATGCGCATCCGCACGACCGGGTCGGTCGGATCGATGCCGCAATAGCGGGCGATCAGCTGCGTCGCCACTTCGCCCATCCGAGGGTGCGCGCCGCGCTCGAGCATCTCGAACAGCATCCCCGGCCCCGGGCCGACCTGCTCGTGCGCGATGAAGAGCCGGCGGTGCTCCGCGTCGTCGGGCACGAGCTGATAGTCGGCCAGGGCCTCCAGCAATCGCCCGAACGCGTCGAAAAGCTGCTCCGCGGGAGCCGCGGCATCGTCCGCGACGGCCTGCGCCTGCGCGACCACCGGCGAGACCTGGGCCGCCCAGCCGTCGGCGATGTAGGCCGCGCAGGCGCGGTAAACGCCTTCCTTGTTGCCGAAGTAGTACTGCAGGGCCGGCGCGTTGACGCGGGCGGCCGCCGCGATGTCGCGCGTCGAGGCCCCCTCGTAGCCGCGTTCGCCGAACAGGCGCAACGCGACCTCGATGATGCGCCGGCGCGTCTCCTCGCCGCGCGCGTAGCCGGCGTCGGCGCGGTGTCGGGGGGGGCGCGGGGGGCGGGAAGTCATGTTGGCCATTGGCAACGGGCAGCGCGCGGAATGGCCGCCTGATTGCGTCGTGAAAATATAGCAGTTGACAGATTTGTTCCAAATGTGAAAAATTATCGACTGGAACAATTTTAAGCCATCACTCGGTTTCCCCATGTCCTCTTCGCCTTCCCCCGTGCCCTCGAAGCCCGCGCCCTCGCGAAGCCGCCCGTTGCTGATCGCGATCGCGATCGTGGCGGTGATCGCGGCAGCTGCCTACGGCGTGCACTGGTGGCTCGTGGGCCGCTTCATCGAGACCACCGACGACGCCTACCTGAAGGCCGACGGCGTCGTCGCCGCGCCCAAGGTCGGCGGCTACGTGACGGATGTCTACGTCGTGGCCAACCAGCCGGTGAAACGCGGCGATCCGCTGGTGCGGCTGGACCAGCGCCAGTACCAGGCCGCGCTCGACCAGTCGCAGGCCGCGATCGAGGGCCGCGAGGCCGACATCCAGCGGGTGCAGGCGGATGCGCTGCAGCAGCAAGCGCAGCTCGCGCAGGCGCGGGCCCAGGCCGACGTGGCCCGCATCAACCTCGCGCATGCACGCGACGCGGTCGAGCGCTACGGGCCGCTCGCCGCGACCGGCGCGACCACCAACGAACACCTGGCCGACCTGCGCACCACGCGCGACCAGGCCGCGGCGAACCTGGCCGCCGCGCTCGCGGCGGTCAACGCGGTGCAGGGCCAGCTGAAGGGCAGCCAGGCGCAGGTCGCGCAGTCGCGCGCCCAGGTCAAGGCCGGCGAGGCCACGCTGCGCCAGAACCACCTCGACGTCAACGACACGGTGGTGCGCGCGGGCGTCGACGGCCGCATCGGCGACAGCACCGTGCAGGTCGGCCAGCTGGTTGCGCCCGGCACGCGGCTGATGACGGTGGTGCCGACGCAGGACATCTACCTCGTCGCGAACTTCAAGGAGACGCAGATCGACCGGATGCGCGCGGGCCAGCCGGCGACGCTGCACATCGACGCGCTGCCCGAGGCGGAGCTGCACGGCGTGGTCGAGAGCTTTTCGCCCGGCACCGGCGCGCAGTTCGCGTTGCTGCCGTCCGAGAACGCGACCGGCAACTTCACGAAGATCGTGCAGCGCGTGCCGGTGCGCATCCGGGTGCAGGCCGATCCGGCGTTGCGCGAGCGGCTGCTGCCCGGGCTGTCGGTGACCGCCGATGTCGACACGCGCGGCGCCGCGGCCGCGCCGGACGGCCGCCATGGCTGATTCGGCCACGTCAGCGCCCACACCGGCGCCGGCCGCCGAGGCCAACGCGGACGCCGGCGTCTGGATCGCCGTGGCCGCCGGCGCGCTCGGCGCGCTGATGGCGACGCTGGACATCTCCATCACCAATTCGGCGCTGCCGCAGATTCAGGGCGCGGTCGGCGCCAACGGCACCGAGGGCACCTGGATCTCGACCGGCTACCTGATGTCGGAGATCGTGATGATCCCGCTCGCGGCCTGGCTCACGCGGGTCTTCGGCCTGCGCAATTTCCTGGTCGCCAACGCCTTCCTGTTCACGCTCTTCTCGGTGATGTGCGGCCTCTCGACCAGCCTGGTCGTGCTGGTGCTGGCGCGCATCGGGCAGGGCTTCACCGGCGGCGCGATGATCCCGACCGCGCAGACCATCATCCGCACCCGGCTGCCGCGCCACCAGCTGCCGATCGGCATGACGCTGTTCGGGCTGATCGTGCTGCTCGGCCCGCTGCTGGGCCCAGTCGCCGGCGGCTGGCTGACCGAGAACGCGAGCTGGCGCTGGTGCTTCTTCATCAACGTGCCGGTGTGCGCGGCGCTGCTGACCCTGCTGCTGCTCGGGCTGCCGCGCGAGCGCACCCACCTGGGCGACTTCATCACCGCCGACTGGCTCGGCATCGCCGGCCTCGCGATGGGGCTGTCGACGTTGACCGTCGTGCTGGAGGAGGGCCAGCGCGAGCGCTGGTTCGAGTCGACGATGATCGTCACCTTGAGCCTCGTTTCGGCGATCGGCATGGCGATGGTGGCCGTTTCGCAGCGCACCGCGAACAAACCGATCCTGCGCCTGAGCCTGCTGCGCAACAAGAACTACGCGAGCGTGATCTTCATCGTGTTCACGGTCGGCGCGGGGCTGTACGGTGTCGCCTACCTGGTGCCGCAGTTCCTGTCGCTGATCGCCGGCTACAACGCGGCGCAGTCGGGGGCCATCATGCTGCTGTCGGGCATCCCGGCCTTGCTGATGATGCCGGTGCTGCCGCGCCTGCTCGGCCGCGTCGATTTCCGCGTGCTCGTGATCTCGGGGCTGCTGTGCTTCGCCGGCAGCTGCATGCTGGACATCCACCTGACGGCGCAAAGCGTGGGCCACGACTTCACGGCCTCGCAGCTGCTGCGCGGGGTCGGCCAGATGCTGTGCATGTTCCCGCTCAACCAGGCCTCGATGGCCGCGGTCACGCGCGAAGAATCCGGTGACGCCGCCGGCATCTACAACATGGCTCGCAACCTGGGCGGCTCGGTCGGCCTCGCGGTGATCGGCACCTTCATCGATCGCCGCAACAGCCTGCACGCGAGCCGCCTCGGCGAGGCGCTGAACGCGAATTCGCCGCTGGTGCAAGAGCGCCTCGGCGCGAGCGTCGCCGGCCATTTCGCGCAGGTCGGCGACGCGGCACTGGCGCAGCTGCAGGCGCTCAAGGAGCTCGCGCTGCAGATCCAGCAGCAGGCCGGCGTGATGACGTTCTCCGAAACCTTCTATGTGCTGGGCATCGCGCTGCTGGTGTGCATTCCGCTCGCGCTGTTGCTGAAGACGCCGAAGCCGGGCCAGGCGCCGGCGGCCGAGGCGCATTGAATTTCAAGGCCCCTTGATGACATCCTCCCGTTCGACTCCGTTCGCGCTGCTCGCCGGCGCATTGGCCGCGATGCTGTGCGGGTGCGCCGCGGTCGGCCCCGACTACGCCGGCGCGCCGCCGGTCGCGCCCGACGCGATCCAGGCGCCGCGCTTCGCGCGCGACGCGTCCGGTTCCGCGTCCGCGTCCGCGTCCACCTCCGCGCCTGCGGCGCCCGCCAGCGCGGACTGGTGGCGCGGCCTGGACGACGCCACGCTCGACGCCCTGGTCGAGCAGGCGCTGCGCGGCAGCCCGACCTTGCAGGCGGCCGAGGCGCGCCTGCGCGCGGCGCGTGCGTCGCTGAACCAGCAGCAGGCCAACGGCCGCCCGAGCGGCTCGGCCTCCGCGCTCGGCCTCGGCCTCGTGCAGGCGCCCGGCACGAGCGAGCAGACCTCCACCCACCTCTACAGCATCGGCTTTGACGCGACCTGGGAGCTGGACCTGTTCGGCGGCACGCGGCGCGCCGTCGAGTCGGCGTCGGCGCAGGCGCTGGCGGTGCGGGCCGATCTCGCGGACGCGCAGGTCTCGCTGGCCGCGGAGGTCGCGCAGACCTACGTCGCGCTGCGCGCGCAGCAGCGCCGGCTCGCGCTGCTGCAGGACACCGCGACGCTGGATGGGCAGGGCCTGGCGCTGATGCAACAGCGCCGCGACCGCGGCGTCTCCACCGACGACGAGCTCGAGCAGCGCAAGTCGCAAGGCGAGGGCACGCAGGCGTCGATGGCGGACGTCTCGGCGCAGATCAGCGCGTCGCTGGATCGATTGGCCTTGCTGACCGGCCAGGCCGCGGGCGCGCTCGACGCCACGCTGGCCGCGCCGTCGCCCAGTCTGCCGACGCTGCCGCAGGAGCTGCGCGTCGGCGACCCGGCCGCGCTGCTGAAGCGCCGTCCCGACATCCGCGCGGCCGAGCGCCGCCTGGCCGTGCGCAACGCGCAGATCGGCCAGCAGACGGCCAACTACTTTCCGAAGCTCAGCCTGCTCGGCGACATCGGGTTCGCCGGTGCCGGGCTCGGCAAGCTGGTGAGCGGCGACAGCCTCGCGCTGATCGCGGTGCCGTACCTGAGCTGGAACGTGCTGGACTTCGGCCGCACCGCGGCCGCGGTGCGCCAGGCCGAGGCGAATCGCGACGAAGCGCTGGCGAACTACCAGGCCGCCGTGCTCGGCGCGTTGCAGGACGCGAACACCTCGCTCGCGCACTATGGCCGGCAGCGCCAGGTGCTGCAGCGGCTGCTGGCGCAGCAGGCGTCGACCGGGCGGACGCTCGGCCTCGCGCAGCAGCGGCGCCAGGCGGGCGTCACGAGCCAGCTCGATCTGCTGGACGCGCGCCGCGGCGACATCGACGCGCGGTTGAAGGCGCTGGACGGCGAGGCCGAGCTGCTGAAGGACTTCGTCGCGCTGCAGAAGAGCCTGGGGCTGGGCTGGCAGGCCGAAACCTGACGTCGCTCTGTCAGGCCACGACGCCGACGATCACGCTGGAGGCCTTGAAGATCGCGGTCGCCTTGCTGCCCTTCGCGAGCGCGAGGTTTTTCGCGCTCTCGTTCGTGATGATCGCGGCGACCTGGCCGCCGCCGGCCAGCGCGAGCACGACCTCGGCGTTGACGGCCCCCGGCGTCACCTGCGTGACGGTGCCGGCGAGCTGGTTGCGGGCCGACAGGCGGACGTCGTCGGTGTCGGTCATCAGGATGATCGACGAGGCTTTCACGAGCGCGAAGGCCTTCGCACCGACCGCCAGTTTCAGCTCCTCGCGGCTCTCGCGCGTGACGGTCGCGACGATGTGCAGGCTGGCGCCGATGTCGAGGTCGATCTCGTCGTTGATCGCGCCGGCGCGAACGGCGTGGATGGTTCCGGTGAACTGATTGCGAGCGCTGGTCTTCATGGCGTGGGCCTCCGTGCAAGGGTCTGCGAACGATCGATTTCACCGTCGCGCAGATGGAGCGTGTGATCGCCGAACCACTCGAGATCCTCCGGGTCGTGCGTGATCATCACGATCGGAATATCGACGCGCGTCAGCAGTTCGTCAAGCTCGCCGCGCATGCGTGCGCGCAGCGCCGGGTCAAGCGCGGAGAACGGCTCGTCGAGCAGCAGCGCGCGCGGGCCGGGCGCCAGCGCGCGGGCGAGCGCGGTGCGCTGGCGCTGGCCGCCGGAGAGCTCGCTCGGGTACTGGGCCGCGACCGGCTCGAGCTCGAACGCGCGCAGCCAGTACGCGACCGCATCGCCGTCGATGTGCGGCGAGGGATTGCGCCAGCCCGCCTTCAGGCCGAACGCGATGTTCTGGCGCACGTTGAGCTTCGGGAACAGCGCGTAGTCCTGGAACAGGTAGCCGAAGCGGCGCGCGCGCGCCGGCACGTCGATCGAGGCCTGGTCGTCGAACAGCACGTCGGCATCGAACGCGATCCGGCCGCGGTCGGGTTTCAGCAGCCCGGCGATCGTCTGCAGGGTCAGGCTCTTGCCGGCGCCCGACGGGCCGAAGATCACGCTGCGCCGGCCCGGGGTCTGGAAGCGCAGCGTCAGCGTGAACTCGCGCTGCGCGCTGCGCACGGTCTTGACGATGTCGACGTCGAAGCTCATCGCGTCAGCTTGCCGGCGTGATGCTTCAGCGTGCGCTGCGCGCCGGCGCCAGCCGCCCGGCCGCGAGCAGCACCGCGATGCAGGTGATCGAGGTGACCATCACCAGCACGTTGGCGGTGTCGTCCTGGCCCGCCTGGACCGCCTCGTAGACCGCGATCGACAGCGTCTGCGTGCGCCCCGGGATGCTGCCGGCCACCATCAGCGTCGCGCCGAATTCGCCCAGCGAGCGCGCGAACACGAGCAAGGTGCCGGCGAGGATGCCGGGCCAGGCCATCGGCAGGCTGACGCGAAAGAACAGCGCCCATTCGCCCAGGCCGAGCACGCGCGCGGCGCGTTCGAGCTGCGGGTCGACCGACTCGAACGCGGTGCGCGCCGAGCGCAGGATCAGCGGGAACGCGACGACGGTCGCGGCGATCACCGCGCCCTGCCAGGTGAAGATCAGGTTGATGCCGAAGGTGGCCTGCAGCCAGTGCCCGAGCCAGCCGCGCTTGCCGATCAGCACCAGCAGGTAGTAGCCCATCACGGTCGGCGGCAGCACCAGCGGCAGGGTCAGCACCGAGTCGATCAGGTCGCGCCCGATGAACCGGCGCCGCGACAGCAGCCAGCCGACCGCGGTGCCCAGCACGAGGTTCAGCGCGGTGGCCCAGGCCGCGACCTTCAGCGTCAGCGCGAGCGCAACCCAGGCCGGCGCGTCCATCCGCGCGGAATCAGGGCTTGCCGAAACCGTAGCGCGCCAGCACCGCCTGCGCGGCCGGGGTCATCACGAAGTCGACGAACTTGCGCGCGGCGTCCGGGTTCGGGCCGCTGGAGACCGCGGCGACGGGATAGCTGACCAGCGTCTCGGTCGGCACGGTCGCGACGACCTTGACCTTGTCCTGCATGATCGCCGCGTCGGTCGAATAGACGAAGCCGGCCTCGACCTCGCCGCGCGCGACGTAGTCCAGCGCCTGGCGCACGCTTTGCGCCATCACCGCCTTGGCCTCGATCGGGGCCCACAGCTTCAGGGCCTCGAGCGAGCCCTTGGTGTAGCGGCCGACCGGCACGCTCGCCGGGTTGCCGATCGCGATCTTCTTGACCTCGGGCTTTTGCAGGTCGGCCGGCGCCTTCAGGCCGAGCGTGCTGTCGGTCGGCGTGATCATCACCAGCGAGTTGGTGACGAAGTTGCGGCGCGTGCCGGGCGTGATCACCTTCTCGGCCTCGGCCTTGTCCATCGCCTGCTGGTCGGCGGAGGCGAACACGTCGGCCGGCGCGCCCTTGGCGATCTGCGCCAGCAGCGCATCGGACGCGGCGAAGTTGAACAGCACGCTGGTGCCCGGATTCTGGGCCTCGAAGACCGGGCCGAGCTCCTTGAACGCGTTGGTCAGGCTCGCGGCCGCCGAGACGGTCAGGTCGGCCGCGCTGGCGGCGACACTGAACAGTGCGAGCAGGGCGGCGGCGAGCGGGCGGCGCAGGGAAGGGTGCTTCATCGGGATCCTGGAATGAAGGGCGGCCGCGAACAGGCGCGGGCGATGCTGCGAAATATAGCGCAGTGCATATCGCGGTGCGGGTTCCGGACGAATCGGGATGGGCTTGCGCACGCACGCCGCACCCATCGTTATGTTCAGGCGTATATTTCGGTCGGTTCAGGCCCCAGATTCACGCACCGGACCCCGACGATGCTCAAGCCGCCGTTCAAGCTCGCCTCCCCGCTGTCCCTGACTGCCACCACTCCGTCGACCTTGCGCGCGGCCCCCTGCTGCGAGGCCGACGCCGAGGCGGCCGACGACGCGAGCGCCGAGGCCCCCACCGCGCGCGGCCGCCTGGCCGATCTCGACCCGCACCTGCACTGCTCGGTGATCGGGACCTGCCTGGGCACCGCCGAGCTGCGCAAGCTGATGGCGCGCTTCCTGTTCGTGCGCGACGCGAGCGACCTCGAGGTGCACCACGAGGCGGTGCGCCTGGCGGCGCAGGGCGGCCCGGTCGTGAAGGCGCTGCACAAGGCGCTCGACCAGCGCCATGAGGCCGTCGTGCAGCGCCTGGGGCGCGTGCACGGGGCACCGGCGCTCGAGCTCGAATGGAACGAGGCGATGCGCCAGGGCGAGATTCCCGGCGCGTACTGGGGCGTGCTGACGCACCGCGACGTGACGCCGGCGCTGCGCCAGAAGGTCTTCGGCGACGTGCACATGCTCTCCCACCTGGTCGGCGCCGCGAACCGGGCCGACATCCGCCGCCTGGTCGCGCTCGAGCACGAAAATGCCGAACTGCGCGAGCGCGCCGAGCGCCAGGCGCTGCGCGCGCAGGAGCTGGCCGACGAGCGCGAGCGCGCGATCGCACGGCTGCGGCAGGAGCTCGCCGACGCGCGCGCCGAACGCGAGCGGCTGGGTCAACGTCACGCGCGCGACGCGGCGCCCTCCGATGACACGGCGCTGCGTTCGACGCTCGCGATGGTCGGCGTGCAGACCGAGCGCCGCGAGCGCGCCGAGCAGGCCGCGACCGTGGCCGGCGCCGAAGCTGCAAGGCTGCGCGAGGAGCTCGAGCATCTGGCGCGCCACACCCAGACGCTCGGGCGCGAGCTGCTCGCGGCCGAGACGCAGCTGCGCGAGATCGGCGCGGCCGACGCGGCGGTCGACGGCGCGCCGGGCCGCGCGCTCGCGCGCCAGCTGCAAGGCCAGCGCGTGTTCTACGTCGGCGGCCGGCCGAGCTCGACGCCGGCGATCCGCGACCTGGTGCTGCGCCATGGCGGCGAGTTCCAGCACCACGACGGCGGCCTGGAGGACCGCAAGGGCCTGCTCGCCTCGGGCGTGGCGTGGGCCCGGCTGGTCGTGTTCCCGGTCGATTGCGTCGACCACGATTCGGCCACCAACCTGAAGCGCCTGTGCGTGCGCCAGTCGGTTGCGTACCTGCCGCTGCGCGGCGCCAGCGTCGCCAGCTTCGTCGCCGCGCTGGCGGAGCTGCGGCCCGATGAAATCAACCACAACGAGGGAGACCAAGCATGATCGATTTGTTCACTCGCCGCGCTCGATTGGGGCGCGCAAGCCTGGCGGCGCTGACGCTGGTGGCATCGCTGTCGGCGTCCCTGTCCGCCTGCGGCGGCAGCGGGGACGACGCGCCCAGTGTCGCGGTCAGCGGGGCGGTCAACACCCCGCTGTCACTGTCGGTGGCCGATCTGCAGGCCTCGAGCCCGGCCACGCAGACCGACACCTTCTCGGCCGGCACGACGCCGCAAACCCACCTCTACACCGGCCCGACCTTGTGGAGCGTGCTGAACGGCGCCGGCATCAAGGTCGACGCGACGCGCAAGAACGACGTGCTGAACAAGCTCGTGCTCGCGACCGGCTCCGACGGCTACCGCACGGTGTTCTCGCTCGGCGAGATCGATCCCGATTTCGGCAACCAGCCCGACCTCGTCGCGTATGCCGAGACGCTGAACGGCACCCGCGCGGCCCTCGGCAGCGACGGGCCGTTTCGCACCACGGCGCCGGCCGACGTGAAGGGCGGGCGCTACGTCTCCAACCTGGTGCGGCTGGACGTGCGCGCCTCGGGATCGACCGTCGCCTCGGTGGGCGGCGGGGTCTCGACGCAGTTCACGGTGTCCGGCGCGGTGTTGCGCCCGGGCACCTACAACCTCGCGGCGCTGCAGGCGCTGCCGGTCGTCACCGGCACGGCCGGCGGCACCAGCTACACCGGCGCCAGCCTGTGGGCCTTCCTGAACACGACGGTCGGCCTGAAGACGAACGCCGCGGTCAAGAACGACAGCCTCGGGATGTACGCGGTCGCGACCGGCAGCGATGGCTACCAGGCCGTGTTCTCGCTCGGCGAGCTCGACCCGGGCTTCGGCAACCAGCCGGAGCTGATCGCCTACGCGTCCGGCGGCACGCCGCTGACGACCAGCGGCTTCGCGCGCATCGTCGTGCCCAACGACGTGAAGGCCGGGCGCTATGTGTCCAACCTGATCAGCATCGAGGTGTTCTCGGCCGCGCCCTGAGCCTCGGCGGTTCGTGACACACTCGCCGCCATGATGTCGGTGGCGAGGTGTCGATGAGTGCCTGGTGGACGGTGCGGCGGGCGGCGCTCGCCGTGGCGGCGGCGATCGCGTCGGGCCCGGCGCTCGCGCAGCAAGTCGTCAGCACGCTGATCCCGCCGGTTGCCGGGCCGACGACGGTCACGACGATCCCGATGGCCGCGTCCAACTGGAAGCTGATCGGCAGCACCGGCCAAGAAGGCTGCGTGCAGCATTGGGACCCGGCGTCGGCGTCGTCCAGGCGCAGCTACCGGCAGGCC
>DASYCA010000381.1:0-13028 GCA_036500445.1 Burkholderiaceae bacterium | reverse complement strand
CGGCGTTGGGCCAGGCCGGCGTCGACCTGATCGTGTCGGAGTCGGTCGCCGCGATTCGGAAGGCCACGGCTGCACGACAATAGCCGTCTGACCCTGTCTTGGCCTTTGCTCCACCGTACCGTGAATAGAACCCTGACCCTGCGCCGCGCAGCGCTGCCCTTGATCGTCGCCGGCGCCTGCGCCGCCTGGTGGGCGCATGCCCAGACCGCCGCACCGGCGGCTTCCGCTGCAGCGCGCACGGCCGCCATCAACACCCTGCCCGGCATGCCGCCGGTCATCGACCCGAACAACCTCTACAGCGAGACGACCAGCTCGCACCTGAGCCCGGCGGTCGCCGGCGCGCTCGAGCGCGTCTACGTGCCCAACCACACCAGCAACACCGTCACGGTGATCGACCCAGCCACGCTGAAGGTCCTCGCGACCTTCCCGGTCGGCCTGAACCCGCAGCACGTCGTGCCCTCGTACGACCTGAAGACGCTCTGGGTCGCCAACAACGCCGAGAACCGCCCGAACGGCAGCCTGACCCCGATCGACCCGCTGACGGGCAAGCCGGGCAAGGCGATTCCGGTCGATGACCCGTACAACATGTACTGGTCGCCCGACGGCCGGCACGCGATCGTCGTCGTCGAGGCGATGAAACGGCTGGACTTCCGCGACCCGAAGACGATGGCGCTGCAGTATTCGATCGACACGCCCGAGTGCGCCGGCATCAACCACGCCGATTTCTCGATCGACGGGCGCTTCGCGTTCTTCACCTGCGAGTTCAACGGGGCGCTGACGAAGATCGACCTCGAGAAGAAGGCGATCGTCGCCACGCTGACGCTGAACGCCTACTTCAACCGGCCCGAGGTCCTCGAGCTGCTCGCCAAACCGGGCAGGAAGCCGGCGCGCATTCCCGACCCGTCCGAGCTCGGCGCGACGATCTGCACGCGGCCCGGGATGCCGCAGGACGTGCGGATCTCGCCGGACGGCAAGGTCTTGTTCGTCGCCGACATGATGGTCGACGGCGTGCACCTGGTCGACAGCGGCACCTTCAAGCAGATCGGTTTCATCCCGACCGGCATCGGCACGCACGGCCTGTACCCGAGCCGCGACGGCAAGCAGCTGTATGTGGCCAACCGCGGCAGCAACCTGGTCCACGGCAAGCCGGCCGGCAAGGGCAGCATCTCGGTGCTCGACTTCGCGACGCACAAGATCGTCGCGACCTGGCCGATCCCGGGCGGCGGCAGCCCCGACATGGGCAACGTCAGCGCCGACGGCAAGTACCTGTGGCTGTCGGGCCGCTTCGACGACGTCGTCTACCGCATCGACACGAGCGACGGCCGGATGGACAAGATCAAGGTCGGGCGCGAGCCGCATGGCCTGACGGTGTGGCCGCAGCCGGGGCGCTATTCGCTCGGGCACACCGGCAACCTGCGCTGAGCGGCGATGCGGGCGGCAGCGGCGATCGTATTTCTCGCGGCGGCGGCGGCCGCGCTGGCGGGGCCCGGCGCCCACGCACAAGCCGTGCAAGCCGCACAGACCGCGCCGGCCGCGCCGGCGCCCGCCAGCGTCGCCTGCCCGAGCGGCCTGCCCGAGGCGACGCGCTGCCTGGCCGGCCGTGACGAGGCCGGCGCCTACTACTGGATCGCGGTGCCGGCGGCCTGGAACGGGATCCTGGTGCTGCACGCGCACGGCGGCCCCGAGCTCGGACCCCCGCACGCGGGCCGCACCGCGCAGGACCTGCAGCGCTGGTCCGTGATGGTCAAGGCCGGCTACGCCTGGGCCGGCTCGACCTACCGCCAGGGCGGCGTCGCGGTGCGCGCGGCGGCCGAAGACACCGAGCGGCTGCGCGGCATCTTCACGGCCGCGGTCGGCAAGCCGCGCCTGACGATCCTGCACGGCCAGAGCTGGGGCGCGAGCGTCGCGGCGAAGGCGGCCGAGGCCTACCCGGCCAGCTACGACGGCGTGCTGCTGACCAGCGGCGTGCTGGCCGGCGGCTCGCGCGCGTACGACTTCCGGCTCGACCTGCGCGTCGTCTACCAGGCGCTGTGCGGCAACCACCCGCTGCCGAGCGAGGCGCAATACCCGCTCTGGCAGGGCCTGCCGCCGGGCTCGACGCTGACGCGCGCCGAGCTCGCCAAGCGCGTCGACGACTGCACCGGGCTGCGGCTGAAGCCCGCGCAGCGCAGCGCCGCGCAGCAGCACAAGCTCGACGCGATCCTGAAGGTCGTGCGCATCCCCGAGCGCTCGCTGCTCGGCCACCTCGATTGGGCGACCTGGGACTTCCAGGACATCGTCTTCAAGCGCCTGGACGGCGCGAACCCGTTCGGCAACGTCGACGCGCGCTACCTCGGCTCCGGCGACGACGACGCGCTGAACCGGAAGGTGGCCCGCTACGCCGCCGACCCGGCCGCGCTCGCGCGCTTTGCGCAGGACACCGACCCGACCGGCGACATCAAGGTCCCGGTGCTGACGACCCACGCGATCGACGACCCGGTCGCATTCGTCGAGATGGACAGCAGCTTCCTCGCGACGATGCAGGCCGCCGGCACCGCCGACCACCTGGTGCAGACCTTCGTCGACGAGCACGAGCACAGCTACCTGAGCGACGCCGAGTACCCGGCGCTGATGCAGGCGCTGGTCGCCTGGGTCACCCAGGGCGAGAAGCCGACGCCCGAGGGCGTGGCCGAGCGCTGCACCGCGCTGCTGCCTGCCTTCGGCGGCGCCTGCCATTTCGTGCCGGGCTACCACCCGGCGCCGCTGACCGAGCGCGTGACGCCGCGGGCGCGCTGAGGCCTACGCGGCCTCGGCATGCAGCTTCATGCCGAGTGCTCTGGCGACCTTGAGGACCGTCGCGAAGCTGGGGTTTCCCGTCGCGCTCAGCGCACGATAAAGGCTCTCACGGCTCAGGCCCGCATCCTTCGCGACCTGGGTCATTCCCTTCGCGCGGGCAATGTTTCCGAGCGCTGCGGCAATGCCTGCGCTGTCGTCCGGTGCTTCTTCGAGCCAGGCATCCAGATAAGCAGCCATTTCTTCGGGCGTGCGCAGGTGTTCAGCCACGTCATACGCGGAGGTCTTGGTTTTCGCCGATTTGCGAGCTGCGGTTCTGGGCATGGTGGATTACTCCGTGAAATTCTTGGCCAGTTGGACGGCCTTGGCGATGTCCTTCTGCTGCATCGACTTGTCCCCACCAATGAGGAGGAGCAAGAGCGTCGCGCCTCTCTGCGTGCAATACACACGATAGCCGGGGCCAACATCGATCTTCAGTTCGGACACGCCGGCGAGATCTCGGTGCTGGCCGGGGTTGCCACCAATCAGTCGGTCAACCCGAACCAGGATGCGGGCTCGCCCCGTCCGGTCCTTGAGCGCGTCGAGCCAGTCGCGGTATTCATCGGTCCTCTCGACTCGCATGCGCCTAGTGTAGCCTACAGGTTACGGGCATCCAGACTGTCAAGACGGCGCCTGGCGCCGGTGCCGGCTGGTGTCCCCCGCGAACCGGGTCTGGACCGAGCGTTCGGTGAACACCCACCCCGCATCGCGCCGTTCGAAGCGATCGTGGTAGGTGCCGGTCGCGATCGGCTGGAGCGGAAAATCCGGCAGCGATTGCAGCACCGTGTAGTACGACTGCGCGCGCGAGCTCGGCGATCGCCTCGCGTCCGCGCACCGCCGGCCCCGCGCCGAGCGTGAAGGCGCAGGCGCCGAGCAACTCGCCGAGGCCGGCGAAATCGCCGTCGTCGACGAGGAACGAATAGCGCGCGATCAGGTTCTCGATCGCACGTTCGCTGGAGAGGCCGTGGCTCATGGGAGCCTCCGAGGCCATGGCTTCATCCCGCCGCCGCCTTGCGCCGCGCCCGCCAGGCCCCGAAGATCACCAGCAGCCCGGGAATGAAGATCGCGGCCCAGATGATCTTGTCCAGGTTCGTCTTGACCCACGGGATCCCGCCGAACAGGTAGCCGGCCGTCATCACGCCGCCGACCCACAGCACCGCGCCGCCGACGTCGTACAGGCTGAAGGTGCGCCGCGTCATCTGCGCGACGCCGGCGACGAACGGCGCGAAGGTGCGCACGAAGGGCATGAAGCGCGCGGCGATGATGGTCACGCCGCCGTACTTCTCGTAGAACGCGTGGGCCTGG
Source organism: Burkholderiaceae bacterium (assembly GCA_036500445.1). GTDB lineage: Bacteria > Pseudomonadota > Gammaproteobacteria > Burkholderiales > Burkholderiaceae_C > LMDS01. The sequence continues at coordinate 8,912 of DASYCA010000381.1, read as the reverse complement.
TCGAACGCGGCCTTGTTGAAATAGCGCGAGTTCTCCCACTGGAACACCTTCGGCCCGAAGAAGCGGCCGATCGTGTAGTTGCTCTGGTTGCCGAGCACCGCCGCGGCGATCAGCAGCCCCATCGCGAGCGGCAGGCTCATCAGGCCGGCGCCGGCCAGCGCGCCGACCACGAACAGCAGCGAATCGCCGGGCAGGAAGGGCATCACGACGACGCCGGTCTCGACGAAGATGATCGCGAACAGCAGCGCATAGACCCACGCGCCGTAGGCCTGCACGAAATGCGCGAGGTGCACGTCGACGTGCAGGATGAAGTCGAGGACGAAGCCGAGGAATGCCATGCGGCCGCATTATCAACGCCGCTCGCTGAGGCCTTGCTTAGTGCGGCGCGCTCACTCGACGGCCGGCAGCCCCTCGACCTCGCCGACCCACGCCGCGAGCTCGGCCGGGATCTCGAGCCCGACGACGGTCGCGCGCCACAGTCGCCGCAGCAGGTTCGCGCTGGCGCGCAGGTTCCAGTGCAGCTCGCGCGCGACGGCCCAAAGCTCGGCGCGCAGCCGGGCGTCGGCGTCGGCCGTCTGCAGCAGCTGATCGAGCTGCCCGGCGGTGACGCCGGCCTCGGCCATCGCGCGGTGCAGCACCCCCGCCTGCTCGGCGACGGCCGCCAGCACCGTGCGGCCGACCTCGTCCAAGGTCGGCATCGTGGCCGCCTCGATCGCGTGAAAGCGCGTCAGCAGCGCGGTCAACGGGCGCAACTGCCGCACCGCGTCGTCGACCGTGGTGCTCGCCGTCTCGGCCGGCGGCGGGCAGGCGCCGAGCAGCCGGTGGATCGACGGCACCAGCGTGGCATCGAAGCGGCGCGCGCCGATGCGCAGCAGCAGCGAGACGCGCTGCTCGGGAAACGCGCGCTCGCCGTCGAACATCGCGGTCACGACCTCGCACAGCGACAGCAGCCGCCCGAGCGGGCTGATCGCGTCGCCGAGCAGGCCGCGCGGGTAGCCGGAGCCGTCCAGCACCTCGTGGTGTTCGAGGATCGCGCGCGACACGGCCTTCGGGTACTCGTGAAAGCGCGCGATCAGCATCGACGAGGTGACCGGGTGCACGTACAGCGGCCGCCGCGCGTCGCCGCTCAGCCGCTTGGCCGGCTCGAGCAGCTCGGGGTCGATGTGCAGCATCCCGAGGTCGTGCAGCAGCCCGGCCGTCGCGGCGACCGTCATGTCGTGGATCGGCGCCCCGCCCTCGCGCACCAGGTGGGCCGCCAGGATCGCCATCAGGATGCCGTGCTCGAACAGCGCCGGACGCGTCTCGCGCGCCAGCGTCAGGTGAAACGCGACCGGCCCGGGCAACGGGATCGCCGCGATCGCCTGGATGACCATCTCGCCCGCGCGCCCGGGCGGCGCCATCAGCGCGAAGAAGGGCCAGCGCGCCAGCGCCGCTTCGGCCGCGCTGCGCAGCATCGGGCCGGTGACGGTCGGCGCGCTGTCCAGGTCCTCGTCGAGCGGCGCGGCGAGCCGGTGCTCGATCAGCCGCTCGTAGAGCCGCGCGTCGACCTGCACCCCGCCCTCCAGCAGCTTGATGCCCTGGTGGTTGAAGATTGCGCGCGACGTCACGACCGGCCGCGTCGCCGCGAGCTGCGTCACGGCCTTCAGGAAGGCGGGGCTGTTCGAGTCGGTGGGCGAAGCGCGGGATACTGCCGGGGCGGGATCGACCATCGAGATGCGGTGTGGGAGCGGGCGAGCTTCGACGCTAGCATACGAAACGGTGACGCTGCTGTTGCCGGGAGCGATCGCATGCCGGAAGAGAAGGTCAAGGTCCCCAAGAGTGCTTACGAAACGATCGCGCTGCTGATCGCGATCTACCTGCTCGCGCTGACGACCGCGCTCGCGGTCGGCGCCGGCGTGCTGTGGGTCCGGAGCTCGAAGGCGCCGACGGGCGCGCCGGCGAGCGGGTGCTGGCGCATCCAGGAGGCCGCCGGCCGGGTCTTCAAGCTCAACGCCTGCACCGGCGAGACGGTCGAGATCATCCAGGAACGGCCGGCCCACACCGGCGCGCGCACGACGACCAGCTGAGGCCGCGCCGAGACCGCGCGGAGGCCCCAGCGCTTCCCGGCGACGCTACACTGGACGGCCGATCATGAACGCCGTCCTGCACCCCCCTTCCAGCCGCCGCGCGATCCGCGAGCTGCCCGATGAACTGGTGAGCCAGATCGCCGCCGGCGAGGTCGTCGAGCGGCCGGCCTCGGTCGTGCGCGAGCTGGTCGACAACGCGCTGGACGCCGGCGCGACCGAGATCGTCGTGAAGCTGCTGGCCGGCGGCATCCGGCTGATCCTCGTCGAGGACGACGGCCACGGCATCGCGCCGAGCGAGCTCGGCCTCGCGCTGCGCCGCCACGCAACCAGCAAGATCGCCTCGCTGGCCGAGCTCGAGGGCGTCGTGACGATGGGCTTTCGCGGCGAGGCGCTGGCCGCGATCGCCTCGATCGCCGAGGTCTCGATCGCCAGCCGCACCGCGGACGCCGCGCACGCGCAGCGGCTGGACGCGCGCTCGGGCGAGCTGAACCCGGCGGCGCGCGGCGTCGGCACCAGCGTCGAGGTGCGCGAGCTGTTCTTCAGCACGCCGGCGCGGCGCAAGTTCCTGAAGACCGAGGCGACCGAGCTCGCGCATTGCGTCGAGGCGGTGCGCCGCCACGCGCTCGCGCGGCCCGAGGTCGGGTTCAATGTCTGGCACGACGGCAAGCTCGCGCACCAGTGGCGCCGCACCAGCGGCGCGCAGCGCCTGATCGACGTGCTCGGCGACGAGTTCCACACCGACAGCCGCGCGCTCGCGCTCGATCTCGGCGTGCTGCGCGTCACCGGGCGCAGCGGCACGCCCGAGGCGGCGCGCGCGCGCGCCGACCAGCAGTACGTCTACGTCAACGGCCGCTTCGTGCGCGACAAGCTGATCGCGCACGGCGTGCGCTCGGCCTACGAGGACGTGCTGCACGGCGGGCGCCAGCCGGCCTACGTCCTCTTCATCGAGATCGCGCCGGACCGCGTCGACGTCAACGTCCACCCGACCAAGGTCGAGGTCCGCTTTCGCGACTCGCGCGAGGTGCACCAGGCGGTTCGGCGCGCGGTCGACGCGGCGCTCGCCATTCCGCGCGCCGGCGCGGGTCTCGATGCCTCGCGCGCCGGGTTGGACGGCGCCGCGACGGCGGCCGAGCCGTTCACGCCGCGGCCGGTCGACATGACGCGCTTCGGCGCGTCGACTGGCCATGCCGCGCGCTTCGGCGCGTCGACCGGCCATGCCGCGCGCTTCGGCGCGTCGAGCCCCCAGGGCTCGCTCGGCCTGCAGCAGATCGCGACGCTGTATGCGCAGGAGCTGCCGGCGCGCTGGGGCGATGCGCCGGCCGCGCCGGCCGCGACGGCGCTGAGCACCGGCACGACGCCGGCGGCGCCGTATGCCGGCGCGCTGCCCGCCGCCGACGCCTGGCCGCTCGGCAAGGCGCTCGCGCAGGTCGCAGGCACCTTCGTGCTGGCCGAGAACGCGCAGGGCCTGGTGATCGTCGACATGCACGCGGCGCACGAGCGCATCGTCTACGAGCGGCTGAAGGCGAGCATGGGGCAGGCGGCGATCGAGTCGCAGCCGCTGCTGATCCCGGCGACCTTCGCCGCGACTGCGCAGGAGATCGCGACCGCCGAGGCCCAGGCCGAGACGCTCGCCACGCTGGGCCTGGACGTCTCGCCGCTCTCGTCGACGATGCTGGCGATCCGCTCGCAGCCGGCCGCGCTGGCCGGCGGCGACGTCGTCGAGCTCGCGCGCAGCGTGCTCGCCGAGCTCGCGCAGTTCGACGCCAGCCGCGTCGTCGAGCGTGCGCGCGACGAGATCCTCTCGACGATGGCCTGCCACGACGCGGTGCGCGCGAACCGCAGCCTGACGCTGGACGAGATGAACGCGCTGCTGCGCGACATGGAGCGCACCGAGCGCATCGACCAGTGCAACCACGGCCGCCCGACCTGGCGCCAGATCACGCTGAAGGAACTCGACGGGCTGTTCTGGCGCGGGCGCTGATGTCTACAGGCATTCCCGAGACGTCCCTGTCCGCTCGGAAATATCAGCAATTCATGAATGACGTGAAGTTCAGCAAAGGCGTGTACGAGCCGTTGATCAAATCGATGTTGGTGGATTCGATCGGCCATCAATCGAACACTCTGTTTGCTCACCGGATTTGACAGGATATCCAAATGACGAAGTTTCGTGGATTAAAAAACGCTTCCGTGTTTCGCTTTTGTTTGATGGGACTGTCGGCCGTCCTGTGCATGGCCGGCGCGCAAACCGCCACGGCCATGACTCTGTGGCACCGAATGCACTGACGGGCTATCTGGCGCAGTTTGCACCGCATGAAACGGACTATCACTACGTTGAAGTCGCGTATTTTCAAGCCGGTGAAAAACCGCAAATGCTGCGGCGAGCCCTTGTCCCCGTTTACCGGCGCACGGCACTCGAACCGGGTTGGTCACGAATCGCCTCGCGCAACCATGCCTTCGTTCCCGATGTGCTCACTCAGGCAAAAACGATGATGGCCTTCTCGATGATGCGATCGCGAAAGAAATGATCAAGGCCAGTACCGAGCCGGATACGTCCGATGACGCGATGACCGAGTCGCGGGACGCCGAGCGCTATCTGCAGATGCACCGAAGCACGGGATATTGATTCGCCCACTCCTGTATAAGCGCATCCTGTGGGTTCGAGATTTCTCCCTCGGGGCGCCCCGGCTCGGTGGCCGATGCCGGGCTGGCTGAAGCGGCCGCGCTGGCGCGCGCCGATGCTCGCGCTGCTGTGCCTGGCCACCCTCGCCGGCTGCGTCAGCCTGGACGCCCAGCAGCGCAAATGGATCTTCCAGGCCACCGCGCTGCACGCCGACGACGACGGCGCGCACCTCGATGGCCTCGACGATGTCTGGATCCCGGTGCCGTCCGGCGGCGCGCCCGGTGTCGCGCCCGGCGCGGAGAAGCTGCACGCCCTCTGGCTCGCCGGCCCGCGCGCCGGCGCCCCGGTGCTGCTGTACCTGCACGGCGCGCGGCGCAACGTCGAAAGCAGCGCGTTCCGGATGCGCCACATGCGCGAGCTCGGCTTCGCGGTGCTCGCGATCGACTACCGCGGCTTCGGCCGCAGCAGCGACGAGCTGCCGTCGGAGGCGAGCGTCGACGCGGACGCGCGCCTGGCCTGGGCCTGGCTCGCCGCGAACCACCCGGGCCGCGACCGCTACATCTTCGGTCACTCGCTGGGCGGCGCGATCGCGGTGCGGCTGGCGACCGAGGTGCCCGACGCCAAGGGCCTGATCGTCGAGGGCACGTTCACCTCGATCCCGGCGGTGTTCGAGACGATGAAATGGGGCTGGCTGCCGATCACGCCGCTGATCACGACGCGCTTCGATTCGGTCGACCGGATCGCGCAGGTCAAGGTGCCGGTGCTGATCGTGCACGGCGAGGACGACGGGCTGATCCCGCCCGCGCTCGGGCGCGCGCTGTACGAGCGTGCGACGAGCCCGAAGCGCTTCGTGCTGGTGCCCGGCGGCACCCACTACAGCACCAACGGCCTCGGCCAGGCCCAGTACCGCGACGCGCTGCGCGAGCTGTTCGGCCTGGGCGCCTGAGCGCCTCCCGCTGACGCGCGCGCCGGCGTGCTCCAATCACGCATGGCCACGATCAAACTGAAGAAACCCGCCGGCACCGGCAGCACCGCCACGCCGGGCGAACCGAAGCGCCCGCCGCTGCGCGGCAGCGCCGTCAAGGGCAGCCGGCCGACGCTCGCGCAGGCCCAGGCGCAGCGCGCCGAGCGCGAGGCGCAGTTCCGCGCGCAGGACGAGACGCGATACGAGACGCAACACCGGACGCAACACCAGACGCGCTACCAGGAGCAACTGCGCCAGCGTTTCGGCGACCGGCCGCCGGAGGGCCTGGTGCAGCGCGGCGATGCGCGCCGGCCCGCGCCGCTGCGGGGCGAGTCGCCGGCCCACGCGCCGCGCCGCGGCGATCCGCCGATGCAGCCGCCGCGCCGCGGTGCCTCGCCGATGCAGGCGCCACGCCGCGGTGACCCGCCCGCGCCGGCGCCACGCCGCGCGGAGCCGCCACGCCGGGCCGAACCGCAGCGCGGGCCCGACCCGCAGCGCCCGCCGCCGCCGCGCTACGAGCCGCGTCCCGATCCGCGCCGCCCCGCGCGCCCCACGCGGCCGCGCGACGACGACGATGACGACTTCGTCCACACCGAGCACGCCCCCGGCAGCCTGCGCCTGTCCAAGCGCATGAGCGAGCTCGGCATCGCGTCGCGCCGCGAGGCCGACGAGTGGATCGCAAAGGGCTATGTGCGCGTCGACGACCGCGTCGTCAGCGAGCTCGGCTCGCGCGTGCTGCCGCACCAGCGCGTCACGATCGATGCGAAGGCGAAGTTCCAGCAGGCCCAGCGCGTCACGGTCCTCATCAACAAGCCGGTCGGCTATGTGAGCGGCCAGGCCGAGGACGGCTACGAGCCCGCACTGGTGCTCGTGACGCCGGCGAACCAATGGAGCGAGGACCGCTCCGGCACGCGCTTCCTGCGCGAGCACCTGAAAAGCCTGGTGCCGGCCGGGCGGCTGGACATCGACTCGGTCGGCTTGCTGGTGCTGACGCAGGACGGCCGCGTCGCGAAGCAGCTGATCGGCGAGGACAGCGAAATCGAGAAGGAGTACCTGGTCCGGGTCGCGATGGCGGACGGAAAGCGCCTGCCCGACGCCTCGCTCGCGCTGCTGCGCCACGGCCTCGAGCTCGACGGCGAGGCGCTGCGCCCGGCCCAGGTCGAATGGGTCAACGACGACCAGCTGCGCTTCGTGCTGACGCAGGGCAAGAAGCGCCAGATCCGGCGCATGTGCGAGGCGGTCGGGCTGCAGGTGCTCGGCCTGAAGCGCGTGCGCATCGGCCAGCTGATGCTGGGCGACCTGCCGCCCGGGCAGTGGCGCTACCTGCGCGCCGACGAGCACTTCTCCAGGCCTTCGCCGGCGTAGCGCGGCCGGTGCGCTCGTTCACGACAATCACCTCGGCCCCTGGCTGAAGCGGCCGGGCCGGTCCTCGGGCGCAAACTCCAGCTCCGCCTCGTCGACGACATAGCGCACGTGGCGATAGTCGTGGATGAAGCTGATCAGGCCGTCGCGCCACTCGAGCCACATCAGGTAGCTGGGTTTCAGGCTGCCCGTGTCCTCGAACACCGCGATGACTTCGCGCCCTTCCAGGCGGGCCGGGGCGAGCCGCACGTCCGGACTCCGGGCATAGATCGTGAAGAACAGGCCGACATTGTCCTTGCCCACGCGCAGCGGATGGGCGGACTGGACGAGCCGGACGTCGTCGGCCAGCAGCGCCCGGAGCCCGTCCCAGTCGCGCTGGTTGAACAGCGCGACGTAGCGCGAGACCGCGGCCGACGGCGCCGGAACTTCGGGGCCTGAGCGGACCTCTGCGTTGATCTCCTTCAGGCGCGCACGCCCTCGGGCCAGATGCCCCTTCACCGCATCGACCGACAGATCCAGCAGCGCCGCGATCTCGAGCAGGGATTCATCGAGCACGTCCTTCAGGATGATCACGCTGCGCTGCAGGATCGGCAGCTCCACGAAGCGCGTCACCGCGGTCTTCACGACATCCTGGCGCATCAGCACCTCCACAGGATCTGGGCCGGTCGGATCGGCGACGTCGGCGGCCGCTTCGATCGGCTCGCTCGCGCGAACCGTCCGGCCTCGAATCAGGTCGAGCGCGCGGTTGTGGGCGATGCGAAACAGCCAGGGCCGAAGGGGGGTGTCTTGATCCAGCTCCGGCAACGCGACGAACGCGCGAACGAAGGTGTCCTGCACGACGTCCTCGCCGTCGATGACCGAGCCCATCAGGCGCGCGCAATAGCGGTGCAATTCGGGCCGGACGTCGGCCGCCAACGCGAGCAGCTGCTCGGCGCGAGGCGTGCTCGGCAACGGAGGCCCGGCATTCAAGTCGACATTCCTTCCAGGATCGTGACCCCCGCGTCGCCGTTGAGCCCGAACGCGAAGCCATCGGCGAATTGTGGATCTTCCAGCACCGCGACGATCTTGTCGCCGAAATCGCGCGGCGGCATCGGGGCCCCGAAGCGCGCGAGGAATTGCGCCGGTTCGATCCCGGCGGCGCGCGCATAGCCCGCGGCCCCGGCATCGCCGACACCGGTGCCGCCGACCATCTGCCTGGGCACGATCACCTGGAAGCGGATGCCGAGCCCTTTTTGCTGCGAGACCCCATTGGCGTAGCGGGCCATGATCCACAGCATGCGCTTCGCGCCGGCGTAGGCGCCGGACAGCGGCGACAGGTTCTGCGCGGCCCCGCTGGAGCCGACCAGCACCCGGCTGCCGGAGGCGAGCGGCAGACGCAGCGCCGCCTGCACCCAATGGAAGCCCGCCTTGACGTCGGTCTCCCAGGTCGCATTGAAGTCGGCCCAGCTCAGCTCGTCCAGGCGCCCCATCGGCGGGCGGGCGCCGGCGTTCAGCGCCAGGATGTCCGGGCGAACCTCCGCGAGGATGCGGCTCGCGGCGCCCGCCTCGACGATGTCGGCGCGGATCGTCGCGACCCCGAGCCGCGTTTTCACCGCGGCGAGCGCCTCCGGCGCACGGGCGACCACCGTGACGCGGGCACCCTGCGCGACGAGCGCCTCGACCATTCCCAAACCCAGGCCCCGGCTTCCGCCGGTGACCAGCACGCGCTTGTCCTTCAGGCTCATCATTTCGACTCCGTGACCGTGATGCAGACAGGACGTTTGGAGCGTCGAAAAAGAGTCAAACCCCTCGTGGTTCAGAGCGGATTGAACGCGCGGTTCATCGCGATCACCGCGGCGTGGGCTTGCGCGTGGCTCGGCTTGTCGGCGTAGATCTTGAAATATCCCTGCCTCCAGTCCTT
>DASYCA010000380.1:0-30964 GCA_036500445.1 Burkholderiaceae bacterium | reverse complement strand
CTCGCGGTCGAGATGGACGTCGGCAGCGAGCATCTCTACTCGAGCAAGTTCGCCTGTCCGCTCTGCGACTATTCGCTGCCCGAGCTCGAGCCGCGCCTGTTCTCGTTCAACTCGCCGGTCGGCGCCTGCCCGACCTGCGATGGCCTGGGCCACACGACGGTGTTCGACGCCGAGCGCGTCGTCGCGTTCCCGTCGCTGAGCCTGGCCGGCGGCGCGGTGAAAGGCTGGGACCGGCGCAACGCCTACACCTTCTCGCTGCTGGAAAGCGTCGCGAAGCACTACGGGTTCGACATCGACGCGCCGTTCGAGGAGCTGCCCGAGACCGCCAAGAACGTGCTGCTGCACGGCTCCGGCGCGACCGAGATCGAGTTCGTCTACGAGGCCGAAGCCGCCCGCGGCAAGAAGCGCAGCGTGAAGCGCGCGCACCCGTTCGAGGGCATCCTGCCGAACCTGGCGCGGCGCTTCAAGGAGACCGACTCGGCCGCGATCCGCGAAGACCTGATGCGCTACCAGAGCGCCAAGCCCTGCCCCGATTGCCAGGGTTCGCGGCTGCGGCGCGAGGCCCGCAACGTGTTCCTGGTCGACGTCGCGGGCGACACGAAGGAGCCGATCTTCCGGGTCGAACACTTCACGTTGCGCGAGTGCCTCGCGTACTTCGAATCGCTGACGCTGCAGGGCGCGAAGGCCGAGATCGCCGACAAGGTCGTGCGCGAGATCCGTTCGCGGCTCAAATTCCTGAACGACGTCGGGCTGAACTACCTGAGCCTGGACCACAACGCCGATTCGCTCTCGGGCGGCGAATCGCAGCGCATCCGCCTGGCGTCGCAGATCGGCTCGGGCCTGACCGGCGTGATGTACGTGCTCGACGAACCGAGCATCGGGCTGCACCAGCGCGACAACGAGCGCCTGATCGGCACCCTGCGCCACCTGCGCGACATCGGCAACAGCGTGCTCGTCGTCGAGCACGACGAGGACGCGATCAACGCCGCCGACCACGTGATCGACATGGGCCCGGGTGCCGGCGTGCACGGCGGGCGCGTGATGGCGCAGGGAACGCCGGCCGAGGTCGCCGCGAACCCGGATTCGTTGACCGGGCGCTACCTGGCGCGCGCCCTGCGCATCGCGGTGCCGGAGCACCGCGTCGCGCGGCGCGGGACGGCATGGGCGCCGCGCGAGGAGACCGCCAACGAGCTGCGCATCGTCAACGCGCGAGGCAACAACCTGAAAAACGTCAACGTCGACATCCCGGTCGGCCTGTTGACCTGCGTCACCGGCGTCTCCGGCTCGGGCAAGAGCACGCTCGTCAACGACACGTTGTATGCCACGGTCGCGCGCAAGCTCTACAACAGCCACGCCGAGCCCGAGCCGGTCGACTCGATCGAGGGGCTGGACGCGTTCGACAAGGTCATCAACGTCGACCAGAGCCCGATCGGGCGCACGCCGCGCAGCAACCCGGCGACCTACACCGGCATGTTCACGCCGATCCGCGAGCTGTTCGCCGAGATGAACGCCGCGAAGGAACGCGGCTACGGCCCGGGGCGCTTTTCATTCAACGTCGCCGGCGGCCGCTGCGAGGCCTGCCAGGGCGACGGCGTGCTGAAAGTGGAGATGCACTTCTTGCCCGACGTCTACGTGCCCTGCGACGTCTGCTTTGGCAAGCGCTACAACCGCGAGACGCTGGAGGTGCTCTACAAGGGCAAGAACATCACCGACGTGCTCGAGCTGACGGTCGAGGAGGCGCACGCGTACTTCAACGCGGTGCCCAACATCGCGCGCAAGCTGCAGACGCTGCTGGACGTCGGCCTGGGCTACATCCGGCTCGGCCAGAGCGCCACGACGCTGTCCGGCGGCGAGGCGCAGCGGGTCAAGCTCGCCTTGGAGCTGAGCAAGCGCGACACCGGCCGCACGCTCTACATCCTGGACGAGCCGACCACCGGGCTGCACTTCGCCGACATCGACCTGCTGCTGCGCGTGCTGCACCAGCTGCGCGACGCCGGCAACACGATCGTCGTGATCGAGCACAACCTGGACGTGATCAAGACCGCCGACTGGATCATCGACATGGGCCCCGAAGGGGGCGCGGGCGGCGGCACGGTCGTTGCGCAGGGGACGCCGGAAGACGTCGCGGCGAGCCCGGCGAGCTTCACCGGTCACTACTTGAAGCCGCTGCTGGCCGGCTGAGGCGGCACCCGCAGCGCACTTTCTCAGCGCGGCCCGCTGCGCAGCGCGCGTTCGCTCTCCTGCACCATGCTCTGCACGTTGCGCGTCTCCTCGAAGACTCGGCGCAGGTGGGTCGCGTGGTTGCCGTCGCGCGCGGCGCAGCGCTCGATCTCCTCCAGCGCCGGCAGGCTTTGCAGCACCGCGCCGTGCGGTTCGACCAGGCGCAAGGTCGCCAGGATGTCCTCGCGGATCGTGCGGCTCTCGCGGGTGCGCGGATCGACCATCGTGCCGTCCAGCCCGAAGCGGCAGGCCTGGAAGCGGTTGAAGGTGTAGACGAGGTAGTCGTCCTCGGTCGGCAGCGGCTCGACGCGCTCGAGCAGGCGCCGGCAGATCGCCTGCAGGTAGCAGGCCAACGCGGCGGCGCGCTCGACCGTCAGCGGCGTGTCGCACACGCGCAGCTCGATCGTGCCGTACTCGGGCTTGGGCCGGATGTCCCAGTAAAAGTCCTTCATCGACTTGACGACGCCGGTCGCTTCCATCTTCGTGAAGTAGCCGTGCGCGAAGTCGTCCCAGCTCAAGGTGAACGGCGCGCGGCCGCTGAGCGGGAACGCGAACACCGAGTTCAGCCGGGCCGAATCGAAGCGCGTGTCGACGCCCTGGAAGTACGGCGACGAGGCCGAGAGCGCGATGAAATGCGGCACGTAGCGGCTCAGCGAGTGGAGCAGGAACAACGCATCGTCGCCCGAGGCGCAGCCGACGTGCACGTGCTGGCCGAACACCGTGAACTGCTTGGCCAGGTAGCCGTAGAGCTGCGAGATCTCCTGGTAGCGCGGCTTGTCGAACACGCGCTGCTCGCTCCAGCGCTGGAACGGGTGCGTGCCGCCGCCGGCGATGCCGATGTTCAGGCGGTCGCAGGCCGCGGTCAGCGCGTCGCGCATGCCGCGCAGCTCGGCCAGCAGCGGCGCGTGCGCGGTCTGGATGCCGGTCGCGATCTCGATCATGCTTTGCGTCATCTCCGGCGTCACGGTGCCGGGGAAGGGCTTGCGCGAGAGCAGCTCCAGCAGGTCGTTCGAGGCCGAGGTCAGGTCGTAGTCGACGGTGTTGACGAGTTGCAATTCGAGCTCGACGCCGAGCGAGAGCGCGGACGATTTGCCAAAGGGTTGGAGCGGCATCTCAGTTCTCTTCGGGGTGGGCTTCGCGGGCCAGCAGCAAGGCGCGTTGCGTCGCCAGCGGCCCCAGCACCGCGAGCAGCACCAGCAGGCCGCTGATGGTCGGCAGGCTGCTGCGCGCCAGCTCGAAGCCGTAGACCCGGCTCTCCTCGAGCAGCAGCAGCGCGAACGCCGACATCGGCATCAGCGCGAGACCGGTCAGCGCGCCCTTGCGAAAGGTCGTGCCGCTGATGCGCGCGACGGCCAGGTTCACGAGCGTGTGCGCCGCGCTGCGGACCACGAGCAGCGCCACGCCGAGCAGCAGCCCGGCCCGCAGGCCGGACAGGGACAGCAGGCTGCCGACGAAGACGAACAGGAACACCGTCAGCACGTCGCCGAGGCCGCCGAAGTTGCGCTGCGCGTGGCTCAGCATGATGCGGCGCTGGCGCGCGACGGCGCCGAACGCGAGCGCGGCCAGCAGCGAGGACAGGTGCAGGCTTTGCGCCGCGCCGCTGAGCAGCAGCACCGCGAGCGCGAAGGTCACTGTGGTCGCCTGGCTGCTGGTCGCGAGGCGGTTCAGCCACGGCGCGACGACGCCGAACGCGCCGCCGGCGACGAGCGAGAGCACGATCACGTAGATGCTGTCGAAGGCCGCCTTGCCGAGATCGCCGCTGGTCTCCAGGTGCCAGTAGCCGACGACGAGCTTGAGCAGCAGCACCGCGATCAGGCAGTTCAGCGCGCACAGGTGCAGCAGCCGCTCGGTCACCTGGCCGGCGCTGCGCAGCTCGTGCGTGACCCGCATCACCGCGGCCGGCGAGGTCGCGACGCAGAGCGCGCCGATCACGAGGGACTGGTCCAGCGGCATCGCGAAGCGGCTCGCGACCCAGACGACCACGCCGAAGGTCAGCAAGGCCTGCGCGATGCCGGCGGCCAGCACCCAGGGGTTGTGGCGGAACCAGCCCGGGTTGATGCGGTAGCCGAGCTCGAACAGCGCAAGCGCCAGGCCGACGTTGGCCATCAGCCCGGCCGTCTCGCGCGACGCGAGGCCTTGCGAGAGGCCGACGCCGCTGAGCAGCAGGCCGATCACCGCATAGGCGCAGATGCGCGGCAGGCGCCAGACTCCATACACCCACTCGCCGGCCAGCCAGGCGGCCAGCAGCATCAGTGGCCACGCGATCATCGGGCGCAGCAGGTCTTCGGTCATCGGCAGGCGTCTCCGTCAGTGGTGGGCGCAATCTAGGCGAGCCCCACCCCCCGCACTGTAGGACGGCGCCGCGACCCTGCACAGGGTTCGCCCGACTTCCCGACATCCGAACAGGCACAAGACCCGCACGAGACGGGCGCGAGACGGGCACAAAAAAGCCGGTGCAGGCACCGGCTTTTTGTCGGCGGCCCGAAGGCCGCACGGTACTCGCTCAGCTCAGGTGGCCGTTGATCAGCTTCGTCATCTCGAACATCGAGACTTGCGCCTTCTTGAAGATTTCCTTCAGCTTGGCGTCGGCGTTGATCATCGTCTTCTTCGCCGGGTCTTGCAGCTTGTTGGCCTTGATGTACTCCCAGACCTTCTTCGTCACCTCGGTGCGCGGCACCGGCTTGGCGCCGATGATCGCAGCGAGGTGAGCGCTCGGGGTCATGGCCTTCATGAAGGCCGCGTTGGGAGTGCGCTTCTTGGCCGGGGCCGCCTTCTTGGCGGGCGCCGCCTTCTTGGCCGGAGCGGCCTTCTTCGCGACGACCGCCTTCTTGGCCGGTGCCGCTTTCTTGGCCGGAGCGGCCTTCTTTGCCGCCGCTTTTTTCGCGGGAGCTTTTTTCGCAGTTGCCATGTCGATTCTCTCCATCAAGAGTTGTTGATGTGCCCGGGATGGGCGAGAGCCGCGTGGACTCTCATTTCTCCATAGCACCGTGCGGAGCGAATACTAATGCCTGCGTAGAGCAAAGAGAAGGAGTTTTCACTGGGAAAACACGCAATTTCTATAGGTGAAGCGTGCTTTGTCGCTGCAAGGCGTCATCGCGCGACGCCCGCGAGCACCTCTTCATCGCTTCGGCGCGGTCACGCTCTCGAAGGTCTTCGGGTCGAAGAAGACCTCGACGTCGCCGCCTTTTTCGTTCTTGCCGTAGACCTCGTAGCAGCCATTCGTGATCTTCACGCGGCTGATCTTCCAGCCCATGTTGGTCAGCTTGCGTTCGAGTTCGGCCTGCGGCTTCCACGCTTCCTTCGGGATCGCCTCGCACTGCTCGGCGTGCTGGGCGAATGCCGCGGGCGTCGACAACGCGGCGGCGACGGCGAAACAGAAAATCGGGAGTCGGGGTTTCATCGAGGGTCCTTTCAGGTCGAGTAAATCTGCGTTGCTGCGCTCAGACCTCGGCCCACAGGCGCAACAGGTTGTGATACGTGCCGGTCAAGCCGATCACCGCGGGGTCGCTCTCGCCGACCGACGCGCGCAGGCGCATCAGGTGCGAGTCCATGTCGAACAGCAGGCGGCGCGCCTCGTCGCTGCGGACCATGCTCTCGAGCCAGAAGAAGCTGGCGAGTCGATACCCTCGTGTCACCGGTTCGACGCGGTGCACGCGGGTGCCGGGGTACAGCACCATGTCGCCGGCCGGAAGCCGGATGCGCTGCGCGCCGAAGGTGTCGTCGATGGTCAGCTCGCCGCCGTCGTACTCGTCGGGCTCGGCGAGGAACAGCGTGCAGCTGATGTCGGTGCGCACCCGCTCGCCCTGCCCGCCCGGCACGAAGCGCACCGCGTTGTCGACGTGGTTGCCGAACGCATTGCTCGCGCCGCCGTAGCGGTTGAAGAGCGGCGGGAAGACCTTCTTCGGCAGTGCCGCGGAGAAGAACACCGCATGCCGGTTCAGGCCGCCGAGCACGATGCGCTGCAGCGCGGCGGTCTCGGCGCCGTCCTGGGGCAGCTGCTCGTTGTTCTTCACCTGGGCCGATTGCACGCCGGCGGTCGCCCGGCCGTCGCCCCACGCCGCCCGTTTCAGGATCGCGCGAGCCTCGCGCAATTCGTCCGCGGTCAGCACTTGCTTGACGTGGAGCAGCATCGGCGCGTTCCTTCGTCGGGCGTCTCAGAACCGCGCGGTGCCGGTCAGCTGGATCGCGCGGCCGGCGCCGGGGATGTAGTGCCCCGTGTACAGCGAATCCGCGTAAAGTTTGTTCGCGACGTTGGTCACGTTGAGCTTGAACCCGAACTGCTCGTTGACCTTGTACTCGGCCATCAGGTCGCCGGTGATGAACTTCGGCGCGACGATGCCGGCCGGGTTGCGGTTCGGCGTCTGCGAGCTGCGCGCATTCAGCCCGCCGCCCAGGCGCAAGGCCGGCGTGAGTTGATACGTCGTCCAGATCGTGCCGCTGTGGCGCGGCGTCAGCGCCGAGCGCGTGCCCGCGCCTTCGCCGACGCCGTCCGCCGAGCCCGGCGCGCCGACATCGATGCGCGCGACCGGGATCCATGCGTAGGAGCCGAACACCTCCCACGCCGAGGTGATGCGTCCGGCCAGCTCCAGCTCCATCCCGGCGGCGTGGCGCTTGCCGGAGAGCAGCGCCTGGGTCGCGGCGCTGTCCGGGTCGCGGTTGCGCTCGTTCGTCTTGATGCTGTAGAAGGCCGCGACGCGCGTGCTCAGCTTGCCGTCGAACGCCTCGATCTTGGTGCCGAGCTCGTAGTTCTCGCTGCCCTCGGGCGGCGTGTTCTTGGTCTGGTCGTCGTACTGGTAGGTGTCGCCCGAGGTGTTGAACGAGGTGCCCCAGGACGCGTAGGTCGTGATCGCATCGGTCGGCTGGTACAGCAGGCCGAAGCGCTTGCTCCACAGCTTGTCGGAGCGACCGCGGTCGGTCAGCGCGCTGCCGACCGCGACGGTCGGGCTGTCCGCGGTCTGGAAGGTCTGGTAGTCGCCCTTGAAGTAGTCCCAGCGCAGGCCGCCCAGCAGCTTCCAGTGCGGTGCGACCTGGACCAGGTCCTGGAAGTACAGGCCGAGCGCCTTCGCGTCGAACGTCGCGGCCTGGCGCTTCAGGCGCAGGCCTTCGTCGACCCGGTTCGGGTTGTTGCCGCCGTCGCCGACGGTGAACGGCGTCGCGTTCTTGTTCAGCACGACGCCGGCCGGGACGATCATCGCGTCGTTGTGAAAGATCTCGTGGGCCAGATCGACGCCGCTCAGCACGTCGTTCTTCACGCCGAACCAGTCGAACTGGTTGCTGTAGTCGCTCTGGGCGTAGGTCGTGTTCATGTTCTGGACCTTGTTGTTCGGTCCGTTCTCGACCAGCCGGGTCGCGTGGGTGATCGTGTCCAGCCCCGGCGCCACGACGATCGGGCCGTTGGCGGCGTTCGCGTTCGTGAAGAAGCGGATCGTGCCGGCGCGCTGGTCGCGGTCGTAGTGGCCGTAGCGGATGGCCGTTTTCAGCTCGCCGCCGCCGGCGAAGCGATGCGTCCAGCCGGTCGTCGCGAGCGCGGCGCTGCTGGCGTTGTAGTCGCTGGCCGCCTGGTAGTAGACCTTGTTCGGGTTCAGGCTCGAGTCGATCGACGAGGGGTTCGCGCCCGCCTGGGCCTGCGTCCGCTTGACCCACGGCAGGCCGTAGTTGATGCCGTTGTCGTTCTGCAGGAAGTAGCCCGAGGCGTAGAACTCGTCGTTCGTGCCGATGCCCCAGCGGATCGTCGGCGCGATGCCCTGCTTGTCCAGGCGGTCGGTGCCGCCGCCGCCGCTGGCCTCGTTCATCATCACGTTCAGGCGCAGCGCCGAGGTCTCGGACAGCTTGTGGTTGAAATCGCCGGTGAAGCGGAAGAAGCCGCCGGTGCCGCCGGTGAAGTTGACTTCGGCGGCGTCGTTCAGGAACGGCATCTTGCTGACCTGGTTCACGACGCCGCCGGTCGAGCCGCGGCCGAACAGCATCGAGGCGGAGCCCCGCAGCAGCTCGATCCGGTCGAAGCTGAAGGTGTCGCGCTCGTAGAACGCCGGGTCGCGCAGGCTGTCGACGTAGATGTCGCCGCTGGCCGCGAGCGAGAAGCCGCGCAGCCGGATGTCTTCCTCGCCGCCCTCGGCGGCCTGGAAGCTGATGCCGGCGGTCTCGTGCAGCGCCTGCTTCAGCGTGTCGATGCGGCGGTCCTCGATCAGTTTTTCGGTGATCACGGTGACGGATTGCGGCACGTCGCGCAGGTCCTGCGTGCCCTTGCCGATCGTCGTGGTCGTCGCACGCACCGAGGTCGCGTCGGTCTCGGCCCTGGCCTTGACCGAGATCGGCTGCAGCGTGGTTTCATTCCTCGCGGCGGTGCCGGCCGACGAGGCGGCCGAGGCCGGCGCCGCCGGTGCCACGGGGGCGGTCTGGGCGAGTGCCGAGACGCTGAACAGGCCGAAGCCGGCGGCAAGCGCGCCGAGCGGCAGCAGTGCCGATGGGGCGTTCGATGGGGACGGCGGGGCGAGACGAAGGGGTCTGGAGTTGCGCGGCACAGCGGTGTTCCTTGTGAAAGGCACGGGCTGGCGGCAGCGGGCTGGTGCGTGTGGGGGTTGGAGTGAGGGCTGAAAAACTATTTGGTCAGGATCAGCTTCCCGAGCGCGGTCTGCTTCAGGCGGTAGATCGCGCCGAAGTGGTCGATGTGGACTTCGAGGGCGCCGCGGAAGAGTTGCTGGCTGGAGATGCGTTGCGTGCTGCGAGCGCCCTCACCCCGGCCCTCTCCCGCAAGCGGGAGAGGGAGAAGGGCCGCTCCCTCTCCCGCTTGCGGGAGAGGGTTGGGGTGAGGGCCGTGCGAACTGCTCACGGCCCCTCCGGATCGCTGATGAACCCGACCTTGGTCAAGCCCGCCTTGGATGCATCGGCCAGCGTCTGCGCGACGAAGCGATACGCCACGCCCTGGTCGGCTTTCAAATGGATCTCGGGCTGCCGCGGCTTCTTGCCCTCGGCCTCGAAGCGCTTACTCGCCTCGGCGCGGTTCACCGGCTCGCCGTTCCAGTACAGCGCACCAGCCGCGTCGATCGAGAACTCGACCTTCTCGGGCCGCAGGTCGTTCACCTGCGAGCTCGCCTTCGGCAGCTCGAGCTTGACGGCCTGCGTCAGCAGCGGCGCGGTGACGATGAAGATCACGAGCAGCACCAGCATCACGTCGATCAACGGCACCATGTTGATTTCGGACATCGGCGCACCCGCGCCCTTGGAGTCGAAGCTGGCGAAGGCCATCGCGCGCTCCCCGGTCAGGCCGCCGCGGGGCGGTGGGTCATCGCGCGCACGTTCGGCGACGTGCTCGCGCCCTCGGCCGCGTGGCCCAGCGCCTGGCCCATCGAGACGAAGGTGTAGAGCTCGTACGCGAAGGCATCGAGCTTGGCCGCGGTCACGCGGTTCGTGCGCGTCAGCCAGTTGTAGCCGACGACGGCAGGAATCGCGACGGCCAGGCCGAGGCCGGTCATGATCAATGCTTCGCCGACCGGCCCGGCCACTTTATCCAGCGTGCCGGCGCCGCTCATGCCGATCGCGACGAGCGCGTGGTAGACGCCCCAGACGGTGCCGAACAGGCCGACGAACGGCGCGGTCGCGCCGACCGTCGCGAGCACCGCGAGGCCGTTCTCCAGCCGCGTCATCTCCTCGTCGAGCACCTTCTTGATCGTGCGCGTGACGAACTCGCCCGAGCTGCCCGCCTCTTCGAGCTTGGCCGCGCCGTATTTCGCGTGGTGCGCCTGGGCCTGCATCGCGTGCGCCGTCAAATGCGAAAACGGATCGCGCGCGCCGTGCGTGCTGATCTCGCCGGCGACCGCGTCGAGCGAGCTTGCGTTCCAGAACAGGTTCAGGAACGCGTTGCTGCGGCCGTTGCGCACGACCTGCGCCAGGCCCTTGATCGCGACGATCGCCCACGAGGCGACCGACATCAGGATCAGGATCGCGAGCAAGGTCTTGCCGACCGCGTCGCTCTGCGCCAGGAAATGCCCGATGCCGAGCGAGGTGGGTTCTGCTGCTGCGTTCACGACTTCTCCAGTTCGAAATTGATCGGGATGTAAGTCCAGCCGGCGGTCGCCTGGCCGTTCTCGGTGTAGGGCTTGAAGCGCGCCTTCTGCACCGCCGACAGCGCCGATTCGTCCAGCCGCGCGAAGCCGGACGAGGCGCTGACCTGCACGTTGTGCGGCTGCCCGGCGGTGTCGATGTAGACGCGCACGACGACGCGCCCGCTCTCGGCGCTGCGCCTGGACAGGCGCGGGTAGTCGGGCGCCGGCGGCTCGAGGTACTGCACCGCAGAGGCCGGAATGATCTTGGGCGGCGGTGCCGGCGGCGCGGGCGGGGCCTGCACGACGACCGGGACCGGCGGGGTCTCGACGACCGGCTCGGGCGGTGGCGGCGGCGGGACCACGAACGCGGCCGGCGCCGGGCTCGGTGCCGCGGCGATCACCGGCGCGGGCGGCGGCTTCTTCGGGATCGGCTGCGGCTTCGGCGGTGGCGGCGGAGCGGGCAGCGCCTTCGGTTCGGGCGGCGCGATCAAGTCGACGAACATCGGCGCGACCTCGCGCGCCGCGTCGCGCACCTCGCGCACCTGCAGCAGGCCATAAACGGCCGCGACGTGCGCGGCCAGGATCGAGGCGACCATCACGCGCCGCTGCAGCGGCGACAGCCCGTCGCTGCGCTCGCCGCGGCGCGGCAACGGCGGCAGATGCGGCAACGGGTTCGACAGCGTGGAAGAAGTCATCGGGAAGGCGAGGGGGCGGGTGAATTCGAGCTTTGCAATAGTTCACGAACTTTAGCACGAATGAGAATGATTCCTATTACTCAATCGCACAAATATCGGCCGCGTCGGCGGCACGGTATTCTTCGGGCCATGAAGACCCTCGTCCGTTGGCTGTTGCTCGCCGCCGCGCTGTTGCTGGTGGCCTACCTGTACCCCGGCGTCAGCGTCAAGAGCTTCGGCTCGGCGATGATCGCGGCCTTCGTGATCGGGCTGTTCAACACGCTGTTGCGGCCGATCCTCGTCGTGTTGACCTTGCCGGTCACGGTGCTGACGCTCGGGCTGTTCCTGTTCGTGATCAACGCGCTGATGTTCTATTTCGCCGCCTCGGTGCTCGAGGGGTTGCATGTCGCGAGCTTCACCGCGGCGCTGATCGGCTCGCTGCTCTACAGCGCCTGCGGGATGATCATCGACGTCGCGATCGAGCGCTTGTTCACGCGGGTCTGAGGCCGGGCCGGCGGCGTCGCTCGGGCCTTCACGCCGGCGCCGCGAACTTCGAAGCGCACCGTCTGGATCGGCGCACCGCGCGCGCCCAGCAAGGTCAGCTGATGCCGGCCGGGCCACGGTGCCCATTCGACCTCACCCGCCGCCGCCGCGCCAAGCCGCTGGCCGTCGAGCATCCAGACGCCGCGCTCGCCTTCGAAGCGGATGCGCTGCGCGGCCGGCGGCATGTCGGGGTCGATCGCGAAGATGCTGCCGTCGCGCGGGCTCTGGATGCCGTAGCGCTCGGCGCCGGCGACCTGCGCGCTCGCGCGCTGCGCCGCCTGTTCGGTGCCCTGGATGAACACCTCGTCGCGCGCCGGTTCGCGGTTCGCGTCGAAGCGGATCGGCATCACGGTCACGCCGGCCGGCACCCTCGGCGGCCTTGAGACCTGGCCGGCCTGCAGCGCACCGGTCAAGGCCTGCCAGACCGGCGCCGCGCCGCTGACGCCGCTGACCCCGTGCATCGCCTCGCCGCTGGCGTTGCCGACCCAGACGCCGACGGTGTAGCGGTCGGTGAAGCCGATGCACCAGTTGTCGCGCATGTCCTTGCTGGTGCCGGTCTTCACCGCCGCGAAGCCGCGGGTCGCAAGCAGGCTGTCGAGGCCGAAGGTGCGGGCGCGCGCGTTGTTGTCGGCGAGGATGTCGGTGACGAGGCAGACCGCCGCCGCGTCGGCCACGCGCGTCGGCGCCGCCGGCGGCCGCGCTCCCGGGATTCCCACCTGCAGCGCGACCGGCGTGTAGAGGCCGCCGTTGGCGAGTGCCCGGTACGCGTTCGTCAGGCCGAGCAGCGTGATGTCGGCGCTGCCGAGCGCGAGCGCGTTGCCGTAGAAGCCGCCGGTCTGGGTCAGCCCGAGGCCGAACGCGTTCAGGCGCTCGACCAGCGCATCGGGGCCGAGCAGCGCGCCGACGCGCACCGCCGGCACGTTCAGGCTCGCGCCGAGCGCGGTGCGCGCGCTGATCCAGCCCTTGAAATCGTGGTCGTAGTTCTGCGGCAGGTACAGGCCGTTGGCCGTCGCGATCTGGGCCGGTGAATCGTCGATCAGGCTCGCCGGCGTGATCAAGCGTTTCTCGAACGCGAGCTCGTAGACGAAGGGCTTCAGCGCCGAGCCCGGCTGGCGCCGCGCGAGCACGCCGTCGACCTGCGCCGCACCGGAGAATTCGCCGCCGCTGGAGCCGACCCAGGCGCGCACCTCGCCGCTTGCGTTGTCGAGCACCAGCACGGCGCCGTCCTCGACGTTGCGGCCCGCGAGCTCGCCGAGCTGGCGCCGCAGCGCGTCGATGGCAAGGCGCTGGAGCCGCGCGTCGAGCGTGCTGCGCTGCAGCGCCGGGCCGCTCGGCTGCACCCGCTCTCGTGCGAAGTGCGGCGCGAGTTGCTCGCCGAGCGGCATGCCGCCGGGGCGTGCGAGCGCGGTCGCCGCCAGCGCCGTGACGCCGACGCAGCCGAGCTGCTGCAGCTGCAGCACGCCGCAGGCGCGCTGCGCGACCACCCCGGCGCTCGCGTTCGGCCCGCGCACCAGCGCGACGGCGATCGCCGCCTCCTGCGCATCGAGGCCGCTCGCGTGCTTGCCGAACAAGGTCAGCGCGAGCGCATCGATGCCGACCAGCTCGCCGCGGAAAGCGACCTCGTTCAGATAAGCCTCGAGGATCTGCGCCTTGCTCCAGCTCGCCTCCAGGCGCGACGCCGTCAGCGCCTGGCCGAGCTTTTGCACGACGCTGCGGCCGCCGCCGGGGCGCGCGAGGCCGTCGTCGATCAGCCCGGCGAGCTGCATCGTGATCGTCGACGCACCGCGCGTGCGGGTGTTCCACAGATTGCCCCAAGCGCTGGTCGCGACGGCGCTCCAGTCGATGCCGCTGTGCTCGTAAAAACGCTTGTCCTCGCTGAGGACGAGCGCTTGCAGCAGTGCCGGCGACATCGCGGTGAGCGGCAGCCACGCGAGGCGGCGCACCTGCTTGTCGACGCGCAAGGTCTGGATGGGGGTGCCGAAGCGGTCGGTCAGCGTGACGTCGGAAGGGTGGTGCGCGGCGCGGATTTCGGCGAAGGTCGGGAGCGCGTGCGCCGCCGAAGCAACGAGTGCCAGCGCAGCGACCCACGCCTTCTTCACGGCGCGACCTCGACCGCCGCGTTCGGCAGTTCGCCGAAACTCTCCGGCGCATACATCGCCTCGACCCGCGTCGGCGGCAACGAGAACTTGCCGGGGTTGTTCAGCCGCAGCGTGTACTCGATCACGACCTTGCCGCGCGGCATGACTTCATAGTAGCTGCGGAAGGCCTCGAAGCTGCGCTCCTCGTACGCCGGCCACGCGTCGCCGCTGCGCTTCTCGGTCTGCGTCGCGAGCGTCGAATCGCGCCCGAGGCCGGAGCCGAGGATCGTCGCCCCGCCCGGCACCGGGTCGCTGACGACGACCCAGGTCATGTCGCTCTGCGCATCGATTTCGAGGTGCACGCGCAACACGTCGCCGCGCGACCACTTGCCGGTCTTCGAACTGGATGGGTCCTTCTGCTCGACGGCGGTGACGCTGCGCGTCACGCTGTAGCCGGCACGCAGCGGCTCTTTCAAAGGGATCGCGGCCAGGCTCTGCACCGTGAGCCACGGCTTGCCCGGGCCGTCCTGCGCAACGTTCAGGGGCCCGGGCTGCGCGGGCCAGGCCAGCTTCATCAGGCCACCGTCGGCCGCCTTGGCCCAATCCACGCTCGCGCTCTTGTCGCCCAAGGTCGCGTTGGTGCGCCCCGCGACCTTGACCGACTCGAACTTGGCCGAGAATTTGTCCAGCGCCAATGAACCCCACAGGTTCGCTGTCGTCGTCAGCCATGCGCCGCCGCGCTGGCGGCCCAAGCTGCCGACGACCATGCGCGGCAGGTCGTCGCGCCATCCCGGGTCGTCGAGCACCGCGAGGATCAGGCGCGCCGCGTTCGCATCGGCGCTGTCCATCAGCCACCACCAAAAGTCGCTGTCTTCGGTGCTGAACTTCAGCGTCGTGCCGGCGTAGGTCAGGCGGCTGCGCAGGATCTGGTTCGCCTCCTCGAGTCGCTTCGCGGCGTTCGGCACGCCATCGACGCGTTTCAGGATGTCGAGCCAGTCGATCACCGCGGCGGTCGGCCATAAATTGGGGGTCAGGTTGATCGAGCCGAGCATCTTCGGCTGCGCGCGGCCGTAGCGCGACAGCGCCTCGATCGCCGCGAGCTTGCGGACATCCAGCTCGTTTTTCTTCGCGAATTCAGGGGCCCAGAACTTGCGCTCGATCCGGCCCTCGACGAACGCCGCCAGCCCGTCCAGCATCGCGTCGCGCGCCGGCGGCGGCAGCTCGAAGCCGGCCTCGTTTGTTGCGGCGAGCACGTACGCGGTCAAGCGGTCGCTGCCGCGCGGCTCGTCCTCGCTGCGCGGCGGGAAGTAGCTCGCGAGGCCGTCGCTGTCCAGGTAGGTCGGCAGCGAATTGGCCACCGTCGCCCACAGCTTCGCGTCCTTCAGGCCGACCGACTTGGAGGTCTTCTGCTCGAGGCAGATGAACGGGTAGGTCTCGAAGTAGCGCCGCATGCCGGGCAGCGCACCGGTGAGTTTCGGTTGCACGCCGATCGCCAGGCCGCCGCGCTTCGGGCCGGTCTCGGGCAGCGCGTCGGCGGGCGCCGCGATCGGCAAGGTCAGCGCGCCGTCCAGTTGCTGCAGCGTCGCCTGCAGCACCCGCACCGGCACCGCCGGCGAGACGAGTTGCGTGAGTTTGATTCGGTCCGACGACTTCTCGCCGCCCTGCTCCGCCGCACCCGCTTCCCAGCTGATGCTGAACGCCTCGGCCGGCACGTCGATCGGCCAGACGACTTCCTGGGCCGCACCGGCGGCGATCGTCAAGTCCTGCGGCGGCAGGTTCAGCGGCGTGCGCGTGATCGCTTCTTCTCCACCGTTCGCGCTGTTGGCGGTGCCCTGCAGGGTCGCGTGGACCTTCATTTCGCGCGCGGTGGTGTTGCGCAAGGTCAGCATCGCGCTGAAGCGGTCGCCGTCGCGCACCAGCGGCGGCAGGCCCGAGAGCAGCTGTAAATCCTGCGTCACGCGGATGCTGGTGCTGCCGGTGCCGAACTGCTGCGTGCCGGCATCGGCAACCGCGACGAGCTTGAAACTCGTCAGCGAATCGTTCAGCGGCACCTCGATCGTCGCCTCGCCGTTCGCATCGAGCGTGACGTTCGGCTGCCACAGCAGCAGCGTGTCGAACAGCTCGCGCGTGGCGCCGTGGCCGCCGCCGCCGCCGGCCGCGACCGCCTTGCGGCCGTAGTGGCGGCGCCCGATGATCTCGCTCTGCGCGGTCGCGGTCTCGACGCCCCAGGCGCGCTCCTGGATCATCGTGTTCAACAGGTCCCACGAGTCGTTGGGCTTGAGCGCGAGCAGGCCCTCGTCGACGGCCGCGAACGCGAGCTCGGCGCCGGCCAGCGGCTTGCCTTCGAACGCGACCTTCACGCGCACGCTGGCCTTCTGGCGCACCGCGTACTGCGGCTTGTCGGCCGTGACGCTGACCTGCAGCTCGTGCGCCTTGACGCCGACCTTCAGCGCCGCGACGCCGAGCTTGAACGCCGGCTTGCTCAGGTCGACCATCGCGGTCGGCGCCTGGTACTCGCGCCCTTCGTACCAGAAGCTGCGAACCCAGTCCATCGGCTGGCGCCAGCCCCAGGTGAAGAACGAATACCAGGGCACGTCGCGGATGCGCCCGCGCAGCGCGAGCACACTCACGTAGACATTCGGGCCCCAGGTCTTGGCGATCTTGACCTCGACCGTCGGGTCGTCGCCGCGCAGCGTCACGATGCGCGACTCGAGGATGCCCTCGCGCTCGACCGTGACGAGCGCGGTCGCCTCGCGGAACGGCATGCGCACCTGCAGCCGCGCGGTTTCGCCCGGCTCGTAGCGCTTTTTCTCCGGCAGCACGTCGATGCGGTCGTCGTTGCCCTGCGCGAACCAGAGCTCGCCCTGCTTCGTGATCCAGACGCTGCCGGCGGCCTGCACCGGGTGGCCGGCCGCGTCCTTCGCGCTCGCGATCAGCTGGACCTCGCCGGCGGTGTCGAGCTGCGCCTCGCACAGCAGCAGGCCGCGGTCGTCGGTGCTGCCGCTGCACAAGGCGCCGAGCTCTTGCGTCTCGGTGCGGTTGTCGTAGGCGTAGAAGCCGCCGACCATGCGCTTGCGCGTGCTGATGACCTGGTTCACGCGGCCGTCGACCTCGATCTGCTGGCCCTTGATCGGCTTGCCCGCGGTGTCCAGCGCGAGCGCGGTGAACTTGACCTTGCCGCGGCTGCTCGCCCACGCACCGGTCTTCAGCCCCAGCACGACGGCGCTGGGCCACAGCGGGATCGTCGTCGCCACCGTCTGGACCTCGCCGTTCGGGTCGTTGAACGTGAGCTCGGCGCCGATCTCGCTCGGGCGCGTGATCTTCGGCAGGTCCTTCAGCGTGAGGGTCGCGGCGCCGTTGCGGTCGGTCGTCAGCGGCAGCTTGTCGGCGACGAGTTTCGTGTCGCGCGTCGCGTCGGTCGCGTCGGCGTCCTCCTCGTTGCTCGCGGGCGCTTGGGCGGCGTCGCGCGGCGGCTCGAACGAGAACTCGTCGTAGCCGTCGAACGCGACCGGTCGGCTCTTCAGCAGCGCCGACACGCGCGCGCTCGCCTGCGCCATGCCGCCGCCGGAGAGGTAGCTCAGCTGCACCGCGAGCGGCAGGCTCGCCGGCGCGATCGCGACCTCCTTCGGCCCGCTGACGCGTGCGTCGACCAGCGGCACGCGAAATTCCTCGACGCGAAAGCTCCCGCTCGGCCACTGCGTGGTGCGCTGCTTGTCGCTTGCCGTGGGATCGGCCGTCACGCGCTCGAGCACGACGTCGTAGACGCCGAGCTTGGCCGCCGGCGGGATGCTCCAGCTCGCCGACGCGCTGCGCGTGCCGCGCCACTCGATCGGCTGCGTGAACTCCTGGCCGGTCGCTTCGTGGACGATCTTCATCCGCGTCGGCAGGTCGGCCGCGGCCGGTGCGCTGAGGCCGCCGGAGCTCTCGAAGCGAAGAAAATGCTTCATCGACACGGTCTCGCCGGCGCGGAACAGCGTGCGGTCGAACACCGTCGCGGCGCGCGCGACCGGCTCGCCGCGGCCACCGACCGGCAAATTGAAACGCCAGGGCTCGACGCCCTTGTTCCAGCTGCCGAACACGAAGGCCATGTCGACCGCGCCGCCGCCCACGCTCTTGTCGGCGCTCCTGTCTGTCTTGCGTGCGCTGACGAACATCGCGTGCTCGGCGACGCAATGCGGGGTGTCCGCCTCGAGGCGCTGGTTCGCCCGCGCGAGGCCTTGCGCATCGGTGCGGCCGGACCACAGCGGCTTGCCGTTGCAGTCGTTGATCACGACGTCGGCGCCTTCGACCGGCTGGCCGCGATCCAAGGTCGTGACCCAGACGAGGGTGTTCTCCGCACTCGTTTTCAGGTGCACGCCGAGATTGGTGACGAGCACGCCGGTGCGCACGTACATCGGCGCGCGCTTGTCGAGCAGCGACTGGCCCAGCCGCAACGACTCGATCTCGACGACGTGGTAGCCGGGCTGCGCGAGCGGAATGCCGACGACCTCGAACGGCCGCGGGTCCCCGCCGGCGAGCTGCGGCAGGTCCAGGCGCTTCGCGCCGGCGTCGGTCTTCAGCAGCGAGACCGCGCGCGATTCGATCACGCGGTCGATCCGGCGCGTGATCATTTTTCCCCTGGGGCCGGCGACCTGATCGGTCGTGAACCACTCGGCCTCTGGCAGCCCGAGCTCCTTCGCGGTGAACGCGCTCTCGTGATAGCGCTGCAGCTTCGCGTACCAGGCGAGGACCTCGGCGTCGGTCGTCAGGAGTTTGTCCCGGACCTGGCCGCCGCTTGACGCCGCGCGCAGATCCCCCTGCACATGGCGCAGCGTGACCGGCAGCACCGGGTCGGCGCGCTCGATCACGCCGAACGGCGCGGCAGCGAACTTCGCGATCGGCGGGGCGTCGCCGGTCGCCACGGACAACGGAAAACTCGCGGCGTTCGCGAGCGGCCGGCCGGCGCTGTCCTTCAGCTCGGGCGGCAATTCGATCGTGAAGCGCGCGTTCTCGGGCAAGGGCACCGGGAAGTTCAGCGCATCGGCCTCGGTCGCCTTGTCGTCCTTGTCGAACTGCGGCGCCAGCGTGGAACCTGCACCCGCGCCCGCGCCGCTGCCGGTGGCCGGCGTCAGCCGGATCTTCGCCGCGAGCTCGCGCGCGATCGGCTCCGAGAAGCGCAGGGTCAACGGCCGGATCGGCAGGCAGGGGGCGTTCGCGCGTTCGCGTTCGCAGCTGAACTCGGCGGTGAACGGTTGGCGCACGGTGAATTCGAAGCGCTGCGCGACGCGGGTCGCGATCTTCGGGTTCGCCGCCGCGGCGATGCCGGGGCCCCAGATGAGGCGCACGGTCGCGCCATTCGGCAGCGGGCGCTGGCACGCGAGCACGAGCGTGCGCTCGGCGGCGGCCTTGTCGATGTGCTGCTCCTTCAGCAGCGCGGCGCGCGCGTCGCCGCCGATCACGCGCACGCCCAGCCGCTCGCCGATGCCCTCCGCCTCGCACCACGCGTTGGCCGTCGCGCTGGACTCGACGACGGCGCCGCTGAGGGCCAGCACGAAATACTGGTCCTCCTCGATCGTCGCGCCTTCGCCGGGCTGTGTCGTCACGACCGCCGGGCCGCCGGTGTTGAACGCGAATTCGGTCGGCCCGGTCAAGGCGCCCGCGCTCGGCTTCCAGTCGGCCTTCGCCTTCACGCTGCAGCGGGTGCCCGGCGGCAGCGGCGCGCGGAAGTCGAACGTCCAGGCGCGCTCGCTGATCCAGCGGCCGCTGCCGGCGGGCACGGTTCCCTGGCAATTCAGCGTCATCGGGTCGGGCAGGCGCAGGTCGCCGAAGGGCACGACCGCGTCCGAGAATTTCACGACGACCTGCCGGACCTGTGCGACCTCGCCTTGCGGGCTGACGCTGGCGATGTTCGCAGCGTGGGCGTGACTTGCTGCGAGCAGCAGTGCGGCGGCGGTGAACACTGATCGCATCGAGACTCCAGGATTCGCGGGTGGCGCGAGTCTAAGAGACTGAAGCGACTATCTGAGCGACTTCTCGTCGTCCTTTTGCTGGCGGCGCAACTGCTCCACATCGCGCAGCCGCGCGTCGATCACCGACAGGTCGATGAAGTCGACCGCGGCACCGCTGCGGGCGCGCCGCTGGCCGGCGATCAGCCGGTCGGCGGCGCCGTCGAAATCGGCCAGCGCGACGCGCGATTCGGCATCGGCACGCACCGCGAGCAGCGGCAGGCCCAGGCGCTCTTCGTTCTGCCGCAGCGCCGTCCACGCGAGCGCATCGCGCGGGTGGATCGCGACCCAGGTCCGCAGCTGATCGGCGTTCTGCTTCAGCGCCGCGTTGTCGGGCGAGACCCCCTGCGGCGCGGCCGCGAGGGTGGCCTGCGCGGCCAGCAACAGCACCGGGCGCGAGCCGTCGGCCGCGTACGGTGCGAGCGCGGCGGCCGCGCGGGGGACATCGCCGCGGGCGAGCAGCGACTGCACGTCGAGCAACGCGATCGCGCGTTGCGCGCGCCGGTCGGCGCCGTCGCGGTTCGCGCGCGTGTCGGTCGCTTCGTTCGTGCGCACGATCTCGGCGGCCGTGGCGATCGACGCATCGGCGCGCGACCAGTCGCGCAGCAGGGTCGAGGCGAGCGCGCTTTCGTACGCGTTCAGCAATTTATCCGCCGGCGTGCTCGCGGAGCGGTCGCCGTCGAGCGCCTGCCAGCGGCGCAGCGCGTCGAAGCGGGTGTCCATCATCACGCGTGCGCGGGCCTGCGCCGCGGTGTGCTCGAGGCGGCTGACCGGCGGCACCGGCGCCGCGGTGCCCAGGCGCGAACGCGCCTCGCCGATGCGCTCGCTCGTCAACGGGTGGCTGCGCAGATAGGGGTAGCCGCCGAAGTCGTTCAGGCGCGAGGCCTGGTCGAGCTTCTCGAACATCGCCGCCATGCCGCCGGGCGCGAAGCCGGCGCCGGTCAGGACCTGGAAGCCGACGCGGTCGGCCTCGCGCTCCATGTCGCGCGAGAAATTCAGCTGGCCCTGCGCGCCGAGCGCCTGGCTGCCGACGATCGCCGCGTTGGCCGCGTCGCCGCTGCTGCTGCCGGCGCGGCTCGCGAGCACGAGGCCGGCGAGCAGCGTCGCGATGCTCAGCAGCGACTGGTGCTTGCTGCTCGCGATGCTGCGCGCGATGTGGCGCTGCGTGATGTGCGACATCTCGTGCGCGAGCACCGACGCGAGCTCGTCGCGCGTCGTCGTCATCCCGATCAGGCCCAGGTTGACGCCGATGTAGCCGCCCGGCAGCGCGAACGCGTTGACCTCCTTGTCGCGCACCAGGAACGGCTCCCAGGGCCAGCGCTGGTCGATGTCGACGCTGATGTTGCCGCGCGCCCGCGAGGCGGCGAGCAGCGGCTGCCACAGCGACTGCAGGTATTCGAGCAGGACCGGGTCGTCGAGGTAGTCGGGGTCGGCGCGGATCTCGTGCATGATCGCCTCGCCGAGCTTGTGCTCGGTGCCGAGGCTGAAATCATCCGCGGCCGGATCGCCGAGCGCCGGCAGCTGGTTCTGCGCCAACGCCGGAAGCAGCGCGGGCGTGAACAGCTGCGCCGCGACGCAGGCGGCCGCCACGAAGCGCCGGCGCCAGGGCCGGCGGCGGAACAGGCAGCGAGAAAGGGCGTTCTTCGACAAGGCGTGGGACGAAAGGTTCGCGGTGGCTATCATGCCGCAGGATCGTTTCGAGCCGGTTTCGCCCCATGAGTTCATCTTTGACCCACTTCGACGCGCAAGGCCAGGCGCACATGGTCGACGTCTCGGCCAAGCCGGAGACGCACCGCGTCGCGCGCGCCGGCGGCGTGATCCGGATGCTGCCGGCGACGCTGGCGCTGATCGAAAGCGGGAGCGCGAAAAAGGGCGACGTGATCGGGGTCGCCCGCGTCGCCGCGATCCAGGCCGCGAAGCGCACCGCCGAGCTGATCCCGCTGTGCCACCCGCTGCCGATCACGCGCGTCACGGTCGAGTTCGAGCTCGATGCGGCGGCGAGCAGCGTGCGCTGCACCGCGCAGGTCGAGACGCTGGGGCGCACCGGCGTCGAGATGGAGGCGCTGACCGCGGTGCAGATCGGGCTGCTGACGGTCTACGACATGTGCAAGGCGGCCGATCGCGGGATGGTGATCGGGGAGATCCGGGTGCTGGAGAAGCACGGCGGGAAGTCGGGGGATTGGGTCGCGCCGGGCTGAGCGGTCAGGCCTTTTTGCGAAAATAGGCGACCCCGGGCAGCCCCGCGAAGTGGGCGTCGCAGGTCAGCAACTCTGCGCGTTGCGACTGCGCGGTGGCGTAGACGATCGCATCGGCGGTGGCGAGCTGGTGGCGCCGATGCAGCTCGGCAGCGAGCAGCGCGATGTTCGTGTCCAGCGGGACGACGACGCAGGTCTGGGCGTGGGCGATCACGCTGTCGGCACGCTCCTCGTCGGCTTCGCGCAGCAGCCATTTCGACAGTTCGAGCTGAACGATCGTGGGCACGATGCAGCGCTCGGGACGCGGGAATTCGGCCGCCATGCGCTTGCCCCATGCGCTGCCGATCAGCCACTCGACCCAGGCCGAGGTGTCGACGACGCGCATCAGCGGCCGCGAGGCCTCGTCAATACCGGTCGTCGCGATCGCGATAGCCTTCGGGCTTCGCGCCCTTGGCGATGCCCTTGAGCTGGTCCAGCGCCAGCACCGGCACCATCAACACCCCCGGGCCCTTGGGGATGAAGACGAACTCCTGCCCCGCTTCCCACTGCTGCTGATCGCGCACCGCCTTGGGAACGGAGATCTGGAACTTGCTGGACAAGGTCGCCGTCGCGCTCATGCTCTTACCTTGAGTTGATCGATACCAATTAGGTAAGAATACATCAACCGGCGATGCAGCGCTAGCGAAAGTCCTGGTAGCCGAACGTGCGTGTCGGCGCCTCGCACTGGAACGGCGGCGGCACGCCGTGCTCGGGCGGCTCGGCGCAGGGCGCGAAGAACTCCGCGCTCTCGCCGTTGTGGAATTCCTTCAGCCGCTGCGCGAGGTAGCGCGCGCGATCGGCGTCGCCGGATTCGTCCAGCGCCTTGGCCCAGGCCTGCATCAGGCGCGCGTCGAGCAGGTTGTGCGGCGCGGCGCGGAACGCCGCGAGCGCATCGGCGGGGTGCTCGGCCGTCGTCGCGGCGGCGTAGTCGGCCTGGTGCGAGAAGAACACGCTGCGCCTGCCGTCGGCGATGCGTTGCGCGAGCGGCGGCGCGCCCTCGGCCGGCGCGAAGATCGCGACGACGCGGCTGTAGTCGACGACCGAGGCGAGGCCGCCCAGCATCAGCAGCATCGCCGCGACCAGCAGCGGCCGGGTTCCGGAGGCCGGCATCGCCGCCCCGGCGGGCGCGTCGAGCGGGCGTGCCTCGTCGGCCGGCGGGCCGAGGCACAGGCCGAATGCGAACGCCGCCGGCAGCAGGAAGTACGCGTACCAGAGCGGGTACTCGAGCAGGCTGTGCAGCAGGATCATCAGCACCATCACGAGCGCGGCGCGGCGCGTCGAGTCCTGCGCCGCGCGCCAGGCCGAGACCAGCGCCGCGCCGAACAGCGCGAGCACCAGCGCGGCCAGCGGCAGCCCGAGCTCGACCGCGAACTGCAAGATCAGGTTGTGGGTGTGGTCGAAGAACGCGACCGGGCGGCCCGGGAAGGGTGTGAGCGTCCAGGCGAAATTGAATTCGCCGAAGCCGACGCCGAACCACGGGTGCATCCGGATCAGCGCGAGCGTGTTGCTCCAGATGCCCCAGCGCGAGCTCGAGATGTCGCCCTTGGTCGTGAAGCGCGTCTCGCCGCCGAACAGCTGATGGCTGTAATCGGCCCAGGCCGAGGTGCCGAGCCAGAACACGCCGTAGGCGACCGGCGCGAGCAGCAACAGGAGGCGCGTCGGGCGCGACAGGCGCTTGTCGAGCAGCGCCCAGACGGCGAGCAGCACGATGCTGACGGTGCCGGTGCGAGAGGCGCTGAGCACGATCACGAAGATGAAGAGCGCCCCCAGCAGCGCGCCGAGCCAGCGCTTGAGCACGCCGATTTCGGCGAGCCAGACGGAGGCGATCGTCGCCCACACCAGCAGGCTGCTCAGGTGGTTCGGCTGACGCATGTTGCCGACCGCGCGGCCGGGGACGTAGGTGCGCGCGACCCAGTCGCCGTCGGGCCATTGCGGCGCGAAGACCTGCGCGATGCCGATCAGGCTGCTCAGAATACCGGCGACGACCATGCCGATGCACAGTGCGCGGAACGCGGCGCTGCCGGCGCCGGAGGATTGCGCGGAGGCGGCGACGTAGGCCGTCAGTGCCGCCGCGGCGATCAGGCCGGCGCCGGACAGGCCGAGCGAGGACGGCAGGTGGGCCCAGAACGGCGACGCGAGCGCGGCGGCCAATAGCACCGCGAGCGCGGCGAGCAAGGCCGTGAGGCCGGAGGCACCGAGCCGCGCGCGCGCCGGCAGCACGGCGGCGGCGACGATCAAAAAGCCGCCCCAGCCGACCAGCGCGGCCGCCTGGTTCAGGAAGGTGGCCGAAGGGGGGAGGTTGAAGGCGAGCGAGGCCGGGGCGGCCATCGCGATCGCGGCGCAGGTGGGCCACCACAGGCGTTGCGCGGTCATCCGTACGTCAGGAGAGAAGGCATGGGTCGCAAGTGTAGAGCGCGCGCGCAAGGGTGGTTTGCGTGCGTTTTCGAACCAGACTAGACTTGGTCTACTTTTGGGTTGCGTTCGAATCTTTCATGGACACCATCAACATTTACGAAGCCAAGACGCGGTTGTCGCAATTGGTCGATCGCGCCGCGTCCGGTGAGGACGTGGTCGTGAGCCGCAACGGCAAGCCGCTGGTGCGCATCACCCGGCTGGAGAGCCCGAAGCGCCGCATCACGTTCGGGGTCCTGAAGGGCAAGGTGCGCATCGCGGCGGATTTCGATGCGCCGTTGCCCGACGACGTGCTCGCCGGTTTCGAAGGCCGCTGATGCGGCTCCTGCTGGATACCCACATCTTTCTGTGGGCCGTGGCTGGCTCCCGGCTGTTGAAGCCGGCGGCGAGGCGGCTCGTGGAATCGGCCGACGAGGTCTACGTGTCAGCGGCCTCGATCTGGGAGGTGGCCATCAAGGCCCACCTGGGGAAGATCGACGCCGACCCGAACGAATTGGCAGAGGCCATCGAGGCGAGCGGGTTCATCGAACTGCCGGTGCGCGCAGCGCATGCGGCCGGCGTGGCACGACTCGCGCTGCATCACAGCGATCCGTTCGATCGGCTGCTGATCGCGCAGGCGATTGCAGAGCCGCTCAGGTTTCTGACGGCCGAACCGCAACTGGCTCAGTACAGCGATGTCGTGGTGCTGGCCTGAACGAAGCGATCGCGCTGAACCGCATCGCTCGCCGAAGTTACCGACACGTCGCCGGGGTGTACTTCGGCAGCATCGTGCCGGCTGCGGTGGCGCCGTGGATGAGGGGCTTGCCAAGTGCGTAGCACTCCCACTGGATCGGGCCCGGTGAGGGTGTACTGGAGACGAGCACGGCGCCGTTCGACGAGGGCCACAGCATCAGGGTGTTGCCTGTCACCGCAGCCTGATAGGTGATGACGATGTGACCGTCCGCGTTGAAGCCGGTCACTGTCGCCACGTTGTCGGTCGCGGCGCCGAACATGTCGCAGCGCGCACCCGAGGAGCAGAATTCGGTCGCGCTGGTGGGCATCGAGTAGAACAGGGTTGCCGTGCCATTGGCCACGTTGTCCTCGACCACGCGTTTCAACCCGCCCGCCAGGACGATCCCGTCGCTGACCTTCGCGCGGATCGTGAAGTCCTGATAGGCCGGCAGTGCAATCGACGCGAGGATGCCGATGATCGCGACGACGATCATCAACTCGATCAGCGTAAAGCCGGTTTGAATGGAGCGCTTCACGGTGCGATGCCCTCGACAACGCCGAGGTCGGTGGGTTGGATCGCGCAGGAGGTGCAGGCCTCGTGCCATGGATCCGTCCACTCACAAAGCGTGAGATATTTCCACGCAGTCGACACGGTGAGTCACCGCCCCGGCTCAAATCGGCAATGGCGGAAACAATGTACGAAGCCGATTGCCCTCGAGTGCCGCGAATCGTCAGGCGCGGGCCGATCGCCCGTCAAAAGAATCCGTCGACCGGGATGAAGCCGACGATCTGCATATTTGACATGCCCAGGAGCGCCACCCAGCTGCTGCGTCGGGACATCAATGGGAGAAATCTGACGGACTCGATCGGCAATCCCGCCTTCGCTGCCGCGGCTCGGACGGCCGATTCCGTCTCAGGGTAGCGGTGCAACAGGATGCCGACGGGCTTCGCGGCCTTGGCAACGGCGGCCTTCGCTTCGGAATAGTCGACCCAATGCTCGGGCTGCATCGCAAGATCGGCGCCGTTCAAACTCTTGCCGATCGAATCGAACAGCCCGGCGTTGCCCGTGGGCCGCACGGTGGCGATCAGCCGGGGGCCCGTCCAAGGCAGTTCCCGCAGCGATGCGGGCGCCTCCGCCAATTCCTTCGGATCCAGGTCCACGGGCGTCACGACGCGAAAGCGATCCACTTCGAACACCACGTAGACGGGTCTCGACACGGCAATCGCATGCACCCCGTAGGCCATCGCGGCAAGCTGGATCAACGCGATGACACCGATGTCGCGGATCAATTCGGCGCGCGGCTTGGCCGGCGCGGCGACGACGGCCGTCAGCATCGGACCCAGGACCAGATCGACACCGACAAGAATTGCCATCAGCCGCAGCCCCCCGGCGAGCTCACCGTAAGGTGCCGGGTACCACAGCAACGAGACAACCGATCCGATCGCGGCGGCCGCGACGGCGCTGACGAGCAGGTGGATGCCTGCTGCACGAAATCGACGATTCATGGGTGGATTTATATCAGCCGAGAGCGCTTGAAAGACCGATGCCGACGGGCGCCTGCGCGGCCGTCGGCATCGACAATCTCAGTTCCGAGCAGTGCTTGAGCGCTGCGGCGAACGTCCGGGCCGCGTCCTGTTCACGGACGGCAGGTCGCCGGACGAAATTTAGGACTCAGCGTCCCGTTGAGCTTGCAGCTCCAGGACACCTGCGTTCCGGCGTTGGCCAACAGGCTCAGGTCCATTGCCACGGTGGCCGAAGTGTTCACCGGAGTGATCAACAGCGTGTTCGCAGTGGAAGGCACCACGGTCGCGTTGTATGCGATCGTAATGACTCCCGTCGAGTCGCTGGTCACACTCGCCACGTTGGCGTTCCCGCTCAGCGCCGTCGCGTCCAGCAACGTCGCGCCCACTTCGGCGCAGGTGACCGCGTCGGTGCAGGTCATCGCCGTCGGGCCTTTGGCTTGAAAGGTCTCGACGATCGCCGTCTTCATGGCTTCGGCGAGCACGACGCCTTCGGACACCTTCGCGCGGATCGTGTAGTCCTGATAGGCCGGCAAGGCCACTGCCGCCAGGATGCCGATGATCGCCACGACGATCATCAATTCGATGAGGGTGAAACCCTTTTGAATGGACCTCCTCACGGCAACGGCTCCTGGTTGAAACGGCAAAAAAAAAGCGGCTCGAACAAATCGAGCCGCGTTCTTCAGCTGATTACGGGCGGCAAGCAGCCGGACGGTACTTGGGGATCAGCGTGCCGCTGGCCGTGCCGGCGAGCTTGCAGCTCCAGTTGATCTGCGCCCCGGCGTTGGCAGGCGCGCTCAGGTCCAACGCAGTGGTACCGTCCGGACCGACCGGAGTGATCAACAGCGTGTTTGCAGTCGCAACCACCACGGCCGGCTTGTAGGCGATCGTAATGATGCCGGCCGCTGCGCTGGTCACGCTGGACACGTTGGCATTGCCAGCCATCGCAGTGGTGTCCAGCAGCGTGCCACCGATGACCGCGCAGGTGGTCGCGTCCGTGCAGCTCATGTCCGTCGGGCCCTTGGCTTGGAAGGTCTCGGAAATCGCGGTCTTCATGCCGTCGGAAAGCACGAGACCTTCAGAAACCTTCGCGCGGATCGTGTAATCCTGGTACGCCGGCAGCGCAACCGCTGCCAGGATGCCGATGATCGCAACGACGATCATCAATTCGATGAGGGTGAAACCCTTCTGGATGGAACGCTTCATGGTGTGTAACTCCTGGGATGAACGGTGGGGGGTGATTCGGGTGACGACGAGTCCTCAGTTGCAGGCCCTGTGCCACCGCTGCGGGCCCGAATTAACCGGCAAAAACCGTGCAATTCAGCCCTTAACCTGACGCAAACGGTCACCGCCCCCGTGAACGCGGGATACGCCCCGAGTCACGCCTGACACAAAACGTCACCTTTTGTGGCCCGCTTCAGCCGACCGACAGGTCGATCGTCTGCCCGGCCTGCAGCGCGTGGATGCGGTGCGGCGTGCCCAGGCGGCCGATCTCGGCCATCACGGCCTCGACCTCGCCCGGCTTGATGTGCGTGATGTGCACGTCCACGCTGCCGGCGAGCTGGTTCAGCTCCTGACCCAGCGCCGACGGGCACAGGTGGCGGCTGATGCGCGCCAGCTGGCGCTCCTCGTCGCTGAACGCGGTCTCGATGATCAAATGGGCGACGCGCATCTTGCGCAGCCGCTCCCACAGCAGCGGGTTCGGCCCGGTGTCTCCGGTATAGACCCACCAGCCGCGCGCCTCGCTGGGCCGCGGCGCCACCACGCACTCGACCGCGAAGCCGACCGCCGGCACCGTGTGCGAGGCGCTCAGCACCTCGATGCGCTTGCCGTTGAGCACCAGGATCTCGCCGACCTCGAACGAGACCAGCTCGAGCACCGGGTTCTCGGGGCTCGGCAGCCGGGTGAAATCGGGCCAGATCGCGCCGTTGAAGATGTGCGCGCGCAGCGCCGCGAGCGTCTCGGGCAGCGCGTGCACGCGGATCGGCCCGCGGCCCTGGGCGCGCCGCACCCGCAAGACGCTGTCGGCGAGCAGGCCGATCGAGAGCACGTGGTCCAGGTGCGAGTGGCTGATCAGGATGTGGTCGACGCGCGCGAGAGCGTCCAGCGTGAGGTCGCCGACGCCGGTCCCGGCGTCGATCAGCACGTCTCCGTCGAGCAGGAAGGCCGTCGTCCTGCAGCCGGCGGCGATGGACCCGGAGCAGCCGAGCACGTTGAGGATCATTTGTTGTCGAAGGTATGGGCACCGTCCCAGTCCGGTGCCGGGGGCGTGCTGCGAAGTTGTGACGTGCGGGCCAGAAGCTGTCGGTACAGGCCGATCAGTGCAGAGTCGGCGCAGTCGTTGTCCAAGCCTTGCAACAGGGCCTGCGCCTCGTCCCAATGTTGCAGCCGGTAGGAGGCCAGCGCAAGCCGCCAAAGTCGCATTTCCTCTTCAAACCCGGGATGGCCCCAAACCGCTTCGACGACCGGCGTGAAAAGCGTCACGGACTGCTGTTTGCCCTTCACGCGCACGCGGTCGACCTCGACCCAGCGCCACTCGGCGCCGCCGTCGCCCGGTTCACCGTCGCCGGCCTCGGCCCGCGTCGTTTCGCCGACCAGCACGTCGACGCCGTAGTGCCGCGTCAGCCCTTCGATCCGCGAGGCCAGGTTCACCGCATCGCCCATCACCGTGTAGCTGCGCCGGGTGCTGGAGCCCATGTCGCCGACGCAGACGAGCCCGCTGTTCAGCCCGATGCCGACGCCGATCTCGGGCAGCTGGCGCGCGCGCAGCTCGTCGTTGAGCAGGTGCAGGCGCAGCGTCATGTCGAGGGCGGCGCGCACCGCGTGCGCGGCGTGCGCGGCATCGGTGATCGGCGCGCCCCAGAAGGCCATGATCGCGTCGCCGATGTACTTGTCGAGCGTGCCGCGTTCGGCGCGGATCGCGCTCGTCATCGTCGAGAAGAAGCTGTTGATCAGCGTGCGCAGCGCCTCCGGCGTGAGCTGCTCGGAGACGCGGGTGAAGTTGCGCATGTCGCAGAACATCACCGTCAGCTAGCGGTTCTCGGCCCGCATCGTGTAGCGCGCCGGGTCGCGCGCCATCTCCTCGACCAGCTCGGGCGGCACGTAGCTGCCGAACAGGCGCGCCAATGAACGCCGGCTGCGGCCCTCGACGATGTAGCTCCAGATCGTCACGCCGAAGTAGATCAGCGCGCCCAGCAGCAACGACGAGGCGAGCGGCAGCAGCAGCGCATAGGCGTGCCAGGCCCACAGGTTGATCGCGACCAGCGCGACGCCGACGAGCAGTGCAAAACGCGCCGCGTGGACGGCGCGCAGGCGCGGCAGCAGCAGCCCGAGCGCGGCGGCGACGACGAGCAGCTGCAGCATCTCGAAGCCGCCGGCCCAGTCGGGCTCGACCGGCAGCCGGCCGTCGAGCAGGCCGGACAGCAGGTTCGCGTGCACTTCGACGCCGGGATAGACGTCTTCCACCGGCGTCGCGCGCTGGTCGTACAGGCCCGGCGCGGTGCTGCCGATCAGCACCAGCTTGTTTTTCAGATGGTCGGCGGCGACGCGGCCCTGCAGCAAATCTGCTGCCGAGACGTACTCGAACGAGCCGCCGCGCGGGCCGCCCGGGCCGCGAAACGGCACCCGCACGTCGACGTGCGCATCCACCGGGATCGCGATCTCGGTGGACCCCTGCCTCAGCCGCACGCTGTGCAGCGCGTCGTAGCCCTGCGGCAGCAGCCGCGTGCCCGCAAACTCCGGCACGACGGCGGGCGCGCCGGTGTAGCTGCGAAACATCGCGAGCGACAGCGGCTCGTAGTGGCGGCCATCGAGCTCGGAGATCAGCGGCACGCTGCGCACGAGGCCGTCCGGGTCCGGCACGTTGTTGAAATAGCCGGCGGCCGGCGCGGCCTGCGCGAATGGCGCCAGGTTCGAGGCGTAGCCGTCCCAGTGCGTGAAGCGGGCTCGTCGGCCCTGCAGCACCGCGGCGTCGAAGACCGGCGCCGGCAGCACCCCGCTGCGGCGCGCGTCGCGCTCGTTCGTCAGGTAGTAGCCGAGCACGACGTTGCGCCCGGTGAGCGCGTGCGCGAAGCGGGCGTCGAAGTCGAGCTCGGGGCGCAGCGGCGCGAGCTCGGCCTGCAGCGCCGGCGCGCGTGCGGCCAGCCGCTCCAGCGTGGCCAGGCCCGAGCTGGTGTCGGGCTCCGCGAACACGACGTCGAAGCCGACGACGGCCGCATGCTGGCGCGCGAACAGCTCGTCGACCAGCCCGGCGAGCCGGTCGCGGCCCCAGGGCCAGTGCCCGAGCTCGGCGAGGCTTTTTTCGTCGACGTCGACGATTGCGATGCGCGGGTCGAGCGTGCGCGGCATCAGCGCGCGCTGGCGGGCGTCTCCGATCGCGAGATCGAGCTGGGTGATGAAGCGCAGCGGCCAGTGGCCGCTCGCATGGCCGAGCGCGATCAGGAGCGCGGCGATCAGCAGCGCGGCGCGGAGCGCGCGCCACAGGGCGCTGCGGGAGGTGATCAAGGGGACGACGAGGTTTGCAGGCGGGCGATGTCGGCGGCCTGC
>DASYCA010000379.1:0-9092 GCA_036500445.1 Burkholderiaceae bacterium | reverse complement strand
GTCCGCGGTGTACGGCTTCTCGCTCTGGTTGTCGAAGATGTCGAGGTTGTAGCCGGCGACGCGGCGCATCACCTTCGGCCAGTTCGCGGCGATCTCCGCGCGGTGCTCGAGCGCCAGCTGGCGCACGTGTTCGGCGATGCCCGCGGCCCTGGGCCCAAGCGAGGCGACCGGGCCGAACTCGACCAGCTCGCCATCCGACAGCCACGCGCTCGCGCCGAGCACGTTGTGCACCATGTTGCCGTAGGCGATCGAGCGCGAGCCGCAGGAGTTGTTGCCCGCCATCCCGCCGAGCGTGGCCTGCGCGCTGGTCGAGACGTCGACCGGGTACCACAGGCCCAGCGGTTTCAGTTGCGCGTTCAGGTGATCGAGTACGAGGCCGGGCTGGACCGTCGCGGTGCGCTGCTCGGCATCGATGGCGAGCACCTTGCGAAAGTGCTTGCTGGTGTCGATGACGAGCGCCGCGCCGGTCGTCTGCCCGCACTGGCTGGTGCCGCCGCCGCGCGGCAGCACCGGCACCTTCAGATCGCGCGCGATGTCGATCGCGACGCCGATGTCTTGTTCATTCTTTGGCACCAGCACGCCGACCGGCATGATCTGGTAGATCGACGCGTCGGTGGCGTAGCGCCCGCGCGAGGCCGCATCGAACATCACCTTGCCTTCGGTCTCGGCCCGCAGCCGGCGCGCCAGGGCCTCGCTGACCTCGTTGGACGGGAGCTGGGTGCCGGCAGGCAGCAGGTTCTTCGCGGGTTCGATCAGCATGCGGGGCGTTCAGATTTTTCAGGCTTTGCTGCTGACGGGATAGATCTCCCCGGCGCGCAGCAGGTCGATCACGGTGTTGCGCTTGTTGACGAGGTGCTCGACCAACACCTTGCGCATCGCGGGGGCGTCGTGGGCGGCGAGCGCCTGCACCATCAGCTCGTGCTCCTGCATCGCGCGCTTCCACTTCGCCTCGTTCTGGTTGGTG
Organism: Burkholderiaceae bacterium; assembly: GCA_036500445.1. Taxonomy (GTDB): domain Bacteria; phylum Pseudomonadota; class Gammaproteobacteria; order Burkholderiales; family Burkholderiaceae_C; genus LMDS01. The sequence goes on along the minus strand of DASYCA010000379.1, from coordinate 8,128 downwards.
CGAAAGCGCAGCGACTGCACGCGCGCGTTGATGCCCTTGTAAGTGGCGCTCAACACCGGGTTCTTCGCGGCGTCGTTGATCGCGGCATGGATCAGCGCGTTGAGCCGGTAGTAATTCGACAGGTCGCGTCGCGTGAACGCGGCGAGCATCTCGTAGTGCATCGCGCGGAGGTGCGTGAGCTCGTCCTCGGTGATGCGCTCGGCGGCGAATTCGCCCGACATCGCCTCCAGGCCGGCGAGCACCTCGAAGGTGTTCAGGATGTCGGCCTCCGTCAGCTTCACGGCGACCGCGCCGCGGTTGGGCAGCAAATCGACCAGGCCCTCGGCGGCCAACAGCTTGATGGCCTCGCGCAGCGGCGTGCGCGAGACCCGCAGCAGCTCCGACAACTCGCGCTCGTTCAGCTTCGCGCCGGGCGCGATGCGGCCTTCGATCAACAGCGTGCGCAAGCGCGCGGCGACCTGGTCGGTCAATGCGAGCCGCGAAATTTCAATGATTTCTGCCACGTGAGATTCTCCCGAGAACCATTTTGCATGCAAATCGTGCGCCGCTCAATCGGCACTCCTTAGTGCAAACCAGCATGACGCTTTGTGTTTTGAATGCAAAACTGATTGCATCACGAAAGGACCGCGGACATGCTCAAGCTCGACTTCCACCCCACCGGCCGGCACTTCCTTCAAATTCCCGGCCCAAGCCCGGTGCCCGATCGCATCCTGCGGGCGATGAGCCTGCCGACGATCGACCACCGCGGCCCGGAGTTCGGCGCGCTCGGCCTGCAGGTGCTGTCCGGCATCCAGGAGATCTTCAAGACCCGCCATCCGGTCATCATCTACCCCGCCTCCGGCACCGGCGCGTGGGAGGCGGCGCTCGTGAACACGCTGAGCCCCGGCGACCACGTGCTGATGTACGAGTCCGGCCACTTCGCGTCGCTGTGGGCCAGGATGGCCGCGCGATTGAAGCTGTCGACCGAATTCCTGGCCTACGCCGGCGCGGACGAGCAGTTGCCGAACGCGCCGAGCTGGCGCCGCGGCGTGCAGGCCGACCTGATCGAGGCGCGGCTGCGCCAGGACACCCAGCACCGGATCAAGGCCGTCTGCGTCGTGCACAACGAGACCTCGACCGGCGTGACCTCCGACATCCTCGCGGTGCGCCAGGCGATCGATGCGGCCAGGCACCCGGCGCTGCTGATGGTCGACACGATCTCAGGCCTGGCCAGCGCCGACTACCGGCACGACGAATGGGGCGTCGACGTCACCGTCAGCGGCTCGCAAAAAGGCCTGATGCTGCCGCCCGGGATGAGCTTCAACGCGATCTCGCCGCGCGCGCTCGACGCGATGAAGAGCGCGACCCTGCCGCGCGCCTTCTGGGCCTGGGACGAGATCGTCGAGATGAACAAGACCGGCTACTGGCCGTACACCCCGAACACGAATTTGCTCTACGGTCTGTCGGAGGCGCTCGAGATGATCCGCGCCGAAGGGCTGGTGAACGTCTTCGCGCGGCACCAGCGTTGGGGCGCCGGCGTGCGCGCGGCGGTCAACGCCTGGGGCTTGCCGATCCAGTGCGCGGACCCCACCGTCTACTCGCCGGTGCTGACCGGCGTGATCATGCCGGCCGGCGTCGACGCCGACGCGGTGCGCGGGCTGATCTACGAGCGCTTCGACATGTCGCTCGGCACCGGCCTCGGCAAGCTCAAGGGCCGCATGTTCCGCATCGGCCACCTGGGCGACAGCAACGACCTGACCCTGCTCGCGACGATCGCCGGCGTCGAGATGGGGCTGAAGCTGTCCGGCGTGAAGCTGGCGGGCAGCGGCATCCAGGCGGCGATGGATCATTTCTCCAGCCACGCGGCGCCCACGGCCATCAAAAAGGCGGCATGACATGAAGATCTCCCGTGCCGGCAACCTCGTGCTGTTGCTCTTGTGCCTGATGTACTTCATCACCTACCTGGACCGGGTCAACGTCAGCACCGCGGCGGCCGGCTTCGGCCCCGAGTTCGGCTTGTCGAAGACCCAGATCGGCCTGGTGTTCTCGGCCTTCGCCTACCCGTACCTGGTGTTCCAGGTCATCGGCGGCTGGGTCAGCGACCGCTTCGGCGCGAAGCGCACCTTGATCGCCTGCGGCGTGATCTGGGCCTCGGCGACGGTGCTGACCGGCATGGCCGGCGGCCTGATCTCGATGCTGATCGCCCGCGTGCTGCTCGGCTTCGGCGAAGGCGCGACCTTCCCCGCGGCGACCGCGGCGATGTCGCGCTGGGTCGCCAAGGAGAAGCGCGGCTTCGCCCAGGGCATCACGCACGCGGCCGCACGGGTCGGCAACGCCGTCGCGCCGCCGATCATCGTGGCCGTGATGGCGACCTCGGGCTGGCGCGCGTCGTTCTACGCCTGCGCGCTGATCAGTTTCATTTGGGTGGTGTTGTGGGCGATCACCTTCACCGAGCACCCGAAGGATCACCCGCGCATCACGCAGGACGAACTCGCCGCGCTGCCCGCGCCCAAGCCGAAGCCGAGCGCGGTGCCCTGGAAGCTGCTCGCGCGCCGGATGGCGCCCGTCACGCTCGTGTACTTCTGCTACGGCTGGACGCTGTGGCTGTTCCTGAGCTGGATCCCGCAGTACTTCCTGCACAGCTACAACATGAACATCCAGAAATCGGCGCTGTTCGCGGCCAGCGTGTTCTTCGCCGGCGTGGTCGGCGACACGCTGGGCGGCATCGTCACCGACAAGCTCTACGAGCGCACCGGCGATCTGAAAAAGGCGCGCAGCTGGATGGTCGCGGTCTGCATGGCGCTGTGCCTGCTGGTGCTGATCCCGCTGACCTTCTCGCACGACCTCACCGTCTCGGTGGTCTGCCTGTCGGCCGGCTTCTTCTTCGCCGAGATGTCCATCGGCCCGATGTGGGCGATCCCGATGGACATCGCGCCCCAGTACTCGGGTGTGGCCAGCGGCATGATGAACACCGGGTCGGCCTTCGCGGCGATCGTCTCGCCGGTCGTCTCCGGCATGCTGATCGACAAGTTCGGCAGTTGGGAGCTGCCCTTCGTCGGCAGCATGCTGCTGATGGCCGCGGGCGTGCTGCTCGCGTTCCGCATGCGGCCCGAGCGCAGGTTCGACGCGATCGGCGCGGGGTCCCGCGACGAGGCCCCGCTTCAAGCCGCCGTCCCCACGCCCACGCCATGACGACCCACGACGACCCCACCGAACGCCTGGCGAGACAGCTCGCCAGCGCCCAGAAAAACATCACGCAGATCGAGTCGCCGAGCGCCGAGCTCGCACCGGCCGACCTGCAGGCGGCCTTCGACGTGCAGCACCGCACGCTGGCCTGGCTCGACCAGCCGGTCGCCGGCTGGAAGGTCGGCGCGAAATCGGTCGACGGGCCGATCCAGGGCGCGCCGCTGCCGGCCGACCGCGTGCGGCCGAGCGGCACGACGCTGCGCCGTGCGGACTGTCCGGTGCTGGGCCTGGAGCTCGAGATCGCTTTCCGTTTCGGCCGCGTCTTCGATCCTTTCAGCGGGCCGTACAGCGACGAGGCGGTGCTCGCCGCATTGAGCTCGACGCTTGCCACGATCGAGATCGTCTCCAGCCGCTACCGGGCCTGGCCCGCGGTCGACAAGCTCGCGCAACTGGCCGACCTGCAGAACCACGGCGCACTGATATGCGGCGACGCCGTGCCGTACGACCGCGACTTTCCGTTCGTCTCGCCCGCGATGAGCTTCAGGTTCAACGGGATCGACATCGTCAAGGGCCGCATCGCGAACCCCTGCGGCGACCCGCGGCGCCTGCTCGGCTGGATGGTGAACCACGGCGTGGCACGCGGCCTGGCGGTCGGTGGCGATGTCGTCGTCACCGCGGGCACCTACACCGGCGTGCACTTCCCGGAGGCGGCCGGGACGGCGCTCGGCGAGATCGCCGGATGGCCGCCGGTGAAATTGACGCTCGTGTAGTCGCTCGTGTAGACGCTCGCGGAATCAGCCGGTCTTGCGCCGCTCGCCCTGCGCGAGCAGGCGCTTCACGTCCTTCTCATGGCCGCGGACCTCGTCCAGCGTGACGTGCAGGTCGGCCATCTGCTGCTCCAGCTGCGCGCGGTGCGCGCCCAGCACCGCGAGGAACTTCTTCAGCTGCGGCACCGTGTCGCGCGGCGACTCGTACATGTCGACCAGCTCCTTGACCTCGGCCAAGGTCAGCCCGAGCCGCTTGCCGCGCAAGGTGAGCTTGAGCCGGGTGCGGTCGCGCGCCGTATAGACGCGGTTGCGGCCCTGGCGCTGCGGATTCAGCAGGCCGCAGTCTTCGTAGAAGCGGATCGCGCGCGTCGTCAGGCCGAACTCGTGCGCGAGTTCGCCGATCGTGAGCGTGGCGGAAGAGGGAGAGGACGTGGACATCAGGGTGCAACCCAGGAGACAGCACTGACAAGCGGACCCCACTACACTGGCCCGACTGACGTATACGTAAAGTGTAGGGGATCGCGCATGAACGCTCTCGAGCAGCAACTCCACTATCCGCTCGGCGACACGCTGCCCGCGCTCGGCACGACGCTCGAGGTCGCGCCCGGCGTGCGCTGGCTGCGCATGCTGCTGCCGTTCCAGCTCGACCACATCAACCTGTGGATGCTGCGCGACCGGATCGACGGCGTCGACGGCTGGACGCTGGTGGACTGCGGCATCTCGAACGACCCGACGCGCGCCGCCTGGGAGCAGATCTTCGCGAACGAGTTGAAAGGCCTGCCGGTGCTGCGCGTGATCGTCACGCACATGCACCCGGACCACATCGGCAACGCACACTGGCTGACCGAGCGCTGGTCGAACGACCGCACCGACTGCCGCCTGTGGATCAGCGCCACCGACTACGACACCGCGCGGCTCGCCAGCAGCGGCGTCGCGGCGATCGGCGGCGAGGCGACCGCGCGCTTCATGGCCGGCCACGGCCTGGTCGACGAAGAATCCCAGGCCAAGATCAAGGCCCGCACGAATTACTACGCGAGCATGGTGCCGCAGCTGCCGGCGCGCTACCGCCGCCTGCTCGACGGCGACACGCTGACGATCGGCGGCCGCCCCTGGGTCTGCCATGTCGGCTACGGCCACGCACCGGAGCACATGGCGCTGCACTGCGAAGAGCTCAACACGCTGATCAGCGGCGACATGGTGCTGCCGCGCATCTCGACCAACGTCAGCGTGCACGAGACCGAGCCCGAAGCCGACCCGCTGCGCCTGTACCTCGATTCGATAGCACGCATGAAGGCCGCGCTGCCGGCCGAGGTGCTGGTGCTGCCCTCGCACGGCCGCCCGTTCACCGGGCTGCACACGCGCGTGGACCAACTCGTCGCGCACCACGACGAGCGCCTCGCCGACGTGATGAAGGCCTGCGCCGAGGCGCCGCAGCACGCGGCGGATCTGCTGATGGTGCTGTTCCGGCGCAAGCTCGACCTGCACCAGACGACCTTCGCGATGGGTGAGTCCGTCGCGCACCTGAACCTGCTGTGGCTCGCCGGCCGGCTCGAACGCCGGCTCGACGCCGACGGGATCTACCGGTTCCGGCCGTTGCGGCGCGCCGCCCAGTAGGTCGCGCCCTGCTCGCCGTAGCGCTCGGAGTGCTGCACCTCGAGCGCGAGCTCGAAGGTGTCGCCGGGCACGAGGTGGCGCGTCTCGCCGCCGACCGTCAGCCACATCTCGCCCTGCACGACCAGCGACTCGACCGAGAACGGGTGGGTGTGCAGCGGCGCTTCGGTGGCCGATTTCCAGTGCCGCTCGGCCACTTCGTCGAAGCCGCGCGCCAGCGCCGCGGCCTCGTATTGCTGGAAGGTCATCGAAGGTGTCGTCGTCGCGCTGCTCATCAAAGCTCCCCGGGTGATGCCAGGGTCGAATTCTCTGCGCCTTGACAAGCGCGCGGGCGGCGCCATATTTCAACCCCACACCGCGACCAGGAAAGCCGCCATGAGCACGATTACCCCTTCCGCCACGCCCGCTACGCCCGCCAAGACGGTCAAGATCCCCGGGCCGGATCACCCGATCACGGTCACGCCGAGCGCGGCGCACATCGTCGTGACGCTGGGCGGCCGCGTGATCGCCGACACGCGCGCCGCGCTGACCCTGCGCGAGGCCAGCTACCCGGCGGTGCACTACATCCCGCGCCAGGACGTCGACCTGTCGCAGCTGCAGCGCACCGAGCACCACACCTACTGCCCGTACAAGGGCGATTGCGCGTACTACTCGATCCCGGCGGGCGGCCAACGCTCGGTGAACGCGGTGTGGACGTATGAGGCCCCGTATGACGCGGTCGCGGCGATCAAGGACCACGTCGCGTTCTACCCGGACCGGGTCGACTCGATCGTCGAGACCGCCATCCTCTGAGCCACGCCGACCCGACGCCCACCGGCGTCGGGCTTCGTCAGATCTCGTCGATCGCGCTCGCCTTCGTCTCGAGCGTGAAGCGCTCGCGGGTGTTGATGTAGAAGCTCGCGCCGAAACGCGCGACCGGGAAATACTCCTGCAGCTTCACGCGCCACGCGACGGTGTCGATCAGCCCGTCGCGCGCGTGCAGCCAGCGCACCTGCCCGATGAAGATCTGGCGGCTCGTGGTCTCCAGCGTCTCCCACAGCGTGCACTCGAACGCGACCGGCGCCTGCGCGATGCGCGGCGGCGCGACCGCGTTGGACGGCAGTGTCGTCAGGCCGACGGCCTCGAGCTCGCTCGCGGTCGGCGGCAGCCGCTCGCCGCAGCGGTGCATCTGCACGGCCATCGCCTCGTCGCTGATGTGGACGACGAACTCCTTGGTTCGAACGATGTTCGCGGCGGTGTCCTTCAGCGCGCCGTCCTGCAGCCGGTTCACGCTGATCATCACGATCGGCGGCTCCTCGCCGAGCATGTTGAACATGCTGAACGGCGCCGCGTTGACGACCCCGTTCTCGTTCAAGGTCGTGACGAGCGCGATCGGCCGCGGCACGATCAGGCTGGCCATCAGCTTGTAGCGCTGGTACTGCGTGATGCTGGAGAAATCGATGTCCATCAGAGGCCTTGCCCTTCCATTGCGTCGACGATGGCGCCCGGGGTCGTGATCCAGACCTCGCCAGGCGCCGTGATCGTCGCATGCATTGCGATGTGGCGCAGCGCGCGCCGCAAATGGCGCAGCCGATACGGCTGGCCGATGATGTACGGGTGCAGCGCGATGCCCATCACGAGGCCATGCGGCTCAGACGGCTTGTGCGACTGCTCGAGCATCTCGTCGAACTGGTCGATGATCATCTGGGCGAAATCCTTCGCGTCCATCTGCCGGCCGATGATCATCGGGATGTCGTTCAGCTCCTGCGGGTACGGCACCGCCCACAGCGGGCCGGCGCGGGTGCGCATCACGGTCGGCTGGTCGTCGTGGCACCAGTTCAGCGTGTAGCGAAAGCCCGCCTCGCGCAGCAGGTCCGGCGTCAGCCCGCTTTCGGAGATCCAGGGTGAGAGCCAGCCGCTCGGCGCCGTGCCGTGCGCGCGTTGCATGCGCGCGCGGCAGCCTGCGATCAGCGCCCGCTCGCCGGCCTCGTCGAGATCGGACTGGCGCTGCGCGTTCGTGTGGCCGTGCGCGATCAGCTCGTCGCCGCGCGCCGCGAAGGCTTGCACCACCTCCGGGCAATGGTCGTACAGCGCGGTGTTGATCAGCGCGCCGGTCGGCAGCGCAAGCTCGTCGAACAAGTCCAGGCAGCGCCATACACCGACGCGGTTGCCGTACTCGCGCCACGCATGGTTCAGCACATCCGGCTCGGGCGAGGCCGGTGCGATCCGTGCCCCGAGCCCTTCGCCGAACGCGAAATGCTCGATGTTGAAGCCGATGTAGACCGCGAGCCGCGCGCCGCCCGGCCACGCCAGCGGCGTGCGGCGGCTGATGCCGGAGTAGGCGAACCGTCCGTGCGTGCGCACCACCTCGTTCACGCCGCCACCTTGTAGGCTCGAAACACATCCCTGAGCGGCGCCACCACCTTCGCCGCCGGCCGCGACAACGACCGCTCGATCTCGTTCAGGTGCCGCCGCATCTCGGTCGCCGCCGCCGCGCCGGTCGACCCGCTCAGCGTGACCAGCAGCTGCTGGTGGCTGTGCGCAACGCACATCGGCTCGCCCGGCGCCTTGTACAGCGCCATCAGCAGCGAGGTCGTCGGCAGCAG
>DASYCA010000378.1:0-2236 GCA_036500445.1 Burkholderiaceae bacterium | reverse complement strand
GCCCGCAGCGGCAGCGCGGTGGTGATCGATTGATGGTGTCGACGACAGCGACGAGGAGCTGACGATGGAAGCGTGGATGAACGATGTGCCGGCGGCGGTGCTGGCGAGCCAACGCCGCTTGCGCGCCGAGGTGCCCGACCTGGCCGGCCGCTACGCGCGCCTGACCGAGGCGCTGAACGCCGAGGTCAGCGCGATCCGCGCCGAAAGCGCGCAAGGCGGCGCGGTGCCCGAGATCGCCTATGCCGACGTCGCCGCGGGCCAGGTCACGCCGGCGCAGGTCGCGCGCATCAAGCGGCGCGGCTGCGTCGTGATCCGCGGGGTGTTCGACGCCGCCCAGGTCGAGGCCTGGAACGACGAGATCGTGCGCTACATCGACGAGGTCGGGTACCTGCGGCGCATGCCCGAGAAGGCCGGGCTGGACAAGTATTTCAGCGCGCTCGGCGCGAGCCGCCCGCAGATCTTCAGCCTGTACTGGTCGCGTCCGCAGATGCAGGCGCGCCAGCACCCGGCCCTGGCCGCCACGCGCTCGTGGCTGAACCGCCTGTGGACCTTCGAGAAGAACGGCACGCGCTACTTCGACCCGGACCGCCAGTTCAACTACGCGGACCGCATCCGCCGCCGCGAGCCCGGCGATTCGACGCTCGGGCTGTCGCCGCACTCCGACGGCGGCTCGGTCGAGCGCTGGTGCGAGCCCACGTTCCGCCACGTCTACCGCGAGGTCTTCGAGGGCGACCCGCTCGCGTTCGATCCCTTCGACGCCGAGGGCCGCACCCAGACCCGGGAAATCCCGTCGCCGGCCGTCTGCTCGGCATTCCGCACCTTCCAGGGCTGGACCGCGCTGACCCGCCAGGGCCCCGGCGACGGCACCCTGAAACTGGTGCCGATCGCGAAGACGACGCCGTGGATGCTGCTGCGCGCGCTGCAGCCCGACGTGCCCGACGGCGACCTGTGCGGCGCGCAGCCCGGGCGCGCGCTCGGCGCGTCGCCACAATGGCACCCGGAACTGCTCGCCGGCCTGGTCTCGATCCCGCAGGTCGGCCCGGGCGACACCGTCTGGTGGCACTCCGACGTCATTCACGCGGTCGAGAACGAACACACCGGCACCGGCTACAGCAACGTGATCTACATCGGCGGCGCGCCGTGGTGCGACAAGAACGACGCGTTCGCGAAGCGCCAGGCCGCGGCGTTCGACGAGGGCCGCAGCAGCCCCGACTTCGCGCCCGAGAACTACGAACTCGGCTTCGACGGCCGCGCCCACGCGAGCGACCTGAGCCCGCTCGGCCAGATGCAGATGGGCCTGCGGCCCTGGATCCGACCCTCGCCGTGATGCCTACGTCCGCGACGCCTGCGGCACCCGCCGTGCCGGCCCTGCCCGATTTCCGCCGGCCCGAGTTCCTGCTCGGCCACATCCGCCAGACGCTGTCGTTCTACGATGGCCGCTGCCTCGACCCGAGCGGGGGCTTCTTTCAGTTCTTCAAGGACGACGGCACCGTCTACGACCGCCGCACCCGCCACCTCGTCAGCAGCACGCGCTTCGTGTTCAACCACGCGATGGCGTACCGGCGCTTCGGCGACGTGCGCTATCAACAGGGCGCGCGCCACGGTCTGCGCTTCCTGGAACAGGCGCATCGCCAGCCGCAGGGCGGCTACGCCTGGCAACTGGATTGGGACGGCCAGCGCGCGACGGTGCAGGACGCGACCAATCACTGCTACGGCCTCGCCTTCGTCGTGCTCGCGCACGCCCACGCGCTGATGGCCGGCATCGAGGAGGCCCGCGCCGGGCTCGATGCGAGCATCGCGCTGATGGACAAGCACTTCTGGGAACCGGCGCACGGCCTGTATGCCGACGAGGCCAGCGCCGACTGGAAGCTCGGTTCCTACCGTGGCCAGAACGCCAACATGCACGGCTGCGAAGCGATGATCGCCGCGTTCGACGCGACCCGCGATCCGACACATCTGAACCGCGCGCTCGCGCTCGCCGACGCGATCACGCAGCGCCAGGCCGCACTCACCCTCGTTGACCACGACAACGGCGACGGCCCCCTCGTCTGGGAGCACTACCACCCCGACTGGTCGGTCGACTGGGACTACAACCGGAACGATCGCAGCAACATCTTCCGCCCTTGGGGTTTCCAGCCGGGGCACCTCACGGAGTGGGCCAAGCTTCTCTTGCTGTTGCATCGTCACGACCCGAGTCGGGACCGTGTACAGCGCGCGGCGTTTTTCTTCAACACGG
>DASYCA010000377.1:0-8623 GCA_036500445.1 Burkholderiaceae bacterium | reverse complement strand
ATCGGTGGCGGCCATGAAGGTGTCCAGCACACAGGGATCCTGGCGCTGGCCCGTGGCTGCGCACAACTTCTGGTAGAGCACGAAGGCATCTTTGCCGCGCAAGTCTCGCGGGTGGACGATGCCGATCTGCCGCAGGTCGGCCGCGAGCGACGGCCCGATGTTGGGCAACTGCTCCAGCGTCTCGCAACTGGCCGCGCTCGCGGCCTTCGGTGCCTTGATGACAGCGGCCATGGTGTTCACATCATCATGTTGTTGCGAATGAGGCCGACGGCGAGCCCTTCCAGTTCGAATTGAACCTCTTCGGCATCCGCGCCAGTCGTCGGCACGACGATGGTCTGGAAGTCGGGGTTCTCGGGGATCAGCTCGATGCTGTTCTTGGTGCGGCGAAAACGCTTCACCGTGACCTCCTCGCCGAGGCGGGCGACGACGATCTGGCCGTTCTTGGCGTCCTTCGTGCGCTGCACAGCGAGCAGGTCGCCGTCCATGATGCCGGCGTCTCGCATGCTCATGCCGCGCACCTTCAGCAGGTAGTCGGGCCGGCGCGCGAACATGCTCGCTTCCATCAGGTACGTTTGATCGATGTGCTCCTGCGCGAGGATCGGGCTGCCGGCGGCGACGCGGCCGACCAGCGGCAGCGAGAGCTGCGCGAGGCTGGGCAAGGGCAGGCTGAACTGCTTGCCGCGCTGCAGGTTCAGCTGACGCAGCGTCTCCGAGCGCAGCCGGATGCCGCGCGAGGTGCCGCCGACGAGCTCGATCACGCCCTTGCGCGCGAGCGCCTGCAGGTGCTCCTCGGCCGCGTTGGCGGACTTGAAACCGAGCTCGCTGGCGATCTCGGCGCGCGTCGGCGGGGCGCCGGTGCGCTCGATCGCGCTTTGCACCAGGTCGAGGATCTGCTGCTGGCGGTCGGTGAGTTTCGGCGCTTCGTACACTGGGCTTCCTCCTGGAGCGGATGGATTGCCCGTTCGATTGACTGACAATCCATCCAGTACCTGTATTTTCATCCAGCTTCCAAAAAAATGCAAAGCACTTCTTCCCTGGTCGTCGTGCTCGGCACCGGCGGCACGATCGCCGGCACCGCGGCGAATGCCGGCGACAACGTCGGCTACAGCGCGGCGCAGATCGGCGCGGCCGGGCTCGTCGCGGCCGTTCCGGCCCTCGCCGGGCTGCCGATCGAGGTCGAGCAGATCGCCCAGCTCGACAGCAAAAACATGGGCTTCGCCGTCTGGCGCGCACTCGCCGAGGCGGTCGCCCGGCACCTCGCGCGGCCCGAGGTCGCCGGCATCGTGATCACGCACGGCAGCGACACGGTGGAGGAGACCGCGTATTTTCTGCAGCGCGTGCTGGCGCCCGGTAAACCCGTCGTGCTGGTCGCGGCGATGCGGCCGGCGACCGCGCTGCAGGCCGACGGGCCGCAGAACCTGCTGGACGCGGTGAGCGTCGCGCGCACGGCGGGCGCCTGCGGCGTTGTCGCGGTGCTCGGCGGTGTCGTGCACGGCGCGCTCGATGTGCGCAAGCGGCACCCGTACCGGCTCGATGCGTTCGGCTCGGGCGACGCCGGGCCGATCGCGCAGATCGAGGAGGGGCGGCTGCGCCGGCATCGCGCGTGGCCGAGCGTGCAGGGCGGCGGCCTCGGCCTCGCGCGGCTGCCGCGCGACGTGTCGGCGTGGCCGCGGGTCGAGATCGTGATGAGCCACGCCGGCGCGAGCGGCGCGATGGTGCGCGCCGCCTGCGAGGCGGGCGCGCAGGGGCTGGTCGTCGCAACGACCGGCAACGGCAGCGTGCACCACGAGATGGAGGCTGCGCTGCTCGCCGCGCAAGCGGCCGGCGTCGCGGTGCTGCGCAGCACGCGCTGCCTGGACGGCAGCATCGTCGAGCCGGCCGGCAGCGCTCCCGCGCTGGCGTCGGCCGGTGCGCTCACGCCGGTGCAGGCGCGCATCGAGCTGATGCTGCGCCTGCTGGCCGAAGGCGCGCGCTGACCGAACGATCGATCGATCGACCGACCGGTCGGCGGCCTTCAGATCACGTTCAGCGTGACCTCGATGTTGCCGCGCGTCGCGTTCGAATACGGGCAGACGCCGTGGGCGGCCTGGACGATCTTCTCGGCCGCGGCCTTGTCCATGCCGGGGATCTTGACGTTCAGCGCGACCTGGATGCCGAAGCCGGCCGGGATCGGGCCGATGCCGACGTCGGCGTTGATGGACGTGTCCGCCGGCAGCGCGATCTTCTGCTGGGCCGCGACGAATTTCATCGCGCCGATGAAGCAGGCCGAATAGCCGGCCGCGAACAGCTGCTCGGGATTGGTGCCGACGGCGCCGTTGCCGCCCATTTCCTTCGGCGTCGTCAGCTTCAGGTCGAGTACGCCGTCGGACGAGCGGGACGTGCCTTCGCGGCCACCGGTCGAGGTGGCGTGGGCGGTGTAGAGGACTTTTTCGAGCTTCATCGTGATCTCCTGGCGGTGGTGGAAAAAAGGTGACGCGTCACGCAGCCGCGAGCGTCAGGTGATTGGCGACATTGCCGCGCAGCGCCTGCAGCTGCGCCGTCAAGGTCGTCAGTTCGGTGAGCGTGCAGCCGCTGGCGCACGCGACGGTCAGCGGCACCTGCTCGGCCTTGCGGCGCAGCGCGCGGCCGGCGGGCGTCAGCGTGACGATCACGCGGCGTTCGTCGTCGGTGGCGCGCGTGCGCGTCAAGAGACCTGCGGTCTGCATGCGCTTGAGCAGCGGCGTCAGCGTGCCGGAATCGAGGTACAGGCGGGCGCCGAGCTCGCCGACCGCGATCGCATCGCGCTCCCAGAGCACGAGCAGCACCAGGTACTGCGGGTACGTCAGCCCGAGCGGCGTGAGCACCGGCTTGTACAGCTTGGTCATCAGCAACGAGCTCGAGTAGAGCGCGAAGCACAGCTGGTGGTCGAGCCGCTGCATCTCGCGTGCGGCGTTCGGGAGCGGGAGCTGGTGAGTGACCATGGCGCGACTCTAATGCAAGTGGTCAATTAAATTGTGAGCAATGTAATTTGGCCGTGTCGGCATCCCGGTCTTTCAGGCCGCTCAGGCCTTCAGCAGCCAGAGCGAAAAGCGCGTCCCGCGGCCCGGCTCGCTCGCGACCTCGATGCGCCCGCCCATCTGCTCGGCGAGCAGCTTGACGACGACCAGCCCGAGGCCGGTGCCGGGCATCCGGGCCGTCCCGGGCAGGCGCGCGAAGGGCTGGAACAGCTCGGCCTGCTCGTCCGCGCTGATGCCCGGGCCCTGGTCGCTGAAGTTCACCGCGATTTCGTTCACGGCCTCGCGGTGGCCGAGCGTCAGCGTGCCGCCGCGCCGGTTGTACTTGCAGCCGTTGCTGAGCAGGTTCGAGAACACCTGCTGCAGCCGCTTCGGGTCGGCCATCACGGCGGGCAGCGTGGCCGGCAGTTCGTCGACGACCTGCACGCCGGCGCTCGCGCGCTCGGGCTCGACGAGCGCGAGGCTCGCGTGCAGGGCCTCGCGCAGGTCGGTCGCGGCGGCCTTGATCCTGAGCGTGCCGTCGTCGATGCGGGTGATGTCGAGCACGTCGTCGACCAGCCGCACCAAATGCCAGCCGCTTTGCAGCATCAGCTCGACGCGTGCGCGCTGCTGGGCGCTGAGCGGGTCGCCGGCGTCGAGCTCCATCACCTGCGCGAGCCCGAGCACGGCGTTCAGCGGCGTGCGCAGCTCGTGGCTGAGCCGCGACAGGAACTGCGCGCGGGCGCGGGCGCTGCGCTCGGCGGCGTCCTTTTCGATCTGCAGCCGGCTGGCGAGCACTTCGTCGGTCACGTCGCGGATCACGCCGAACATCTGGCGCTGCGCCACTGCTGCGCCGGGGTTGCGCACCACGCCGATCGCTTCGAGGTGGCGCGCCTGGCCGTCGACGACGACCCGGTAGCGCACCTGCAGTGGCTGGCCTCCGATCGCCGAGCGGCGCCGTTCGTCGACGAGGCCGCGATCGTCCGGGTGGATTTGCGCCGCGAGTTCGGCGCGCGAGACGCGGCTCGGCCCGTCCGCCGCGAGGCCGTAGAGAGAGCGCGCGCGGCGGTCGAGCTCGATGCCGTCGCTGCCCGGGTGCCAGACGAACACGCCGACGCCCGCGGCACCCGCGGCCAGGTCCCAGCGGGTGTTGGCGTCGAGCAGCGCGCGGCGCTGCGCGGCCTGCGCACGCAGCGAATGCGTCATGGTCCAGACGCCGCCGCCGACCAGCAGCAGCGCGAGCAGCGCGGTCGCGCCGATCAGCAGGCGTTCCGATTGGCGCGAGGCCGCGCCCAGCGACTGCGAAAAACGGTCCTCGGCGATGCGCATTTCGGCGTCGAGCCGGTCCAGCGCCTGCAGACTGGCGCCGCGGGCCGCCGCGTCGCTCGTGCCCGGGGCTTGGCCGCAGAGGCGGCCGCCGAGCGCCTGCAGCTCCTCGATCAGCGCGTCGCCGCGGCGCCAGGACGCGATCGCGTCATGCAGCAGCGGCGTGCGCCCGAGGATGCGGTACAGGTCGATCATTGCCTCGATGTCGGCCGGCGCACTGCCGCCCCGAGTGAAGCCTGCGCGGGCGGCGGCCAGCTCGGGCGTGGGCAGCTCGAGCGCGAGGCGGGCGTCGCGGTCGCCGAGCGGGACGGCGAGCCAGTCGTCCAGCGCGCAGTCGGCGCCGGTGGCGACCAGCGTGCGCTCGCGCAGCTGCGCCAGCGCGCGAGTACTCGCCTTGGACCACTGGCTCTCGCCGCCGACATAGGCGCGCGCGCCCGACAAGGCGCGAAAGCCCCCCACGCTGACCGCCACCAGGGTCAGCACGGCGAGCAGGAACGGCGTCAGGACCCGCCAATAGATCGTCCGCTCGGCTCGCGCAGGAAGCATGCAGGATCCTCACGCTGAAAGGTCGGGCACTGTAGCAGCGGCGCCGCGGCCCGGCATCCCGAAAACAGCGGACTTCCGATCGATCACCCGCCCGCGCCCTGTGCGGCGCGTCACACGCCGAGCTGCACGAGCCTCAGGTGATCGACGCGTCGAGCCGGGTGCTGAGCTCGAGCCAGCGGGCCTCGAGCGTCTCGGTCTCGTCGGTGATCCGCTTCAGGCGCTTGCCCTGCTCGGCGCGCGCGGCCGGCGAGAGGCCGGCCGCGGCCAGCGCGGTCTCGGCGGCGCTGCGTTCGGCATTCAGCGCGGCCAGGCGCTGGTCGACGCCGGCGAGTTCCTTGCGCAGCGGCTTCAGGTCTTCGGCCCGGGCGGCGCGGGCCACCGGGGCCGGCTTGGCCGCGGCCGGCGCCGGCGCGGCCGCTGCGGCCTTGCGCTTGGCCTTGTCGCCCTTGGACTGCTCGCGCGCCGCCTCGCGCGATTGCTCGAGCAGCCATTTCTGGTAGTCGTCGAGGTCGCCGTCGAAGGGGCGCACTTCGCCGGCGGTCACGAGCCAGAACTCGTCGCAGACCTCGCGCAGCAGCGCGCGGTCGTGGCTCACGAGCATGACGGTACCTTCGAACTCGTTCAGCGCCATCGACAGCGCCTCGCGCGTCGTCAGGTCGAGGTGGTTGGTCGGCTCGTCCATCAGCAGCAGGTTGGGGCGCTGCCAGACCAGCATCGCGAGCACCAGGCGCGCCTTCTCGCCGCCCGAGAGCGTGCCGACCGGCTGCGTGACCATGTCGCCGACGAAGCGGAACGAGCCGAGGAAGTCGCGCAGCTCCTGCTCGCGGCCGGCCGGGCCCTTGTCGCGCGCGAGCCGGATCATGTGCACCAGCGCGCCGTCGTCGAGCGACAGCACATCCAATTCCTGCTGCGCGAAATAGCCGATCGACAGGCCCTTGCCCTCGGTGATCTCGCCCGACAGCCGCGGCAGGTCGCCGACGATCGTCTTCACCAGCGTCGATTTGCCTTGGCCGTTCGCGCCGAGGATGCCGATGCGCTGGCCGGCCAGCACCGAGCGGTTGATGTTGTCGATGATGCGGGTCTCGCGGCCGTCCTCCGACTGGTAGCCGCAGGCCATGACCGAGAACGCGAGCATCGGGTTCGGCAGGCTGATCGGCTCGCGGAACTCGAACTGGAAATCCGCGCTCGTCAGCACCGGGCCGAGCTTTTCCATCCGCGCCAGCGCCTTCACGCGGCTTTGCGCCTGCTTGGCCTTGCTCGCCTTGGCCTTGAAGCGGTCGATGAACTTCTGCAGGTGCGCCATGCGCTCCTGCTGCTTCGCGAAATTCGCCTGCGCCTGCATCATCCGCTCCGCGCGCATCTCCTCGAACGCGGTGTAGTTGCCGGTGTAGCGCGTCAGTTTCGTTTCGTCCAGGTGCAGCGTGACGTTGGTGATCGCGTCCAGGAATTCGCGGTCGTGGCTGATCACGAGCATCGTCCCAATGAAGCGCTTCAGCCAGGCTTCGAGCCAGACCAGGGCGTCCAGGTCCAAGTGGTTGGTCGGCTCGTCGAGCAGCATCAGGTCGGCCGGGCACATCAGCGCGCGCGCGAGCTGCAAGCGCATGCGCCAGCCGCCGGAGAAGCTGTTGACGGGGGCGTCGAGCTCGGCGGTCTTGAAGCCCAGGCCGAGCAGCATCGCCTGCGCGCGCGGGCGGGCCTCGAAGCCGCCCGCGTCGCTGATCGCGTGGTGCGCCTCGGCCATCGCGTGGCCGTCGTCGTCGAGCTCGGCCTGGACGAGCTGCGCCTGCGCCTCCATCAGCCGCGTGTCGCCTTCGAGCACGAATTCGGTCGCGCCCTGGTCGGTCTCGGGCATCTCCTGCGCGACCTCGCCGATGCGCCAGCGCGGCGGCATCGAGACGTCGCCGGCGTCGGACTGCAGCCGGTGCATCAGCAGCGAGAACAAGGACGACTTGCCGGCGCCGTTGCGCCCGATCAGGCCGACCTTCTCGCCCGGCTGCAGCACGACGCTGGCGTTGTCGAGCACGAGTTTGACGCCGCGGCGCAGGGAGACATTGTTCAGAGCGAGCATGCGCGAGCGATCAGAGTGGCGTGAAGAAAGGGCAGGGGCGGCAAAACCATCGATGAAAAAGCAAGCACGATCAAGACCAGCGCCGTTCGGCCAGCGCCGCGCGCGTGATCAGCGCGACCTGGTCGTCGCCGGCGCTGGTCTCCAGCCACGCGACCTCCAGGCGCCGGAACGCGTGCTCGAAGTGCGCGCGCTCGTTGCCGATCTCCAGCACGAGCACGGCGTCCGGCGTCATGTGCTGGGCCGCGTCGCGCAGGATGTGGCGAACCAGGTCCATGCCATCCTCGCCGCCGGCGAGCGCGAGCGCCGGCTCGGCACGGTACTCGGCCGGCAGTGCGCTCATGCTTTGCGTGTTCACGTAGGGCGGGTTGCACAGGATCAGGTCGTAGGGCCCGCGCACCGCACGCAGCAGGTCGGAGTGCAGCAGCGTGATGCGCTGGCCGAGCGCGTGCTTGTCGACGTTGATGCGCGCGACCGCGAGCGCGTCCTCGGAAATGTCGACGGCGTCGACGACGATCTCGGGGTAGGCCATCGCGGCTATCACCGCGAGGCTGCCGTTGCCGGTGCACAGGTCGAGCACGTTGTGGGTCGTGTCGCTGAGCCAGGCGTCGAGCGTGCCGGTGCCTTCGCCGTCGGCGAGCAGCTCGGCGATGAACGAGCGCGGCACGATGGTCCGCTCGTCGACGAAGAAGGGCACGTTCTGCAGCCAGGCCTCCTTCGTCAGGTAGGCCGCGGGCTGGCGCGTCTCGATGCGCTGGGTCACGAGCGCTTCGGCCTTGGCCTGGTCCGCGGCCGGCAGCTCCAGCCGGGCTTTCGCTTCGAGCGCGTCCAGCGGCAGCCCGAGCGACCACAGCACGAGCCACGCCGCCTCGTCGAAGGCATTCGTCGTGCCGTGGCCAAACGAAACGCCCGCCGATTTGAGGCGGGCGCTTTGCGCGGTGATGAGATCGATCAGGGTCATGTGGGTGGGGTCGTTCGCAGATCACGTTGGAGCGCGGGCCAAGGCTGCCGGGCGACCGGCTGCGCTCATGTCCCCCGGCGCCGGGCTTCGCCCGTCACCTCCTCCTTTACTTCGCTCCGCCAGTCACCCGCCAGCCTTGGCCAGCAAAAGTGGTCTGCATGCAAAGGCGTTGACGTGCACCTCGGGTGCCGATCAGGCAGGCGGGGTGCTCTGCGGAGCGAAGTAAAGGAGGAGGCCGCAGGCCGGGGGACATGAGCGCAGCAGAGTACCCCGCTTGCCTGATCCCACGCCAACCCGGAATTATGCCAAAAGCCGCCTCAACGTATCCCTGTAGATGTTCTTCAACGGTTCGAGACTCGCCACCTCGACGCGTTCGTCGATCTTGTGGATGGTCTCGTTCAGCGGCCCGAATTCGATCACCTGAGGGCAGATCTTCGCGATGAAGCGGCCGTCGGAGGTGCCGCCGGTCGTCGAGAGCTCGGTCGTGACGCCGGTGTTCGCGCGGATCGCCTCGGTCAGCGCCTCGCTGAGCGTGCCGATCGGGGTCAGGAAGGGCTCGCCGCCGAGCGTCCACGCGAGTTCGTAGTTCAAACCATGCTGGTCCAGCAGCGCGTGCACGCGGGCCTTCAGCGACTCGGGCGTCGATTCGGTCGAGAACCTGAAATTGAAATCGATCGTCGCGTCGCCGGGGATCACGTTGCCGGCGCCGGTGCCGGCGTGGAGGTTCGAGACCTGCCAGCTGGTCGGCGGGAA
>DASYCA010000376.1:0-4319 GCA_036500445.1 Burkholderiaceae bacterium | reverse complement strand
GCACGCCGCTTGCGGCGACCGGCAACCGGATCTCCGAGATGCGGCTGAAGGGCCGGCCGATCGAGGCCGACAAGACCTACCGCGTCGGCGGCTGGGCGTCGATCAACGAAGGCGCGCAGGGCGCGCCGATCTGGGACGTCGTCGAGACCTGGCTGCGCGACCAGAAGACGATCAAACCGCGCGCGCTGAACGAGCCTGCACTCGTCGGCGTCAAGGGCAACGCCGGTCTGGCTAGCTGAAGCGCGACTCCATCTGCTCGAGCTGGTCGTCCAGCACGTTGAGCAGCTCGCTCACGCTGACCGGCTTGGTCAGGTAGTGCGTGCAGCCGGCTTCGTAAGCCTCCTCGATCTGCTGCGCCAGCGCGTCGGCCGAGACGACGATGATCGGGATCGTGCCCATGCGCGGGTCGTTCTTCAGGTGCTTGAGCAGCTCCATCCCGCTGATGTCG
This sequence comes from Burkholderiaceae bacterium, assembly GCA_036500445.1. Lineage (GTDB taxonomy): Bacteria > Pseudomonadota > Gammaproteobacteria > Burkholderiales > Burkholderiaceae_C > LMDS01. The sequence goes on along the minus strand of DASYCA010000376.1, from coordinate 3,871 downwards.
GGCAGGTGCATGTCGAGCAGGATCAGGTCGGGCCGGTTCGAGCGGATCGCGGCCAGCCCGTCCAGCCCGGTGACCGAGACCTGCATCTCGACCTGCGGCCGCTGCGCGAGGATGCCGCGCATCACCTCGACGTTCGTCTCGTTGTCCTCGACATAGTGGACGATGCGCTTGTGGTACGCCGCGGCCGGCGGCGCCAGCGCATCCAGATCGGAGCGCACGGTGTCGGCGTCGGGCGAGCACGGCAGCATCAGCATGAAGGTCGAGCCCTCGCCGGCGACGCTGCGTGCGCTCAGCGAGCCGCCCATCAGGTCGGCCAGGCGCTGGCTGATCACGAGGCCGATGCCGGTGCCCTGCTGCGCGGAGCGCTCGCGCCCGAGCCGGTTGAAGGGTTGAAACAGCTCGCCGAGCTGTTCCGGCGTCAGCCCCAGGCCGGTGTCGTTGACGGCGATCTCGACCGTCGAGGCGTCGACGGTGCGCGTCGTGATGTGAACCCGCCCGCCGTCGGCGTTGTACTTGACGGCGTTGCTCAGCAGGTTGGTGAGGATCTGCTTCACGCGCGTCGAATCGCCCAGCACGGTCTCGGTGCCGGGCTCCAGGCTTTGCGTGATCAAGATGTCGCGCGGCCGCGCCTCGCCCTCGATCATGCCGACCGTCGCGTCGAGCAGCTCGGCCAGGTGCAGCGTCTCGGTCTTGAGCCGGACGTTGCCCGATTCGATGCGCGAGAGGTCGAGCACGTCGTTGATCATCTCCAGCAAATGCCAGCCGGCCTGCTGGATCTGCGCGACCCAGGGCTGCTGCGCGGGCTTCAACGGGTGGCGCTGGTCGAGCTCGAGCAGCTGCGCGAAGCCGAGCATCGCGTTCAGCGGCGTGCGCAGCTCGTGGCTCATGCGCGAGAGGAACTCGCTCTTCGCGCGGTTGGAGGCCTCGGCCGCCTCGCGCGCGTGCTCGGCCTCTTCGAGCCGCAGGTGCTCGGTGATGTCCTCGACGACGCCGACGATGCTGCGCGGCTCGCCGTCGGCAAAGCGCAGCAGCGAGACGGTCGCCTGGACCCACACGATCGTCCCGTTCTTCGCGATGTAGCGCTTGTTGCGCCGGTATGAAGGCAGGTCGCCGCGCACCAGTTGGGCCATCAGCGCGGTGTCCTGGCCCAAGTCGTCCGGATGGGTGTAGTCGGCCAGGCTCATCGCGAGCAGCTCCTGGTCGCTGTAGCCGGTCATCTCGCAAAAGCGCGGGTTGGTCTGTTTGACCTTGCCGTGCAGGTCGGTGTAGATCACGCCGATCGGCACGTGGTTCAGGATGTTGCGAAAGCGCTGCTCGCTCTCGCGCAGCGCCGCGTCGGCCATCTCGCGCTCGTGGACCTCGGCCTGCAGCGCCGCGGTGCGCTCGAGCACGGCGGCCTCGATGCGGTGGGTGCGGCCGGTCACGGTCAGCAGGAAGCCGCCGAGCGTGGCGGTCGAGAGCAGCCCGACGAGGGCGAACAGCCAGACGTCGGCACCGCTGCCGGTCGTCAGCGTGCCGCGCGGCGCCGAGATGCGCACCTCCCACTGGCGCCCGCCGTAGCTCAGCGGCCGGGTCAGCCTCATCGCGCTGTTCGGGTTCGGCTCGAGATCGCAGCCGCCGACGCCCGACAGGCGCGCCGGCGGCGCGCCCGGCGTCGTGTCGACCAGGCACACCCGCAACTGCGGTGGCAGGTGCGCGGCAAGCGATTTCAGTTGATCGTCCATCCGCACGGTGATCGAGATCGCACCACGCAGCGCGGCGGTGGCCGATGGCTTCTGGCCGGCGGCCGGCTCGACGTCGTAGAGCGCCTGGTACAGCACGACGCCGACCTGCGTCTCGCTGGCCGCCTGCTGCGTCAGCAGAAAGCCCGCGGTCGCGGTCGGCTCGCCGCTGCGCCGCGCGGCCTCCAGGGCCGGGCGCACGGCCGGGACCGACATCAGGTTCAGGCCCTGCGCCGGCGCGTTCGTCGCGAGCGGCTCGATGTAGTGGATCGCGACGACGGCGTCGTCGCCGCGCGCGGCCGCCGCGCCGTCGGGGCGATCGAACACGGCGTACTGCGGGTCGCCCTCGGCGCGCACCTTGGCCTCGAAGGCCGGCACCGCGTCGCGCGGGACGCGCTCGCTCCAGGCGATCGCCTGCAGCGTGCCGGGCGCGAGCCAGGCGCGCGTGGCCAGCCGCATCTCGTCGGGCGTGACGTGGTCGGACGCGATGAACAGGCTGCGCATCGCCTCCAGCGCCGCCAGCGGTTCGCGCAGCTGGGCCGACAGCGCGAGCGCGGCGTTGCTCGCGTCGTGCTCGAACGCGGTGCGGATGCGCTCCTGGTTCCACGCGACGATCTGGCGCACCCCGAGCGCGAGCAGCAGCGTGAGCAGCGTCAGCGTGAGGCCGACCATGCGCCGGCGCGGCGCCCAGACGGCGCGCGGGCGGCCGATCAGCGTCAGCACGACCGGTGCGCCGATCAGCACGCCCAGCAGGTCGCCGACCCACCAGGTGCCGAAGGTGAACGGCAGCTCGGCGAGCGTGATCATGCCGGTCAGGGTCATCGCGGCGCACGCGAGCGCCGCGTTGATCAGGCACGAGGCGACGCCGACGAGCAGGAACGCGAGCACGTCGCGCGGCTCGGTCAGCGACAGCGGTGGGCGCGCGTAGTGCCGCACCAGCACGGCGCCGGCCCAGGCCTGCAGCGCGGCACCGCACGCGACCACGAGCGGGATCGGCAGCGCTTCGAGCGTGAACGGCTTGTGCTGGCGCGTCAGCGTGAGGTTGACGACGAAGGCGCCGAGCGCGACGGCCGGCAGCATGCGCCGCCCGAACACCAGCACGCTCGCGAGCGCGATCCCGGCCGCCGGGTACAGCGGCGAGGCATAGGCCGGCGGGATCGCGAGCTTCAGGCTCGCGAGGCCGACCAGCGTGTAGCACAGCGCCGTCAGCGCGAAGGCCACGCTCCAGTGCGGCAACTCGTCGGAGCGGGCGGCGGTGCTCACGCGGGGGGCGGTCGTTGCGGCGGGTGCTGGGCAGGTCGGCAGCGTTACACGTTGAACAGGAAGTTCAACACGTCACCGTCCTTGACGACGTACTCCTTGCCTTCGGCGCGCATCTTGCCGGCGTCCTTCGCCCCTTGCTCGCCCTTGTTCGCGATGAAGTCGGCGAAAGCGATCGTCTGCGCGCGGATGAAACCGCGCTCGAAGTCGGTGTGGATCACGCCGGCCGCCTGCGGCGCGGTGTCGCCGACGTGGATCGTCCAGGCGCGCACTTCCTTGACGCCGGCCGTGAAGTAGGTCTGCAGCCCGAGCAGGCCGAACGCGGCGCGGATCAGCCGGTTCAGGCCCGGCTCGCTCTGCCCCATCTCCTGCAGGAACATCAGCTTGTCTTCGTCGGCCATCTCGGAAAGCTCGGCCTCGGTCTTCGCGCAGATCGCGACGACCGGCGCCTTCTGGCCCGCTGCGTAGGCGCGCAGCTTGTCCAGGTACGGGTTGTTCTCGAAGCCGCTTTCGTCCACGTTGCCGACGAACATCGCCGGCTTCGCGGTGATCAGGCAGAGCGGCTTCACGAGGATCAACTCTTCCTTGCTGAACGCGATGCCGCGCACCGGCTTCGCTTCGTTCAGCGCGGCCTGGCATTTCTCGAGCACCGCGACGATCTTCTGCGCTTCCTTGTCGCCCGAGCGCGCGACCTTGTTGTAGCGGTGCAGGCCCTTCTCGACCGTGCTCATGTCGGCCAGACACAACTCGGTCTGGATCACCTCGATGTCGGAGATCGGATCGACCTTGCCGGCCACGTGGATCACGTTCTCGTCGTCGAAGCAGCGCACCACGTTGACGATCGCGTCGGTCTCGCGGATGTGGGCGAGGAACTGGTTGCCCAGGCCTTC
>DASYCA010000375.1:0-15745 GCA_036500445.1 Burkholderiaceae bacterium | reverse complement strand
GTGATCGAGAACAAGGGCGGCGCCAACGGCATCGTCGCGGCCGAGCAGATGAGCAAGCAGCCGCCCGACGGCTACACCTTCATGCAGGTCGCGGCCGGGATGCTGACGATCAACCAGAGCATCTACAAATCGCTGCCGTATGACCCGATCGACGGCTTCACGCCGCTGACGATCGCGGTGAGCATGCCGCTGATCCTGGTCGTCAACAACGCGCAGCCGATCAAGTCGGTCGCCGACCTGATCGCGCTCGCGCGCGCGAAACCCGGTACGCTGACCTACGGCTCGTCCGGCGTCGGGACGTCGATGCACCTGGGCGGCGCGATGTTCGAGGTCATGGCCAAGGTCTCGATGGTCCACGTGCCGTACCGCGGCGGCGCGCCGGCGATGAACGACCTGCTCGGCAACCAGGTCACCGCGCTGTTCGACAACGCCCCCACCGCGCTGGCGCAGATCCGCGCCGGCACGGTCCGGGCCGTCGCGGTCGGCGGCAACGCACGGCTGGCCGAGCTGCCGAACGTCCCGACCATCGCCGAATCCGGCCTGCCGGGCTACAACTCCGACACCTGGTACGGTTTCGTGATGCCGCCGAAGGCCTCGCCGCAGGTCGCGAACGGCCTGCACGCGAGCGTCGTCGCCGCGCTGGCCGATTCGAAGCAGAAACTCGAAGGCCTCGGGTTCACCCTGGTGGCGAGCAGCGCGAGCACCATGCACGACACGATCCGCTCCGAATCGGCCAAGTGGGCGGACGTGATCCGGCGCTCCGGAATCGAGCGGCAGTGAGGGCGGCGTCCGATGCCCATACGGGTGAACCCCGAGCGCAGCATCGTGATTCGGCAACCCCTGTTCGCGATCCGTTGATGGCGCCAGGGCAAGGGGGCTCCTAACATCCCGCCAAAACACCCTGGAGACGACCGAATGAAGACGCTGCTGTGGGCGCTGTGCGCCGGTGCATTGGTGACCAGCGCTGCGGCGCAGGCGCAGGTGAAACTCGAGAAGCCCAAGCTCTCGATCGCCTCGACCAACCCGGTGATCTCGTACTACCCGTTCGAGATCGCGCTCGCGAAGGGCTACTTCAAGGACGAAGGCCTCGATGTCGAACGCAGCATCTTCGCCGGCGGCTCCCAGACGACCAAGGCGCTGGTCGGCGGCTCCACCGACATGATCGTCAGCGCCTACTCGAACACGCTGACGATGGCGACCAAGGGCATCAACCTGCAGGCCGTCGTGCTGATGATCAAGTACCCGGGCTTCGTGTTCGGCATCACGAAGAAGGCGATGCCCAAGTACAAGTCGCTGCAAGACCTCTCCGGCATGGTGATCGGCGTGACGGCGCCGGGCTCGAGCACGAACTTCATCCTGAACTCGATCGCGACGCGCAACGGCGTCAACCCGAAGTCGTATTCGGTCATCGGCGTGGGCGCTCAAGCCGGGGCCGCGGCCGCGGTGCGCGAAGGGCAGCTCGACGCGCTCGTGGGCATCGACCCGATCATCACGATGCTGGTGGACAGCGGCGACTTCAAGATCCTGGCCGACCTGCGCACCGGCCCCGGCACGCTCGCGGCGGTCGGCGCCGACACCTACCCGGAAGGCTCGCTGATCGCGACGGCCGACTTCATCAAGAAGAACCCGAACACCGTCCAGGCCGTCGTCAACGCGATGGTGCGGGCCGACAAGTTCCTCGCGACCGCGACGAACGAGCAGATCGCCGACGCGCTGCCCAAGAGCTACCAGGTCGGAACCCGGGCCCAGTACCTGAGCGCGATCGAACACACGCGCACCATCTACTCGCCCGATGGCCGCTACGATGCGAAAGGGGCCGAAGCCGTCCTGGGCGTCCTCGCGGGCTCGGACGCCGAGATCGCGCAGGCGCAGAAGAAGATCGACATGCCGGCCACCTACACCAACAAATTCGTCGACGCCGCCGTCGTCAAGACTCCATGACCTCTTCTTCCAGCCCGTCGGCCTCCAGCCCGTCTCCCCACACCCCCATCCGCGAAGACTGGCTCGCGCTGCACACCGAGCCGGTGCTCGAGCCCGAACTGCGCATCGTCGACCCGCACCACCACCTGTGGGAGCGGGCCGACGCCCGCTACCTCGCGCACGAGCTCTACGCCGACGTCAACAGCGGCCACCGGATCGACGCGACCGTGTTCGTGCAGAGCCGCTCGATGCTGCGCGCGAGCGGGCCGGCCGAGCTCGCGCCGCTCGGCGAGGCGGAGTTCGCGAACGGCCAGGCGGCGATGGGGGCCTCGGGCTTCTACGGCCGCACGCTGATCTGCGACGGCATCGTCGGCGCGGCCGACCTGTCGCTGGGCGACGCGGTCGAGCCGGTGCTCGAGGCGATGGCGCGGGTCTGCGGCGGGCGGCTGCGCGGCATCCGCAACCCGGTCGTCTGGCACGAGCACCCGGACGTGCGCTCCAGCACCGCGAAGCTGCGGCCCGGCGTGCTGACCGACCCGGCGTTCCGGCGCGGCGCGGCGGCGCTCGCGCGCTTCGACCTGGCGCTCGACATCTGGGCCTATCACACCCAGCTCGGCGACGTCTACGAGCTCGCGCGCGGCTTGCCGGACGTGCTCGTCGTCGTCGACCACTTCGGCGGCCCGATCGGCACCGGGCCGTACGCGAACGACCGTGCCCGCCTGCTCGCCGAATGGCGCCCCGCGATGCAGCGCCTCGCGAGCCTGCCGAACGTGCGCGTGAAACTCGGCGGCGCCGGCATGCCGGTGATGGGCTTCGGCTTCGAGCGTGCCGCGACGCCGCCGAGCTCGCTCCAGGTCGCCGAGGCCTGCCGCCCGTATGTCGAGCCGTGCATCGAGTGGTTCGGCGTCGATCGCTGCATGTTCGAGAGCAACTTCCCGGTCGACAAGGGCGGCTTCAGCTACCCGGTGCTGTGGAACGCGTTCAAGCGCCTCGCCCAGCCCGCCTCGGCGGCCGAGAAGGCGGCGCTGTTCGCCGACACCGCGATCGCGACCTACCGCCTGCAACTCCCGAACCACCCCTGAAAGATCGCGCATGAGCACCGACAACGTCTTCAAGGCCGCGCTGCAAGCCGGCCGCACCCAGATCGGCCTGTGGCTGAGCCTGGCCGATCCGTACGCGACCGAGGTCTGCGCGAGCACCGGCTTCGACTGGATGCTGATCGACGGCGAGCATTCGCCGAACGACCTGCGCAGCGTGCTCGGCGCGCTGCAGGCCGCCGCACCGTACCCGACCCACGCGGTCGTGCGCCCGCCGATCGGCGAGACCTGGATGATCAAGCAGTACCTGGACATCGGCGCGCAGACGCTGCTGATCCCGATGGTCGAGACGGTCGAGCAGGCCGAGCAGCTCGTCGCCGCGGTGCGCTACCCGCCGCAGGGCATTCGCGGCGTCGGCTCGCGGATGGCGCGCGCCTCGCAATTCGGTGCGCAGACGAACTACCTGCAGCGCGCCAACGACCGCGTGTGCCTGCTGGTGCAGATCGAATCGGTCGAAGGCCTGGCGAACCTGGAGGCGATCGCGCGCGTCGACGGCATCGACGGCGTCTTCATCGGCCCGTCGGACCTCTCCGCCGCGCTCGGCTTCCTCGGCAACCCGGCGCATCCGGAGGTCCAGGCGGCGATCGCCGGCGCGTTGAAACGCATCGCGTCGGCCGGCAAGCCCTCGGGCATCCTGACGCTGAACCCGGACGAAGCGCAGCACTACCTCGAGCTCGGCGCCTGCTTCGTCGCGGTCGGCGCCGACATGGCCTTGCTGGCGCAGGCGGCGCGCGCGCTGTCGGCACGCTTCGCCGGCGCGCGCGGCCGCGCGGCCTGAGGCGGCGGCCTCAGCCCTGCAGCGCCGCGCGCAGCGCCGCGACGAACGCGAGCAGCCGCTGCTGCAGCGTCAGCGCGGCCGGCGCGGCGTCCAGCGTCGCCTCCGAGGCGCCCAGGGTCTTGTCGAACGTCGTCAACTGCTCCAGCACGCCGACCGCGCCGATCGCGGCGAGCGCACCGCGCAGCGAGTGGCAGGCCGCGCGCCACTGGGTCCGGGTCTTGTGCGGGTCCGCGTCGTGGTCCACCAGCACGGTCGCGCCGTCGCGGTAGTTGTCGACGAAGCGCTGCAGCACCCGTTCGAGCGCCGTCATCTGCCCGGCCACGCTGCGCAGCGACAGCGCCAGGTCGAAGCCGTCGATCGCGGCCAGGCGCTGGCGCAGCGACTCGTGCTGGGCCGTCGCGTCGGGGGCCGTGCCCGGGATCGGCGTGCGCGCGTTCTGGCGCAGCGGCAGCCAGCGCAGCAGCGCCGCGTACATCAGCGCCGGGTCCATCGGCTTGGCCAGGTGGTCGTTCATGCCGGCCGCGAGGCAAGCCTGGCGGTCCTCGGCGAACGCGTTCGCGGTCATCGCGATGATCGGCATCCTCGAGCGGCCCTGCTTGCGGATCGCGAGGGTCGCCTCCAGGCCGTCCATCACCGGCATCTGCATGTCCATCAGGATCGCGTCGTAGTGGCGTGAGAGCACCAGCTCGACCGCGCGGGCGCCGTCCCAGGCCGATTCGACCTCGAGCCCGGCCGAGCGCAGCAGCTCCTCGGCCACTTCGCGGTTGACCGGGTTGTCCTCGGCGAGCAGGATGCGCTGGCCCTTGTGGCGGGCCCGCAGCAGCGCCTCGACGCGCTCCGCGTCGTCGGAGCCGCTGGCCGACGCCGGCAGTACCGAGGCCCGCTTGCCCAGCACCGTGGCCAGCGTGCTCTGCAGCGCCGAGGTCGTGATCGGCTTGTTCATCACCGCATCGAAGCGTGCACTGTGCGCCAGCTCGCGGATCTTCGGGTCGTCGGAGGCGGTGATCAGGATGCTCGGCGGCGCGCCCTCGCCGAGCACCTCGCGCAGGCGGTGCATCGTCTCGATCCCGTTCAGCGGCGCCATCAGCCAGTCGATCAGCAGCACGTCGTAGGGCCGCCCGGCGATCATCTCCTCCTCGACCTTGTGGATCGCCGCCGTGCCGCTCAGCTGCGGGTCGACCGTGATGCCGAGCATCGACAGGCGTTCGCCGATCACCGTCAGCGCCTCGGGCAGGTCGTCGACGAGCAGCGCGCGCAGGCCGCTGATCGCCAGCGCCGAGTCGTCGATGGGCGCCAGCGCCGCGCGGCCGAGCCAGGCGGTGAACCAGAACGTGCTGCCGGCGCCGGGCGCGCTGACGACGCCGGCCTCGCCGCCCATCGCGATCGCGAGCTGGCGCGACAGCGCCAGGCCCAGGCCGGTGCCGCCGTGCTCGCGCGAGATCGAGTTGTCGCCCTGCTCGAACGCGACGAACAGCGCCGACTGGCGATCCAGCGGAATGCCCGGGCCGGTGTCCTGGACCTCGAAGCGCACCTGCAGCCGCCCGGCCTCCTCCGCGGCGACCGAGCCGCGCACGCGGACCCAGCCCTGCTGCGTGAACTTGACGGCGTTGGACATCAGGTTGATCAGGATCTGCGCCAGCCGGGTCGCGTCGCCGCGCAGCCGCGGGGGCAGGTGGTCGGGGTCGAGGATCAGCTCCAGCCCCTTGTCGCGCGCCCGCGCGCTGACCATCTCGACCGCCCGCGTCAGCACCGCGTCGAGCTCGAACTCGGTCTCGTCCAGCGCCAGCTTGCCGGCCTCGATCTTCGAGAGGTCGAGCACGTCGTTGATCACCTGCAGCAGGTGCTGGGCCGCGTCGCCGACCTTGGTCACGCGGCTGCGCTGGACCGGGTCGCGCAGGTCGCGCGCCATCAGGTGCGTGAGGCCGATGATCGCGTTCATCGGCGTGCGGATCTCGTGGCTCATGTTCGCGAGGAACGAGCTTTTCGCGCGGCTGGCGGCGTTCGCGGCGTCGCGCGAGGTCTCGAGGGCTTCGTTGACGGCGCGGAGTTCGTCCTCGGCGCGCTTCAGCGCGGTGACGTCGAAGGCCATCACGTAGATGCCGACCGTCGAGCCGTCGGCCGCGCGGTGCGGGACGTAGTGGACCTCCTGGACGTACGGCCTGCCGTCCGGGTGCGCGCGGTCGCGGACGAAGCGCAGCTGCTCGCCGCGCAGCGCCTGCTCCAGCCCGGGGCGGACCTGGGCGCCGAACTCGTCGCCGTAGATCTGCTCGACGCTCAGGCCGATCAGCTGCTCCGGGGTGCTGGAGACGCCCTCGGCGTAGCCCCGGTTCGCGAAGCCGCAGCGCAGCTCGCTGTTCCAGTACGCGACGCGCGCCGGCGTCGCGTCGGTGATGTCGCGGTTCAGCCGCGCGGCGCTCTCGAGCTCGCGCGTGCGTTCGGCGACCAGCGCCTCGAGGTGGTCGCGGTGGCGCTGCAGCTCGGCGTCCAGCTGCTGGCGCTCTGTGATGTCGCGCGAGACGCCGATCATGCCGATCACGCGCCCGTCGGCGTCCACCAGCGGCCCCTTGGTGCTGAGCATCGAGGCGGGCTGCGCGCCCAGCGGCCGCAGCACCTCGGTGGTCTGGACGACCTCGCCGGCGATGGCGCGGCGATCCTGCTCGTCGATGCGCTTGGCGAACTCCGGATCGAAGATCTCGGCGGTGGTGCAGCCGAGCACGTCGGCCGGCGCCCGCCCGAGCGTCACGCCGGCGGCCCGGTTGCAGAAGATGTAGCGCGCGTCGAGGTCCTTCGCGACGATCGAGTCGCTCGCGCTTTCGGCGATCGCCTGCAGCAGGCTCAGCGTCTTGACGCGTTCGGCCTGCGCCGCCTGCTCGCTCCGGCTGCGCGCGAGGGCCTCGCGCTGCAGCCACAGGCGGCTCGCGATCGCGATGAACAGGGTCATCGACGCGGCGATCGCGACGATGCCGAGCACGCTCGCGTTGGCGGCGCCGTCGATCTCGCCGAGGTCGAGCTTGGTCGTCAGCCACCAGTCCGTCCCCTTGACCGGGGCGGTCAGCCCGAGCACCGGCACCCCGCGGTAGTCGATGCCTCGGGCGATCTGCCCGGGCGTCCTCTCGTTGCGCAGCACGCGGGCCACGCCGAGGTTGGACGACGCGAGCGGCTGCTCGATCCGGTCGGCGCCGCCGGGCAGCGGGCGGATCGCGCTGAGGTTGATCAGCTGATCACCCGAGCGCGCCCACAGCACCGATTCGCTGCTGTCGTTCGGCGTGCTCGTCGAGCCCAGCAGCGGGAACAGCGCGCGCTTCGCATCGACGCGCAGCACCAGCGCGCCGCGCGCCGGGGCGCCCGTCTTCAGCAGCGGCACGATGACGTCCAGCCGCACCGGGAAGGTCGAATCGGGCCGGCGGTAGATGCCGGTGTGCAGCGCTCGGCCTTGCGCGATCGCCTCTTTCATGCCGGCCATCAAGACCGGGTTGTCGCTGCTGGTCGAGCCGTGCTCGCGCGCCAGGACCCGGCCTTCGGCATCGATCAACAGGACCGAGTCGCTGTCGGTCGCGGCGCGAAACTCCGCGGCGCGCGCCAGCAGCGTCGTGCCGGCCTGCTGGTCGCGCTCGTTGGTCCAGCGGTTGAACAGCTGGGCGAAGAGGGTGCTGTCGTCCAGGAAGTACGCCAAGCTCATCTGGGCCGAGAGCCAGCGCTCCAGGCGCTCGACGCGCAGGTCCGACAAGGCCCTCAGGCGCGCCGCGGCGTTCTCTCGTTGCGCGGCGTATTCGCGTTCGACGGCCCAGCCGGTCAGCGCCGCGGCGACGATGATCAGGGCCAGCATCGAGGCCCACCAGATCGCGCCGGGTCCGATCCGGTGTGCGCCCGGCTTCGTGGATGATTGCATCGATTCTCCGTGCGGCTTGCCGATCCGCGCGCGCATCATCGCAGCGCAGCCGGCCAGCCGTCATCATCTGTCCAGTGGGGCGTCAGGCCGCGTCCCTGAACTCGCCGCCGGGGCGGGCAGACGATTCGTCGTCCTCGCCGCGGCTGCGCAAATGCTCGACCAGCAACTGCGTCGGCATGTTCAGAGTGTGCCGGTCGTCATTGAAACACAGGTGCAGGCGGCGCCGGGCCCACGGCTCGTCGAGCGGGCGGATCTGCAACGACGCGAAGGCCGGGTGGCTCTCCAGCCAGGCCGCGGGCAGCACGCCGATGCCCATGCCCATCTCGACCATCACGCACAGCGCCTCGTTGCCGCTGACCTGGACGCGCCGGTTGATGCTCTGGCCCAGGCGCTCGGCCGCGGCCACCAGCAGCGTGTTCAGCGAGCTGCCGCTGCGCAGGCAGACGAAATCGAAGGGGATCATGTCCGCGAAGCTCAGGCGCGGCTGGGCCAGCAACTCGTGGCCGGGCGGCAGCACCGCCACCAGCGTCTCCACGATGTAGGGCAGCGAGCGCAGACCGTGCGCGACGAAGGGGTCGCCGAAGATGCCGACATCGGCCTGGCCGTCGACCACCAGCTGCACGGCCTTGGAGCTCAGCGTGTCCGTCAGCTCGATCACCACGCCGGGATGCAGCGCCGCGAAGGCGCGCAGCTGCGGCGGCAGGTACTGCGTCACCACCGCGATGCTCGCGGCGATCCGGACGACGCCGCGCGCGCCTTCGGACAGGTCGGACATCTCGGCTTCGAGCTGCTGGACGTTGCGGTGGATCGTGTTCGCGTGGCGCAGCAGGACCTCGGCCGCGCGCGTCGGCTCCAGGCGGGTCGGGCGGCGTTCGAACAGCAGCAGGTCGAAGGCGGCTTCGAGGTCGGAGATCCGCTTGCTGATCGCCGAGGCGGCGATGTGTTCGCGCGCCGCGGCGCGGGTCAGGCTCTTCGTTTCCATCACCGCGACGAACAGCTTCAGCGTGTAGAGGTCGATTCTCATGCCCGGCCATCATGCAGCAAGATCGGCGGCCGACTGGCCGGGGGGCCGGCGCCGGTACCGGGGTTTTCCCGAGGCCGCGCCGATCGACACGAGCCCATCGCTATTCAGAAATGGCCGCCGACGGTCAATCTTCCTAGCATCGCGTCCATTGCAAGCCAGGAGAGTTGAACCATGAAGATTGCCGTGTTGCCGGGTGATGGCATCGGTCAGGAGATCGTTCCCGAAGCCGTGAAGGTCTTGAAGGCGGTCGCCAAAGGGCGTTTCGAGCTCGAACTGAAGCCGGGCACGATCGGCATGAGCGGCGTGCTGGCCACCGGCAAGCCGCTGCCCGACGAGACCCTGGCGCTGGCCCAGACGACCGACGCGATCCTGTTCGGCTCGGTCGGCGGCCCCGAGTACGAGCAGTGGCTGCGCAAGCACAAGGTCCGCTCGGGCCTGCTGCAGTTGCGCATGACGCTGGGGCTGAATGCGAATCTCCGGCCGGTCCGGCTGATCCCGGAGCTGGCGTCGGTCTCGACGCTCAAGCCCGAGGTGATCAAGGGGCTGGACCTGCTGATCGTGCGCGAGCTCTCCAGCGACATCTATTTCGGCGAGCCGCGCGGGCCGGTGGCGAACGCCAACGAGCGCGAATCGATCAACACGATGCGCTACCGCGAGTCCGAGGTGCGCGCGATCGCGCATGTCGCGTTCAAGGCCGCGCGCGAGCGCTACAAAAAGGTCTGCTCGGTCGACAAGGCCAACGTGCTCGAGACGATGCAGCTCTGGCGCGACGTGATGACCGAGGTCGGCCGCGACTACCCGGACGTCGAGTTGACGCACCTGTATGTCGACGCCGCGGCGATGGCGCTGCTGCGCGCGCCCACCCGCTTCGACGTCATCGTGACCGGCAACATGTTCGGCGACATCCTGTCCGACGAGGCCTCGATGCTGACGGGCTCGCTCGGGATGATGCCGTCGGCCTCGCTGTCGCCGAGCGGCAAGGGCCTGTACGAGCCGATCCACGGCTCGGCGCCCGACATCGCCGGCAAGGACCTCGCGAACCCGCTGGCGACGATCCTGTCCGCCGCGCTGCTGCTGCGCCACTCGCTCAAGCGCGAGACCGAGGCCAAGCGGGTCGAGGACGCGGTGCGCCGCGTCGTCGCCTCCGGCATCCGGACCGGCGACATCATGGAGGCCGGCTGCCGCCAGGTCGGCACGCGCGAGATGGGAGACGCCGTGGTGGCGGCGCTCGAGGCCTGAGTGTCCACCACGATGACGTCTGCGCTCGCGTTCGAGGACGTGACCTGCACCTTCGGGCAGTCCTTCGGCAAGCCCGGCTACACCGCCGTCAGCCGCGCCAGCCTGCGTGTCGCGCCGGGCGAGTTCGTCTCGGTCGTCGGCCCGACCGGCTGCGGCAAGTCGACCTTGCTGAACATGGCGGCCGGCCTGCTGTTTCCGACCGAAGGCCGGGTGCTCGCGTTCGGCGAGGAGATCACGACGATCAACCAGCACGCCACTTACCTGTTCCAGGGCGAGGCGCTGATGCCGTGGCGGCGCGCGATCGACAACATCTCGGCCGGGCTGCAGTTCGCGAAGGTGCCCGCCGCCGAGGCGGCCGAGCGCGCGCGGCTCTGGCTGACGCGGGTCGGCCTGGACGGCCACGGCCACAAGTTCCCGTACCAGATGTCGGGCGGCATGCGCAAGCGCGTCGCGCTGGCGCAGGCGCTGATCCTGGATCCGCCGATCATCCTGATGGACGAGCCGTTCAGCGCGCTGGACATCCAGACGCGCCAGCTGATGGAGTCCGAGCTGCTCGCGATCTGGCAGGCCGACCGCAAGTCGGTGCTGTTCATCACGCACGACCTGGACGAGGCGATCGCGCTGTCGGACCGCGTGGTCGTGCTCTCCGCGGGCCCGGCGACGCGGCCGATCGCCGAGTTCGCGATCGACCTGCCGCGCCCGCGCGAGGTTTCCGAGATCCGCAACACCGAACGCTTCGTCGCGCTGCACACGCAGATCTGGGACGTGCTCCGCGACGAGGTCCTCAAGGGCTATGAACAAAGCAAGCGCTGAATCGCGGCCGCCGCGCGACCTGATGCCGCTGTGGCGCCTGCTGCTGCTGGCGGCGATCCTGCTCGGCTGGCAGGCGCTGGTCAGCCTCGGCGTGCTGCCGGTGTTCTTCTTCGGCGACCCGGGGCCGGTCTTCGCGAAGGTCTGGGACTGGTTCAGGAGCGGCGAGATCTTTCCGCACCTGTGGGTGACGCTGGTCGAGACGCTGCTGTCCTTCGTCGTCGGCACCAGTCTGGCGGTCGTGCTGGGGCTGCTGCTGTCGCTGAACGATTTCCTGGCGCGCCTGCTGGATCCGTTCATCAAGGCGGCCAACGCGATGCCGCGCGTGATCTTCGCGCCGATCTTCGCGCTCTGGTTCGGCCTGGGCATCTGGTCCAAGGTCGCGCTCGGCACCTCGCTGGTCTTCTTCATCGTCTTCTTCAACGTGTTCCAGGGCGTGCGGGAGGTGAGCCCGGTGGTGCTGGCCAACGTCCGGATGCTGCGGGCCAATCGCCAGCAGCTGCTGCGCCACCTGTACCTGCCGTCGGCGGCGAGCTGGGTGTTCTCGAGCCTGCACAACGCGGTCGGCATGGCCTTCGTCGGCGCGGTGGTCGGCGAGTACCTCGGCTCCGCGCGCGGCATCGGCTATTTGATCCTGGAGGCCGAGGGCTCGTTCAACATCAACACGGTGATCGCCGGCATCTTCGTGCTGACCGCGTTCGCGCTGTTGATGGACATCCTCGTCACGAAGCTGGAGCGGCGGCTGCTGATCTGGCAGCCGGACGCCGGAAAAACCGAAAAGGCGCGTGCCTGAACAAAGGAATCGGAGATGCCTGCTGTGCCGGGAAAGACCCTGTTCGAAAAAATCTGGAAGAGCCACGAGGTGCTGCACGACGACACCGGGCAGAGCCTGCTCTACATCGACCGCAACCTGATCCACGAGGGCTCGCGCAACCCGTTCCAGGTGCTCGCCGAGAAGAAGCTGAAGGTGCGCCAGCCGGGGCTCACGTTCGCGACCCCCGATCACTACGCGCCGTCGCGCGGCCGCACGCTGTCCGATGTCGACGGGCCCGAGCGGAAGGACATGGTGAGCTCGCTGACGCGCAACACGCAGCGCGAGGGCATCGTGCTGTTCGGCATGGATGATCCGCGCCATGGCATCACGCACGTGGTCGGCCCCGAGCAGGGCCTGAGCCTGCCCGGCATGACGATCGTCTGCGGCGACAGCCACACCTCCACCCACGGCGCGCTGGGCGCGCTCGCGTTCGGCGTCGGCGCCTCCGACGTCGCGCTCGCGCTGGCGACGCAGACGGTCTGGCAGCGCATGCCGCGCACGATGCGCGTGACGATAGACGGCGCGCTCGGAAAGGGTGTCAGCGCGAAGGACGTCGCGCTCGCGCTGATCGCGCAGATCGGCGCGGACGGTGCGACCGGCCACGTGATCGAGTACGCCGGCAGCACCGTCGCGGCGCTGTCGATGGAAGGGCGGCTGACGTTGTGCAACCTGTCGATCGAGGCCGGCGCGCGAGCCGGCATCATCGCGCCGGACGAGACGACCTTCGCCTACGTCAAGGGCCGCCCGTTCGCACCGACCGAGGCCGAATGGCCGCAGCGGCTGGCGCAGTGGAAGCTGCTGTACAGCGACGCCGATGCGGTCTTCGACGCGGAGGTGCGGCTGGACGCGAGCCGGATCGCGCCGATGGTCACCTGGGGCAACAGCGTCGAAGACGGCGTGCCGATCGACGGCCGCACGCCGTCGCCGGGCGACGCCGTCACGCCCGAGCGCGCCGCGGTGGTGAGCAAGACGCTCGCCTACATGGGCCTCGCGGGCGACGCGCCGCTGGCCGGTGTCGAAATCGACTACGTCTTCATCGGCTCGTGCACGAACGGCCGCATCGAGGACCTGCGCTCGGCCGCCGCGATCGCGCGCGGCCGCCGGGTCGCGCAGCGGGTGACGGCGCTGGTCGTGCCCGGCTCGGCCCAGGTCAAGCGCGCCGCCGAGGCCGAAGGGCTGGACCGGGTCTTCCTCGACGCCGGCTTCCAGTGGCGCGACGCGGCCTGCTCGATGTGCCTGGCGACCAACGGCGACACCGTGCCGCCGGGTGCGCGCTGCGCGTCCACGTCGAACCGCAATTTCGTCGGCCGCCAGGGGCCGGAATCGCGCACGCACCTGATGAGCCCGGCGATGGCGGCTGCCGCGGCGCTCGCCGGCCATCTGACCGATGTCCGGCACTACTTGTAAAGGGCCCCGCCGATGCAACCGTTCCTCTCGCTGGATGCGATCGCGCTGCCGCTGCCGGCCGCGAACATCAACACCGACCAGATCATCCCGGCCCGCTTCCTGCGCAAGGAGCGCGCCGACGGCTTCGGCCAGTTCCTGTTTCACGACCTGCGCTTCGACGACGACGGCCACGAGCGCGGCGAGTTCGCGCTCAACCGACCGCCCTGGCGCGACGCGCAGATCATCGTGGCCGGCGCGAACTTCGGCTGCGGCTCCTCGCGCGAGATGGCCGTCTGGGCGATCGGCGACTACGGCGTGCGCGCGGTGATCTCGTCCCGCTTCGCCGACATCTTCTTCAACAACTGCGTGCGCAACGGCGTCCTGTGCGTCGTGCTGCCGCAAGAGATCGTGACGCGGCTGCTCGACGCGCTCGAACGCCGGCCCGGCACGCGCCTCGCGATCGATCTCGAGCGGCAGACGGTGACCGAGGCGCCGGGTCTCGTGCACGCATTCGAGGTCGACCCGTTTCACAAGAAGTGCCTGCTGCAGGGCCTGGACGGGATCGACTACACGCTGAAGTTCGCGGACCGGATCAAGGAGTTCGAAGCGCGCCGATGAAGCGGCAGACCGACAGACCGATAGACCGACAGACCGATAGACCACAAAACAACGCTGATCCGATCAGGAGACAAATGATGAAGAACCACCCGGGCATCGCGCTGGCGCTCTGCGCGCTCGCCGTGTCGATCGCCGCCGATGCCGCGCGCGCCGCCGAGCCGCTCGAAAAGACGCACATCTCCATCGCGACCGTCGGTGCCGTGATGGGCTACCCGGTCGACATCGCGATCAGCAAGGGCTACTTCAAGGACGAAGGGCTGGATGTCGAGCGCAGCCTGTTCCCCAGCGGCCCGAAGGTGTTGCAGTCGATGCTGGGCGGCACCGCGGATTTCGGCTCGAGCGCCTACTCCAACACCTTGACGATGGCGGTGCGCGGCCAGAAGGTCGTCGCGGTGGCGATGATGGCCCGCTACCCCGGCTACGTGCTGGGCATCTCGAGCAAGAGCGCGGCCAAGTTCAAGTCGATGAAGGACTTGAGCGGCATGCGCATCGGCGTGACCTCGCCGGGCTCGAGCAACAACCTCGTGCTCGACTACATCGCGACCAAGGCCGGCGTCGACCTCAAGAGCTTCTCGGTGATCGGCGTGGGCGCCGAAGCCGCGGCCGCGGCGGCGGTGCGCGAAGGGCAGATCGACGCGCTGATCAGCGTCGACCCGGTCGTGACGATGCTGACCGAAAGCCACGACCTGAACGTCGTCGCCGACATGCGCACCCCCGAGGGCGTGCGAACGACGCTGGACAGCCCGCAATACCCGGAGGCGTCCATCCTCGTGACGGCCGACTACATCGCGAAGAACCCGCACACGGTGCAGGCGGTCGTGAACGCGATCGTGCGCGCCGAGCGCTTCCTGAAGACGGCGACCCCCGAACAGGTCGCCGACGCGCTGCCGGTGTCCTACCAGATGGGCAACCGCAAGCTGTTCGTCAGCGCGTTCCGGAACTCCCAGCCGGTCTTCTCGGCCGATGGCCGCTTCGATCCGGCCGGCCCCGCCTCGGTGCTCAACGTGCTGTCCAATTTCGACAAGGACCTGGCCGCCGCGAAGAGCCGGATCGACGTGCCCGCGACCTACACCAACCGCTTCGTCGACGCGGTTCCCCGCTGACGCCAAGGAGTGCCCGCCATGAAACGCAAATTCGCTGCCGCTGCCATCGCGACCCTGCTCGCAGGCGCGTTGCTGGCGCCCCTCGGCCATGCCGCCGAGCCGCTCGAGAAACCCCACATCGACATCGCGACCGTCGGCGCCGTGATGGGTTATTTGCCGGTGGACATCGCGATCAGCAAGGGCTACTTCAAGGACGAAGGCCTGCAGGTCGAGCGCAGCATGTTCCCCGGCGGCCCGAAGGTGCTGCAATCGATGATGGGCGGCACCGCGGACTTCGGCTCCAGCGCCTACTCGAACACCCTCACGATGGCGACCAAGGGCCAGAAGGTCGTCGCGGTCGCGCTGATGGCGCGCTACCCGGGCTACGTGTTCGGCATCTCGGCCAAGAGCGCCGCGAAGTTCAAGTCGATGAAGGACCTGAGCGGGATGCGCATCGGCGTGACCTCGCCCGGCTCGGCCAACAACCTGGTGCTGAACTACCTCGCGACCAAAGGGGGCGTGGACCTGAAGAGCTTTTCGGTGATCGGCGTCGGCGCCGAAGCCGGTGCGGCGGCCTCGGTGCGCAGCGGGCAGATCGACGCGCTGATCAGCGTCGACCCCGTCATCACGATGCTCACCGACAGCCACGACCTGAACGTCGTCGCGGACATGCGCACCCAGCAGGGCGTGCGCAGCTCGCTCGACAGCCCCGAGTACCCGGAGGCGGCGATCCTGGCGACCGCGGAGTTCGTCGCGAAGAACCCGCGCACCGTGCAGGCGGTCGTCAACGCGATCGTGCGCGCCGAGAAGTTCCTGACGACGGCCACCCCCGACGACGTGGCGGACGCGCTGCCGGTCGCCTATCAACTCGGCAACCGCGCGGTGTTCCTGAAGGCATTCCAGAATTCGAAGCCGATCTTCTCGGCCGACGGCCGCTTCGATCCGGCCGGGCCCACCGCCGTGCTGAACGTGCTGGCCCATTTCGACAAGGAGCTGGACGCGGCGAAGGGCCGCCTCGACGTGCCGGCGACCTTCACGAACCGCTTCGCGGACAAGGCGCCGCACTGACCCGTCAACATCGACCCGTC
>DASYCA010000374.1:0-4931 GCA_036500445.1 Burkholderiaceae bacterium | reverse complement strand
CCCCCAGCGGGGGAGGGAGCGCGGGCAGAGACTCCCTCCCCCGCTGGGGGAGGGCCGGGGTGGGGGCCGGAAAGTACGCTCAGTTGTCCACCGCCGCCACCATCTCCTTCACCGCCTGCTTGCTGTCGATCTGCCCGTTGAACTGGCGCGTGATCACGTCGTAGAACGCGTTCTTGATGGCAGCCGGCACCGCATGCCCGTGCGCCATCGAGCCGACCAGCGTGCCCTTGGTGTTCGCCTCGGCGAGGTCCTTCATGCCCTTCTTGCCGCAGTCGTCGAACGCGGTGTCGGGCACGTCGGTGCGCGCCGGCACCGAGCCCTTCACGACGTTGAACGCCGACTGGAACGACGGGTCCATCACCGCGCTGGCCATCTTGGCCTGCGCCGCGGACTTGTCGGCGCCGACCTTGAACATCGCGAACTGGTCGGAGTTGAAGCTGACCATGCCCTGCGTGCCGGGGAAGCGCATGCAGATGAAGTCCACGCCCGGCTTCTTCTTCGCGTTCAGGAACTCGCCCTTGGCCCAGTCGCCCATCATCTCGAAGCCGGCCTTGCCGCTGATCACCATCGCCGCGGCGAGGTTCCAGTCGCGGTTGGAGAAGTCCTTGTCGACGAGCTTGCGCAGCTGGCTCATGCGGTCGAAGGATTTCAACATGGTCGCCGAGCCGAGCGCGGCCTTGTCCTTCTGGATGAAGGCCTTCTTGTAGAAGTCGATGCCGCCGGTGGAGAGCACGACGGCGTCGAACAAGGTCGCGTCCTGCCAGGGCTGGCCGCCGTGGGCGAGGCCGATGAAGCCGGCCTTCTGGACCTTTTCGGCCGCGACGATGAACTCGTCGAAGTTGGTCGGCATCGTCGTGACGCCGGCCTTCGTCAGCACCTCCTTGTTGGCCCAGACCCAGTTGGTCGAATGCACGTTGACCGGCGCGGCGATCCACTTGCCGTCGTACTTCGAGAAGGCCTGCAGCGCGGTCGGCACGACCTTGTCCCAGCCCTCTTTCGACGCGACCGGGTTCAGGTCGGCGAGCACGCCCTGCTTGGCCCAGTCCTGGATGTCGAAGCCGAGCAGCTGCACGGCCGTCGGCGGGTTGCCGGCCGTGACGCGGGCGCGCACCGCGGTCATCGCGGCCTCGCCGCCGCCGCCGGCGACCGGCATGTCGTTCCACTTGACGCCCTCCTTCTCGAGGTTGCCCTTCAGCACGTTGAGCGCCGCGGCTTCACCGCCGGACGTCCACCAGTGCAGCACCTCGACACTTTGCTGCGCCGCCGCCAGGCCGCTCAGCGCCAGCCCGCAGGCGACGACGATCAATTTCTTCATTGGTTTGTCTCCAGTCGATGTTGGGTGACAGACGACCGGCCGAACGAAAGCCGGACCGATCGTTATCACGATATAAAGAATAGATTCAGATTCGGCAAAGTATTAACGGGAGATTCCCGCTCACGAGTCAGCGCGGCCAGCGAAACAAAATCGCTGTTTAGCGGTTTGTTCCGTTGCCAGCGCCGCCGCAGCTGTCGCGCACGACGAGCTCGACCGGCAGCACCATGTCCTGCGGCATCGCGTCGCCGCGCATCACCATCTCGACGCCGGTGCGGCCGAGCGCCTCCTTGTCGACACGCAGGGTCGTCAGGCCCATCGAGCCGTAGGCGGCGGCGGGGATGTCGTCGAAGCCGACGAAGGCGATGTCTTGCGGCACACGCAGGCCGGCCGCCTCGCAGACGCGGATCGCGGCGAGCGCGGCCATGTCGTTGTACGCGAACACCGCGTCGGGGCGGGGGCGCAGTTTGAGCAGCTCCCGCATCGCGGCCTCGGCGCCGCGCGAGGTGTCCAGGCCGGGTGGCGCGACGACCTCGAGGTCCGGGTCGGCGAGCACGCCGGCCTCGAACAGCGCGCGCCGGTAGCCGCGTTCGCGCTCGCGGATGCTGAAGTGCGCGAGCGACCCCGCGAGGTACGCGACACGCCGGTAGCCCTGCTTCAGCAGGTGCTGGGTCGCTTTGAGCCCGCCCTGCAGGTTGTCGGGGTTCACGGTGCGGCAGCCGGGCATCCAGAAATCGACCAGCGCGAGCGGCAGGTCCATGCCGCGCAGCAGCTCGACGACCTCGGTCTCGAAGAAGCCGGCGGCCATCAGCGCGTCGGGCTCGTGCATGCGCAACAGGTTGCGCACCGGGTCGGCCGGGCCGGCGCTGAGCACCGTCGGCACGACGCCGAACTCGCGGCAGGCCTCCTCGACGCCGTGCATCACCTGAGAAAAAAACGGATTCAGCGAGAAGCTGCTGTGGTGGCGATGCACCATGAACACGAGCCGGCGCGCCTTCGCCGAGCGCAGCCGCCCCGGGTCGTAGCCGAGGCTGCGCGCGACCTCGCGGACCGCGCGGCGGGTCTCGTCGGACAGCCCGCGCTGGTTTTTCAACGCGCGCGAGACGGTGCCGATCGACACGCCGGCGGCCTCGGCGATGTCGCGCACCGTGACGCCGCGCGGCAGCGCGAGGCGAGATGAGCCGGCCAGCGGCGCGGGCGGCGAACGGTGGCGGTCGACGGGGCTCATCGAGTGGTGCTCATTGGGCGGCGCCTTCGGGCAAGGCCGACAGCCGATAGCGGATCACGCAGGGCGCGTCGGGCGCCAGCGCGACGCCGGTGCGGCCGGCAAGCGGGTGACCGACGGGCACGTCGGTCACCCGGCCCAGGTCCCAGGCGCCGTGGACCGGTTCCAGGCCGAGCGCGAGGTGGCGGCCGTTCCAGGGCGGATGCAAGCGGCCGCGCTGGCTGATCCACAGCATCAAATCGGGCAGCAGCGTGCGGTCCCAGTCGAGCGTCAGCGACCAGCCGAGGTCGAGGTAGTGCGCGGTGACGGGGCCGGCAAGGTCCATCAGCTGCAGCAGCTCTTCGCTGTCGGCGGGCTGCGGGAAGCGGGACAGATCGGCGTGGCCACCCTCGGCGAGCGGGACCGCGTCCAGGCGCTCGAAGCGCGCATTCGCCGCGAGGCGCGAGCGGCCCGGTTCGGCCGGCACCGGGTAACTCAGGCCGGGGCCCGTGTGCCCGAGGCTCAGCGCGACGCGGCCGGCATCCAATCGCAGCGTCGGGTGCAGCGCGATCGGCAAGGTGCAGGGTCGACGGACTTCGATGCGCAGCTCGATCTCGAGCGCCGGCGCATCGGCGACCGCGCGGACGAGACGCGTCAAGCGCCGCACCGGTTGATCGGGCGGCGGCTCGATCTTCAGCGCCAGTGCGAACGGATCGCCGGACTCGATCCACGCCCACGCATGGTGCGCCGCGTAACCGTGGCCCCACTCGTCGCCGGCGTCCCGCGCCGGCCAATCCGCCGGCAGTCCCGAGGGCCGGTCGCAGCGGCCGAACGGCACGCACGGCCATTCGCCGCGCAGGCGCCCGAGCAGCCCGGGCCACTGCTCGGCGCCGGGCTCATCGGCCCAGGGCGCGACCTGCAACGGCGAGAAATCGGGTCGCCCCGGCGCGCGAAACGCGACCGGCGCAAGCATCCCGCCGCGCGCCTGCAGCTCGGCCTCGCCATGCGGCCAGCGCAGGCGGCGGATCGGATCGGAAGCGGCGAGAAGAGGAGGGGGCGTGGCCATCGAGAACGACGCAGCGTGCGTTCAGCGCACGTCAACATCGGCCTCAGTGTATGAACGCCTTAATGTTTAGTAAACAGAGAAACCCGAGCCAGGGTGAACCTGGGGGTCGCCCTCAGGGGCGGGTTCGGCGCCGCGCCCGCACCGCGGCCGCGAGGCCGTCCAGCACCGGCACGGTCTGCGCGAAACCGATGCAGCCGTCGGTGATCGACACGCCGTGGCGCAACGCGACGCCGGGCAACAAATCCTGCCGCCCTTCCTCGAGGTGGCTCTCGATCATGATGCCGACGATGCGTGGGTCACCCGCGGCGATCTGAGCCGCGACGTCGTCCGCGACCGTGATCTGACGCTGGTACTGCTTGCTGCTGTTGCCGTGCGAGACGTCGATCATCACCTGCTCGCGCAGGCCGGCCGCGCGCAGGCTGTCGCAGGTCGCGGCGACGTGCGCGGCATCGAAGTTCGGCGCCTTGCCGCCGCGCAGGATGATGTGGCAATCGTCGTTGCCGCGCGTCTCGAAGATCGCGGCGACACCCATCTTGGTCATGCCCATGAACGCGTGCGGCGCACGCGCGGCGAGGATCGCGTCGGCGGCGATCTTGATGCTGCCGTCGGTGCCGTTCTTGAAGCCGACCGCGCAGCTCAGGCCGGAGGCGAGCTGGCGGTGGCTCTGGCTTTCGGTCGTGCGCGCACCGATCGCGCCCCAGCCGATCAGGTCGGCGATGTATTGCGGGCTCAGCAGGTCGAGGAACTCGGTGCCGGTCGGCAGGCCGAGCGTCGTCAGCTCCAGCAGCAGGCGGCGCGCGCGCTCCAGGCCCTCGTTGATTGCAAAGCTGCCGTCCAGGTGCGGGTCGTTGATGTAGCCCTTCCAGCCGACCGTCGTGCGCGGCTTCTCGAAGTAGGTGCGCATCACGATCAGCAATTCACCTTGCAGGCGATCGGCCTCGGCCTTCAGAAGCCGGCCGTACTCGATCGCCTGGTCGTGGTCGTGGATCGAACAGGGGCCGACGACGACGATCAGGCGGTCGTCGCGGCCGTGCAGCACGTCGGCGACGCGGGCGCGGCTCGCTTCGACGAGCGCGAGGGTGTCGTCGCGCACGGGCACGCGCTCCTGCAGCAGCGCGGGGGTGATCAGCGGGCGCACGGCGCCGATGCGGACGTCGTCGATGCGGGTGGTGTCGAGCGTGCTGTCGCGCGAGCCGATCTCGGCATCGTGGAGGGGGTCGTCGAGTCGGGTCATGGGGTCGGCAATGCGTCGGTTCGAGTGGGCGTACCGGCCGGATTGTGCGCTTACATCAACGGTGCCTTTGGAACGCTTTGCCTCGATCTTTCATGCGATGAGCGACGGCTTCAGC
>DASYCA010000373.1:0-2442 GCA_036500445.1 Burkholderiaceae bacterium | reverse complement strand
CGGTGCGCCCGGCAGTCCAGCGTTCAGCCCGCGGTACCAGCAGATCAAGGCACTGATGGTGGCCAGCCTGCAGCGCCGCGAGTGGAGCGCGGGCGAGGCGATCCCGAGCGAGATCGAGCTCGCGGCGCGCTTCAAGGTCAGCCAGGGCACGGTGCGCAAGGCAATCGACGAGCTCGCGGCCGAGAACCTGCTGGTGCGCCGCCAGGGCAAGGGCACCTTCGTCGCGACGCATGCCGAGGAGCAGGTGCAGTTCCGCTTCCTGCGCCTGATGCCCGACGACGGCGGGCCGACCCAGATGGCGCGCCGCCTGATCGACTGCAAGCGCCAGCGCGCGCCCAGCGAGATCGCAAGGGCGCTGCGGGTGCGCGCCGGCGAGGCGGCGATCCGGATCCAGCGCGTGCTGTCCTCCAAGGGCGCGCCGGTCGTGTTCGACGACATCTGGCTGCCCGCCGCGCTCTTCAAGGGCCTGAGCGCACAGCGCCTGACCGAGCACCGCGGCCCGATGTACCGGATGTTCGAGGCCGAGTTCGGCGTGCACATGATCCGCGCCGAAGAAAAAATCCGTGCGGTGATCGCCGACGCGGCCGCGGCCGAGCGGCTCGCCGTCCCGCTCGGTGCGCCGCTGCTGAGCGTCGAGCGGCTGTCGCTGACCTATGGCGACAAGCCGGTCGAGCTGCGCCGCGGCCTGTACACCACGGCGTCACACTACTATCGAAATGATCTCAGTTGACCTCGGTCATTGACGTCGACCCCAAAAAGACTGCTGCATTGCAATAAAATCTTTCGGTTACGGAACGGTTTCGGAACCAAAAACAACCAGGCTGCCCATGGCGAACACAGCGACCCCCACAAGAAAAGCAAGACCCGGCGAGAACATGCATCTGATCGATGCCCTGGGCTACCGGCTGCCGCCGGCCGGCCTCGTCTCGATCCTCCACCGCGCGAGCGGCCTCGTGATGTTCGTGCTGCTGCCGTTCATCATCTGGATGTTCGACGCCAGCGTCACCTCCGAGATCAGCTACGGCCAGTTCACGTCGGTGTTCAGCCATGGCACCGGGCTGATCCCCGGCTGGTTCTACAAGTTGATCGCGCTCGCGCTGATCTGGTCCTACCTGCACCACATCATCGCCGGCCTGCGCCACCTGTGGATGGACGCGACGCACTCGGTCAGCAAGGAGTTCGGCCACAGCTCGGCCGTCGCCACGCTGGTCATCAGCATCCTGCTGACGCTCGCGCTCGGCGCGAAGCTGTTCTTCTTCTGAGCCCCCTCCCCATGGCACAAACCTTTGGTTCCAAGCGCATCGTCGTCGGTGCGCACTACGGCCTGCGCGACTGGCTCTCGCAGCGCATCACCGCGGCGCTGATGGCGCTGTTCACGCTGGCCGTCGTCGTGCAGGTGCTGCTGCCCGGCGAGATGGGCTACGACAAGTGGGCGGGGATCTTCTCGCACCAGTGGATGAAGGTGCTGACCTTCGTCGTGATCATGGCGCTGCTCGTGCACGTCTGGGTCGGCGTGCGCGACATCCTGATGGACTACGTCAAGAACGTCGGCGCGCGCCTCGCGCTGCAAGCGGCAACGATCGTCTGGCTGGTTGGCTGCGCCGGCTGGGCTGTTCAAGTTCTCTGGAGACTCTGATGCAAGCCGGTATTCCTCAAATGAGCGCCGGGACGGCCTCGGTCACGAAACGAAAGTTCGACGTCGTCATCGTCGGCGCCGGCGGCTCCGGCATGCGCGCGGCGCTGCAGCTCTCGCTCGCCGGGCTGAACGTCGCGGTGCTGTCCAAGGTCTTCCCGACCCGCTCGCACACCGTCGCCGCACAAGGCGGCATCGGCGCCTCGCTCGGCAACATGAGCGAGGACAACTGGCACTATCACTTCTACGACACCGTCAAGGGCTCCGACTGGCTCGGCGACCAGGACGCGATCGAGTTCATGTGCCGCGAGGCGCCCAAGGTCGTCTACGAGCTCGAGCACTTCGGCATGCCGTTCGACCGCAACCCCGACGGCACGATCTATCAACGCCCGTTCGGCGGCCACACCGCGAACTACGGCGAGAAGCCCGTCCAGCGCGCCTGCGCCGCGGCCGACCGCACCGGCCACGCGATGCTGCACACGCTCTATCAACAGAACGTCAAGGCGCGCACCAACTTTTTCGTCGAATGGATGGCGCTCGACCTGATCCGCGACGCGGGCGGCGACGTCGTCGGCGTGACCGCGCTCGAGATGGAGACCGGCGAGATCCACATCCTGGAAGCCAAGACCGTGCTGCTCGCGACCGGCGGGGCAGGGCGCATCTTCGCCGCCTCGACGAACGCGTTCATCAACACCGGCGATGGCCTCGGCATGGCCGCGCGCGCCGGGCTGCCGCTCGAGGACATGGAGTTCTGGCAGTTCCACCCGACCGGCGTCGCCGGCGCCGGCGTGCTGCTGACCGAAGGCTGC
>DASYCA010000372.1:0-5530 GCA_036500445.1 Burkholderiaceae bacterium | reverse complement strand
GCTCGGCGCCGCGAGACGGCCGACCTCGATCTGGGGGGCGAGCGAGCCCTCACAGTATTTCCAGGCGTTGCTCAACAGGTTCGAGACGGCCGTGCGCAGCAGGCCGGGGTCGCCCTCGGCCTCGAGCCCCGCCGCGACGGTCCACTGAACCGCGCGCTCGGGCTCGGTGCGCACCAGTTCCGTGGCGATCTCATTGACCATCGACGTCAGGTCGACCGACACGCCGCGCACTTCGGCGCGCGAAATCTTCGACAGCATCAGAAGATCGTCGATGAGCCGGTTCATGCGGCCCGTCGCGTCGAGGATGTGGCGGAGGTAGCCCTTGCGGGCGCTGCCGTCGCCCCCGGTGTCCTGCATCGCCAGCTCCGCGAAGCCGGCGATGTGGCGCAGCGGCGCGCGCAGGTCGTGCGAGGCACTGAAACTGAAATGCTCCAGCTCGGCGTGCGCCAGCCGCAGCTCGCGGTAGGCCGCTTCCATGGCCAGCGAGTGCTCGTGGGCATCGCTGTGCATCCGGTGCAATCGAATGAAGGCCGACGCCTTGCTGCGCAGGATCTCGGGCACCACGGGCGACATGATGTAGTCGACGGCGCCGAGCCGGTAGCCCCGGAACGTGTCGTCGGAATGCGTGTAGACGGCGGAGACGAACACGATCGGCGGTGCCGCGTCGCCACCGAACTCGGCGATTCTTCGCGCCACTTCGAACCCGTTCAGCGCCCCGGAGAGGTGCACGTCCAGCAGCACCATCGCGAAGGAATGGACGGCCGCATGCATCAGCGCCTCTTCGCCGCTCTGTGCGAGCAACAGGCCGGCTCCGCAGTCTTTCAGGATCGCCCGGTACAGCCGCAGGTTGGCCGCGTTGTCGTCGACGATCAGAAGCTGCGGCTGGGCCCGGCGGCCCGACACGTTCATGCCGTGTCTCCGTGCGAGCGCCTGGCCAGCGCGCGCCGCACTTCGGCGAGCAGCCCGTTCGGATGGAAGTCCGCCTTTTCGAGGATCCGCTGGACGCGGCCGCGCAGCTGCTCGCGGTCCTGCGCGGTGATCAGCTTGGCGGTCAGCACCAGGATCGCGATGCCGGCGTACGCGGGCTCCTGGCGCAGCGCCTCCAGCACGTCGAAGCCGGAGACGTGCGGCATCATCAGGTCCAGGACGATCAGGTCCGGCGTGCGCCGCCGTACCGCCTCCAGCGCCTCGCGCCCGCCATAGGCCGCTTCGGGCGTGAAGCCCCCGGCCTGCAGGTGCGCGCAGGTCAGGGCCACCGACTTCGGGTCGTCGTCGACGACGAGAATGCGGCCGCCGGCCAGTTGCGGCAGCAGCCCGATGGCGGCCAGCGCGGACAGCAGATCGCTTTGCGAGACCGGCTTGACCAGCACCTGCGCGGCGCCCAACGCGAAGCCGCGCCTGGGCTCGTCGGTGATCGAGACGATGACCACCGGAATGTGCCGCGTCGTCTCGTGCCCCTTGAGCTGGCCCAGCATGTTCCAGCCGTCCATGCCGGGGAGGATGACGTCGAGCACGATCGCGTCGGGCTGCAGCGCGATCGCGCGCTCCAGCCCGGTCTCGGCGTTCAGCGAGACTTCCACGCGATAGCCCTGCATCTCGAGCTGCCGCCTCAGCAGGCTCGAGGCGCGCGGGTCGTCTTCGATCACGAGGACGAGGCGTGAGGCGCCGTCGGCGCCGTCGTCCTCTTGCGCGGGCACGCGCCCGAATTCGACCGGCAGGCCCGCGGCGGCGCCCGCCTCCGCGGCGAGGTCCGTCGGCGTCTTCCAGGGCAGCCAGATCATGAAGGTCGAGCCGGCGCCCGGTGCACTGGTCGCCATCAAGCCGCCGCCTTGCAGGTCGGTCAGCCGTTGAACCAGCATCAGGCCCAGGCCGGTGCCCTCGTACTGCCGCGACAGCGACGAGTCGATCTGCACGAAAGGCTGAAAGAGCGTCTCGAGCGCATCCGGCGCGATGCCGATGCCCGAATCCCGCACGGTGATCTCGAGCCAGTGTTCGGCACTCGGGTCGCTCGGGGGGAAAAAGCGCGAACCCGGACGCCCGCGCAGCGACTCGATCGCCTCGCGCGGCACCTTGCTGATGCCCAGGGAGACCGAGCCGCCATCGGGCGTGAACTTGACGGCGTTGGACAGCAGGTTGTAGACGATCTGCTTGGTCTTGCGCACGTCGATCATGATCCGCCCGAGCGCGGGCGGCACCACCTCGGCCAGGCGGATATTGCGGAAGACCGCCTTCTCGCGCACCACCGAGATGCCGGTCAGCGCGAGCTCGGCGGGATCGATCTGCCCGAGCTCCGCCGTCATCTGCCCGGCCTCGACCTTGGACAGGTCGAGGATGTCGTTGATGAGCGAGAGCAGATGCCTGCCGCTGGAGAAGATGTCGCCGACGTGCAGCCGCTGCTCCTCGCTCAGCTCGCCGGCCAGCCCGTCGCGCAGCAGCTCCGAGAAACCGATGATCGCATTCAGCGGCGTGCGCAACTCGTGCGACATGTTCGCGACGAATTCGCTCTTCATCTGCGTGGCGTGCTCCAGCTGGACGTTCTTCTTCTCGATCTCGGCGCCCCGCTCGCGCAGCTCGTGGGCCAGCTGGTTCAGGTCGTCCACCTGACCCAGGTTGTGCAGCGCCACGCCGAGCTGCGAGCCGAGCCGTTCGACGAAGCTGCGGTCCCGCTCGGCCAGCCGGCGCGCTGCCGCCAGGACCAGCACGCCGATCAGCTTGCCCTGGTGGCTGACCGGACAGAACAACATCGCCGCGGGCCGCATCTGCGCGAGACCGGTCTCGATCGACAGACCGTCCGCGGCCCCGAAGGCCTCGAGGTACACCGGCTTCAGGCTGCGCGCCGCGTTGCCGATCGGCCCGTCGGTGATGCGCAGCACCGGCTTCGCGTCGCCGGCGGCGCCATGCGACGCCGTGAGATGAAGCGCGCCCCCGTGCTCTTCATGCGCGTAGTAGGCCGAGACCGGGAAAAGCCGGCTGTCGGCGAACAGGGCCAGCGTGTCTTCCAGCACGCCGGTGCGATCGGTCTGGGCGTTGTAGCGCGTCAACGCGCGCGCGTGCAGCTCGTCGAAGCGACGCTCTTCGCTCGAGGAGTCTTCGGCCGCGCGGCGTGCCCGAAGATCGCTGCGGATGCGCAGGTAGGTCGCGGGCAACGCAATCATCAGCACCAGCAGGAACGCCGCGAAGGCCATGCGCGCGTCCTGCGTGCGCTCGGCTTCGGCGCGTTGGCGCGCTGCCAACAATTGGCGCTCTTCGCCGATCATGGCGATGAAATAGGGCCGCTCCTGAGCGGCCAGTCGATAGCTCTGCTCCGCCTCGGGCGGGAGCAGTGCGCCCGGGGGCGCGTCCGGCGAAGGCGGGTTCGCATCGAAGGTGCGCGCGCGCTCGTCGATCAGCTTGCGCAAGGCCTGAATGCGCTGCTGCTGCGCCGGGTTGTCCAGCGTCAGGCTCGTGATGTCGTCGAGCCGATTGCGGAGCTGGGCGAGCGCGGTGTCGCGCTGCTCGCGGTACGCCGCTTTCTTGAAGGTCAGAAAGGCGAATTGGTCGGCTTCGATGCGCTCGCCGCTCGTGCGCGCCTCGTTGATCGTCGTGATGACGAGCAGCGTGTGGTCCACGAAGTCCGAGGCCTCGATCGTCTGCCGGGAGAAGTTCCAGGTGATGAGCGCCAGCGCGATCAACGCGACGGCGGCCGATCCAAATCCGATGAACGTGATTCTTTCGAGCGAGATCTTCCTCATCCGAGGCACTCCGATTCGGTCGCCGCGGGCGAACACGCACGGCCACCGCCGCGTGAATATTCGTAGCGAACTGTTGCTAATTCTCGCCCAATTTCGACGCGATTTTCATAGGGAACAGTACGCGTACTTCAACCCGCACCCGAGAGGTGCCCGGCCGGCGACCCCGTCAGCCCTGCGAGGGCAGCGCCGGCAACGGCACCCGCGTCTCGTACTTCGCGCGGTGCACGCTGAAGAAGGTCTTCACGTTGCGCACGTTGGCATCCTGCGTGAAGAGCCGCTGCACCAGCGCGTGATAGGCCGCCATGTCGGGCAGCTGCAGGATCAGGATCAGGTCCGGCCCGGGCGTCACGCGGTAACACTGCTGGACTTCGGGCTCGGCGACCGCGCGCGCCTCGAACGCGCTCAGGTGCTCGGCGCCCTGCGCATCGAGGCTGACCTCGGCGAAGGCCGTCAGCCCCGCGCCCATCTTCTGCGGCGACAGGATGGCCACGCGGCGCTCGATCACCCCGGCCTCGGTCAGCCGTTTGACCCGGCGCAGGCAGGTCGCGGCGGAGGTGTGGACGGCGGCGGCGAGGTCCTGGTTCGACATCGACGCATCGCGTTGCAGCACCTCGAGGATGCGCAAATCCGCGGAATCCATCACGAATGAATCAATCACTCAGCGACCTCATATGAAATATTCAATCTCGAACACCATGCCGCGCAATTATGTTTCATTTGCGCATTGAATTCGATGCCTTATTGCCCAATCTCCTGCCTACGATGCCGCTCTGCCCAGCTCAATCCGGAGACACATCATGTGTGGAATCGTCGGCGCCGTCAGCACCAAGAACATCGTCCCGATCCTGATCGAGGGCCTGAAGCGGCTCGAATACCGCGGCTATGACTCCTGCGGCGTGGCCGTGCACCAGGGCGGCGAGCTGCGCCGGGCGCGCAGCACCGCGCGCGTCGGCGAGCTGGAGACCGAGGTCGCGGCCAGCCAGATCGAGGCCGGCACCGGCATCGCGCACACGCGCTGGGCCACGCACGGCGCGCCGGCGTTGCACAACGCGCACCCGCACTTCAGCCGCGGCCCGGGCGTCTCGGACGCGGTCGGCGGCGGCGAGATGGGCAAGAGCGCCCAGTCCGGCCGCATCGCGCTGGTGCACAACGGCATCATCGAGAACCACGACGAGCTGCGCGCCGAGCTGATCGGCCGCGGCTACGTGTTCAGCAGCCAGACCGACACCGAGGTCATCGCCCACCTCGTCGACCACCTCTACGACGGCGACCTGTTCGAGGCGGTGCAGCGCGCGACGGTGCGGCTGCGCGGCGCGTTCGCGATCGCGGTGTTCTGCCGCGACGAGCCGCACCGCGTCGTCGGCGCGCGCGAGGGCTCGCCGCTGGTGCTGGGCATCGGCACCGGCGACCGCGCCGGCGAGAACTTCCTCGCATCGGATGCGATGGCGCTGGCCGGCGTGACCGACCAGATCGTCTACCTCGAGGAGGGCGACGTCGTCGACCTGCAGCTCGGCAAGCACTGGATCAGCCACCGCGTCGCCGGCGGCGACTACCGCAGCGTGCAGCGCGAGGTGAAGACCGTGATCGCGCACAGCGGCGCGGCCGAGCTCGGCCCCTACCGCCACTACATGCAGAAGGAGATCTTCGAGCAGCCCAAGGCGATCGCCGACACGCTGGACGCCGTCATCGGCATCTCGCCGGAGCTGTTCGGCGACGGCGCGCACCGCGTGTTCAAGGAGATCGACTCGGTGCTGATCCTGGCCTGCGGCACCAGCTACTACGCCGGTTCGGTGGCGAAG
>DASYCA010000371.1:0-35762 GCA_036500445.1 Burkholderiaceae bacterium | reverse complement strand
GGCGCGATGGGCGAGAAGGTGCGCAAGCTGCACCAGAACTACTACCTGGCGACGACGACCGCGATGACCGTCGCGCTGTTCGAGGACGTGGCATGAACCCGCAGCTCGAGGGCATCGAGGCGATCCCCGGCACGTATATCTTCGACCTGCGCGTCAGCCACCGCGCGCTGAAGCTGAACCGCTTCTTCTGGAACATGATCGGTCAACCCTGGCGCGAGCGCTTCGAGGCCGATCCCGAGCAACTGATGACGCAGTCGGGTCTGAGCGAGCGCGAGAAGGCGCTCGTGCGCGCTCAGGACTGGCTCGGCCTGATCCAGTACGGCGCGAACTTCTTCGTGCTGGAGAAGTTCGCGCGGGTCGCGAAGAAGACCAACCTCGAGGTCTATGCCGCGTTCCGCGGCGAGAGCCTCGAGGCGTTCATGAAGACGCGGCGCGTGCCCGATGCGCGCTGAAGGCCCGACGTGACCGACTCGCTGCTCACCGCGATCTCGTCGATGGCGACGCGCTCGCTGCTCGGTGAGCTGTGCGAGGCCCACCTGCGCGCCGGTGGCGTGCCGGTGCGGCTCGAATCGGTCGGTGGCGTCGACGCCGCGCGGCGGGTCGACAGCGGCGAGGCTTTCGACCTGGTCGTGCTGGCGGCTGACGCGATCGATGCGCTCGCAAGCAGCGGCCGCGTGCTCGCCGACAGCCGCTGCGTGCTGGCCGAATCGAGCGTTGCGATCGCGGTGCGCGGCGGTGCCGCGCGGCCCGACGTCGGCTCCGAGGCCGCGTTGCGCGAGACCGTGCTGGCCGCGGGCCGCATCGGCGTCTCGACCGGCCCGAGCGGTGTCGCGCTGCTGAAACTGTTCGAGCGCTGGGGCGTGATGGACGCGTTGCGCGATCGGATCGTGCAGGCTCGGCCGGGCCAGCCGGTGGCCGCGCTGCTCGCGCGCGGCGACGTGGCACTCGGCTTTCAGCAGCTCAGCGAGCTGCAGGACGAGCCTGGCATCGCGCTGCTGGGCCCGATGCCGCCCGGGCTCGAGATCGCCACGCGCTTCGTCGGCGCCGTCGCTGCCGCCTCGGCGCAGCCTGCGGCGGCGCGCGCCGCGCTGGCGTTCTTCGGGGCACCCGAGCGCGCGGAGATTCGGCGGCGCCTCGGCATGGCGTAGCGCGCCGCGGGCGCCGCAAGCGCCGCGCTTCCGTGTTCCCGCCCGCGTCAGTGCTCGGCCGCGACGAGCTGCGCGACGTGCGCGCCGATCGCCAGCGACGACGTGAGCCCCGGCGATTCGATCCCGAACAGGTTGACCAGGCCGCGCACGCCGTGCACCTCGGCGCCCTGGATCACGAAGTCGTTCGCGGTGTTGTGCATCGAGGACCCCGGGCCCGCCAGCCGCGGGCGGATGCCGGTGTAGCCCTCTCGCAGCTCGCCGTCGCGCAGGTTCGGCCAGTAGCGCCGCACCGCGCCGTAGAACGCGGCCTCGCGCGAGGCGTCGAAGCGGTAGTCGACGCCGTCGCGCCAGCTCAGGTCCGGGCCGAACTTGCACTGGCCGCCGAGGTCCAGCGTGACATGGGCGCGCAGCGCGCCGTCGCGCGCGGTCGGGTAGACGAGGTGCCGGAAAGGCGATGGGCGGGCGAGCGTGAAATAGTGGCCGATCGCGAAGTACAGCGCCGGGATCGCCCCGGCCGGCATGCCCTCGAGGCTGCCCGCGACGCGCTGCGCGCCGAGGCCGGCCGCGTTGATCACGGTGCGGCAGCGGACCTGCGTCTCGGCCTCGCCGCCGACGCGCAGCACGATGCCCTCGGCCGTGGCCTCGCCGCCGACGACCGGGCTCTTCAGCGCGAGCACCGCGCCGTGGCGCTCGGCGTCGCCGAGGTAGCCGAGCATCAGGCCGTGGCTGTCGACGATGCCGGTCGACGGCGAATGCAGCGCGCCGACGCAGCGCAGCTCGGGCTCCATCTCGCGCACCTCGGCCGCGCTGATCACGCGCAGGTCCGTGACGCCCTGTTCGGCGCCGTGCTGGACGTACTTCTGCAACTCGGGCAGCTCGTCGGTCTCGACCGCGACGATCAATTTGCCGATGCGCCGGTGCCCGATGCCGCGCTCGCGGCAGTAGTCCACCAGCGTGGCCTTGCCGGCCACGCACAAACGCCCCTTCAGCGACCCGGCGGCGTACGAGATGCCGGCGTGGATGACCTCGGAGTTGCGCGCGCTCGTCTGCGTGCCGATCGCGTCCTCGCTTTCAAGGATCATCACCTCGCGCCCGCGCATCGCGAGCGCGCGGGCGATCGCGAGCCCGACGGCGCCGGCGCCGATCACCGCGCAGTCGATCGTGTCCATCCCCGGTCAGTCCGGCTTGATGTCGGCGACCTTCGCGACGGCCTTCCAGCGCGCGATCTCGGTCGCGATGTAGTCGGCGAACTCGGCCGGCTTCAACGGCGCGGGGATCGCGCCTTCGTTGAGAAAGAAGCCTTTCATCTCCGGCGACTGGATCTCCTTGTTGATCGCCGCGTTCAGCTTGTCGACGAGCGCCGGCGGCGTCTTCGCCGGCGCGAGCACGCCCCACCACAGGTCGATCGCGCTGCCCTTGTAGCCGGCCTCCTCGAGCGAGGGCAGGTCGGGTGCGATCGGCGAGCGCCCGCTCGTCGTCACCGCGAGCGCGCGGGCGCGCCCGCCCTTGACCTGCGCGAGGATCGACGGCGCGCTGGCGACCAGCAGGTCGATCTGGCCGCCGAGCAGGTCGGCCGTCGCCGGGCCCATGCCCTTGTACGGGATGTGCGTGAGCTTGATCCCCGCGCCTTCGGAGAACAGCTCGGTCGCGAAGTGGTTGATGCTGCCGGTGCCCGAGCTGCCGTAGTTCAGCTTGGCTGGCCGCGCCTTCGCGGCGGCGACCAGGTCCTGGATGGTCTTGAACGGCGAGTCCTTGCGCACCGTGACGAGCAGCGGGCCGCGCGCGAGCATCGCGACCGGCTTCAGGTCCGTGATCGCGTCGTACTGAAGGTTGTTGCGGATCGCCGCGCCGGTCGTGAAGGTCGACGAGACGACGACCAGCGTGTAGCCGTCGGGCTGCGCGCGCGCGACCAGCGAGTTCGCGAGCACGCCGCCGTCGGAGGGCCGGTTGTCGACGATCACGGTCTGGCCGAGCGACTCCTGCAGCCGCCGGCTCAGGGCCCGCGCGAACACGTCGTTGGAGCCGCCCGGCGCGCTGCCGACCAGGATCGTGATCGGTTTACTGGGGTACGCCGCCTGGGCGCCCGCGGCAAAGGGCAGGCACAGCGCGAGGGCCAGCAGCAGTCGGGGCATCATCGGGTCATCTCCATCGGATCCACGTCTCGGGCGATGGGGGATGCTAACAACCTGCACGCGTTCAAATGATGATGTTTCGTCAGTCGATCGACGAGTTTTTCTTGTGCTCGAGGGGTGTCGGATGCGGCACACTGGCGGTCCAGGAGTCTTGATGAAAATCCCCACCGATGTTCGCGGCGTGTACCCGATCGCGCCGACCCCGTTCTTCGACGACGGCCGCATCGACCCTGCGTCGGTCGATCGCCTGACGGATTTCTACCTCGAGTGCGGCGCGACCGGCATCACGGTGCTCGGCCAGCTGGGCGAGGCGGCCAAGCTCGAGCACGCCGAGAGCGTCGAGGTCGCGGCGCGGATGATCCGCCGCGCGGCCCGCCTGCCGGTCATCGTCGGCGTCTCGGCGCCGGGGTTCGCCGCGATGCGCGCGTTGACCAGCGAGGTGATGGACCAAGGCGCCGCCGGCGTGATGATCGCGCCGCCGAACACGCTGCGCACCGACGACCAGATCGTCGGCTACTACCACCAGGCGGTCGACGCGATCGGCGCCGACGTGCCCTTCGTGCTGCAGGACTACCCGCTGACCTTCTCCGTCCAGATGACGCCGGGCGTGATCCGCCGCATCGCGAACGAGCTGCCGTCCTGCGTGATGCTGAAGCACGAGGACTGGCCGGGCCTGGAGAAGATCAGCGCGCTGCGCGGCTTCGAGCGCGACGGCTCGATGCGGCGCCTGGCGATCCTGGTCGGCAACAACGGCCTGTTCCTCGACTACGAGATGGAGCGCGGCGCCGACGGCGCGAACACGGGCTACGCCTTCCCCGACATGCTGTGCGACGTCGTGCGGCTGTCGCAGGCCGGCGAGCGCGAGGCGGCGCACGATTTATTCGACGCGCACCTGCCGCTGCTGCGCTACGAGCAGCAGCCGGGCATCGGCCTCACGGTGCGCAAGTACCTGCTGTACCGCCGCGGGCTGATGAGCTCGGCCGCACTGCGCAAGCCGGCAGCCAAGCTGACGCCGGCGGCGCAGGCCGAGGTCGAGCACCTGCTGACGCGCCTGGCCAGGCACGACCCGCGGGCGAAGCTCGGCGCGCCATGACGATGATGCGCAGCAAGCTGTTCGTGCCCGGCTCGCGGCCCGAGTTGTTCGACAAGGCACTCGCCGGGCCGGCCGACGGCCTGTCCTTCGACCTCGAAGACGCGGTCGCCGAGCCGCGCAAGGCCGAGGCGCGGCGGGCCGTCGGCGCGATGCTGGAGCGGGTCGGCGCGCAGCGCCGCCAATTGCTCGTCGTGCGCGTCAACGCGATCGAGACAGGTCACTTCGAGGCGGACGTGGACGCCGTGGTGCGGCCCGGCCTGGCGATGATCAACCTGCCGAAGCCGGCCGGCGTGGAGGCCGTGCGCGCGGCGTCCGCCGCGATCGCGGCGGCCGAGCGGCGCGCCGGCGTGGCGACGCCGGTCGGCCTGCTGCTCAACATCGAGACGCCGCGCTCGCTGCGCGAGGCGGCGGCGCTGGCCGGCGCCGATCCGCGCGTCTGCGGCCTGCAGCTCGGCCTGGGCGACCTGTTCGAGCCGATCGACATCCAGCGCCGCGAGCAGGGCGCGGTCGCGCAGGCGATGTTCGCGGTCCGCATGGCCGCCGGCGAGGCCGGGGTGCCGGCCTGGGACAGCGCGTTCGCCGACTTCAGCGATGCCGAGGCCTTCCGCCAGGAGGCGTCGATGGCGCGCCGCTTCGGCTTTGCCGGCAAGAGCTGCATCCACCCGAACCAGGTCGCGCTCGCGAACGAGGCCTTCACGCCGAACGCCGCCGAGATCGCGCACGCGCTGAAGGTCCTCGAGGCCGCCGACGCCGCGGCCGGCGAGGGCGTCGGCGCCTGGGTCGTCGACGGCAGGATGGTCGACGCGCCCTTCGTCGGCCGTGCCCGGGCGACGGTCGCGCTGGCGCGCGCGCTGGGGCTGATCCCGGCGGGCCGCGAAGGCGCTTCGCGATGAGCGCGCCGCTCCCGCCGCGCCGGGGCGCCGGCGGCCCGCTGAGCGGCGTGCGCGTGCTCGACCTGAGCGCCTACATCGCCGGCCCCTACGGTTGCACGCTGCTGGCCGACCAGGGCGCGGAGGTCATCAAGATCGAGCCGCCGATCGGCGACAACCTGCGCAAGTACCCGTCCACCTTGGAGGCCGAGAGCCGCGCCTTCATCGGCGTGAACCGCAGCAAGCTCGGCGCGGTGCTCGACCTGAAGCAGCCGCAGGATCTGCAAGTGCTGATGGCGCTGGTGCAGACCGCCGACGTGCTGGTCCACAACTTCCGCCCGAGCGTGCCGGCGCGGCTCGGCATCGGCTATGCCGATCTGCAGCGCCTGAACGCGCGCCTGATCTATTGCGCGGTGACCGGCTACGGCGACACCGGCCCGCTGAAGAACAAGGCCGGCTACGACCAGGTGCTGCAGACGATGACCGGGATGGCCGCGATGCAGGCGCCGGCGGGCCAGGCGCCGGAGATCCTGTACGGCTCGATGGTCGACTACTACGCGGCCGCGCTGGTGGCCGGCGCGGTCGCCTCGGCGCTGTACGAGCGCGAGAAGAGCGGGCAAGGCCAGGAAGTCGGCGTCTCGCTGCTGCGCTCGGCGCTGGCGATGCAGTCGGCGCGCCTGGTGTGGGCCGAGGGCGAGGGCCGCGAGGTCGGCCGCGACATGCGCAGCGGCGGCATCACCGGGATCCATCCGACGCGCGAGGGCCATCTGTACATCTCCGCGAACACGCCGCACTTCTGGCGCGCGCTGTGCGAGAAGACCGGCCTGCATGCGCTGCTCGACGGCGATCGCTACGACAGCGTGCGCAAGCGCGCGCTGCGGCGCGACGAGATCGTGCCGCAGCTGCACGCGGTGCTCGCGACGCGCAGCGCGCTCGAATGGGAGGCGCTGTTCGGCGAGGAGGTGCCGTGCGCCGCGGCGCGCAGCGTCGAGGACATGTTCGAGTTCCCGCAGGTCGCGGCCGAGCAGCTGCTGACGACCATCGATCACCCGACGCTGGGCAGCTACCGCGGCTTCACGCGGCCCGCGACCTTCAGCCGCACGCCCGGGCCGGAGCCGTTCGCGAGCCCGACGCTGGGGCAGCACACCGACCGCGTGCGCGCCGAGGCGGCGCGCACGCGACCCGCCGGATCATGACGACCCACGCCGCGCGCTACGGCTTCGCGGGCCGGACCTCGGGCGCGTCGGCATAGCGCGCGTGCACCGCTCCATGAAACGCGTCCAGCACCGTTTGCAGGCGCCGGCTGTCGGCATCGGCCTTGCGGCACACCAGCGCGACGTGGCGCACCGGCGCCGTGCGGCCGAGCGCAAGCTGGCGCAGCGGGAACATCTCGACCAGCTCGCGCCGCAGCACCGGCACGACCGAGACGCCCAGGCCGGCGGAGACCATCGCGGCGATCGCCTCCATGCCCGGCAGGTCGAAGGCCGGCTTCAGGCCGGGCGCGATGCGGTTGACCCATTGCGTGGCCATCAGGCCGCCGGTCGTGGCGGGATCGAAGCGGATCCACTCGTGCCGGCGCAGCAGCTCCGCCGGTGTGCCGCGCACCGCGGCCGGCGGCGCGATCATCACGAAGTTCTCGCGCATCAGCGGGTGCCACGAGAGCCGGCTCGAGCCGCCCGACTGCGGCCGCACGATCACCGCGGCGTCCAGCCGCCCGGCCTTGACGTCGTCCAGCAGCGCCGACGACAGGCCGCGCGTGATCTGAAAGCCCAGGCCCGGCGCACGCGCGCGCATCGTCTGCATCGCCAGCGGCAGCAGCGTGACCTGGACCGACTCGATCGTGCCGAGCCGCACGTGGCCGCTGACCGTGGGCGCGCGCCGGCCGCGCAGCTGCACCAGCGTCGCGAGCGTCGGCTGCAGGCTCTGCGCGACCTCGAGCGCGAACGGCGTCGGCCGCACATGGCGCGCGGAGCGGTCGAACAGCGGCTGGCCGAAGTAGCTTTCGAGCTGGCGCATCTGCAGGCTCACCGCGCTGGCCGTGAGGCTCACCTCCTTCGCGGCGGCCGCGAACGAGCCGTGGCGCAGCACCGACGCGAGCGTTTGAAGCGACTGTAGTTTCATCGCCAAATTCTGACCTTGTTCGAAGAACCCCCTGGAGACCTCATATGAAGAAACTGCCCCTGGATCGCCGCCGCTTCGTCGCCACCTCGGCCGCCGCGCTCTCCGCCACGGTGTCGGCACTGGCGCTGCCCGGCCTGGCGCGCGCGCAAACCTACCCGAACAAGCCGATCCACGTCTACGTGCCGTACGCGGCCGGCGGCGGCGCCGACTCGAACGCGCGGCTGCTCGAGCCGCCGATGGAAAAGCAGCTCGGCCAGACCCTCGTGATCGAGAACCGCCCGGGCGCGAGCGGCATCGTCGCGGCCACCGGCGTGCTGCAGGCGCCGGCGGACGGCTACACGATGCTGTTCGACACCTTGCCCTATGCCGTCAACGCGGTGCTGCGCAAGCTGCCGTTCGACCCGGTGCGCGACCTGCTGCCGGTCTCGCAGGCGATCAACATGCCCAACATCCTGGTCGTGCCGGCGTCGGCGCCGTACAAGACCTTGAAGGAGCTGATCGACTATGCGCATGCGAACCCGGGCAAGCTGAACTTCGCGTCCTACGGCGCCGGCGGCTCGGCCCACCTGGCCGGCGAGATGCTGCGGCGCGACGCCGGGATCGAGTGGACCCACATCCCGTACAAGGGCGGCGCGCCGGCCATCACCGACCTGCTGGCCGGCCAGGTCTCGGCGTACTTCGCGAACCCGATCTCTGGGCTGGCGTACGTGAAGGCCGGCAAGCTGCGCGCGCTGGCGACGACCGGCACCGCGCGCATGGAGGTGCTGCCCGACGTGCCGACGGTCAAGGAGAGCGGCTACCCGAACTTCGAGGTCATCGAGTGGAACGGCTTCTTCGTCGCGAAGGGGACGCCGCAGGCGGTGATCGACCGGCTCTCGGACGCGGTGCGCAAGGCCGTGCAGCAGCCCGAGGTGCGCAAGCGCATGCTGAGCCTCGGCATCGACCCGGTCGGCAGCACGCCGCAGGAGTTCGCGGCGTTCCTGCAGGCGCAGATCGCGCGCTGGTCGGCGCTGGTCAAGGCGAATCACATCACGATCGATTGATCGGTCGACCGATCGATCGGTCAATCGGTGTTGCAGCTCCGTTCGACGGCGATCGGCAGCGCGTCCACGACGCGCGACCACAGCACGCGCCACGGCGGCCAGTCGTGGCCGCCCGGTGCGGTGAAGACTCTCGATCGCGGCAGCGCCGCGCTCAGGACCTCGTCGTTGTCGATGAAACGGTCCTGCAGGCCGTAGGCGAGGAAGAGCGGGACCTTCCTGACCGTCGGCGCGACCGCGGTCTGGGCCTGCAGCCAGCGCCACAGGATCGTGTCGACCTCGCCGCCCGGCGCGGCCTCGGGCGCGGGCCAGGCCTGCAGGCCGCCGGCGACCCGGATGGCCTTGGCGGTGAGCGGCGTGCCCAGGTAGGGCGCGATCAGCACGACGCCGTCGATGTCGCCGGGATGCGCGTCGGCGTAGAGCATCGCGCCGACCGCGCCGATCGAGATGCCCGCCAGCCAGACCTGCCGATAGCCCCTCGCACGGGCCGGGCGAACGACGTCTTCGGCGAGCCGGTCGACGATGCTGCGGTTCTGGTAGTAGCTCACCGGCGCGTCGATCAGCGCGAGGTCCGCCGCCAGCCGGCGGGCGCGAACGATCTTCACGAAGCCCTCGCTCTGGAACTCCTCGGGCAATGAATAAGAGCCGGGCAGCAGCACGATCAAGGTGTCCGCGGGGGCAGAGCATTGAGCGGGCTCGGCGAGCGTTCGCATCGGAACGACCGGCGGGCGCCACATCGCGCAGCCGCACGACAGCGCGGCCGCGATCGTGCAGAGCACTCCGTTGCGGCTTGGAATTCCGATCACGGCCGGAGCATGCCACGCGCGGACGAATTCCATCAGGTGGAACAGGTCCGTTGTCGGCCGCGCGCGAGTCTCCTAAGCTCGTCCGGCACCAAGGGTGCCACGATCAGAACACTGGAGACGACATGAGACTTTGCGGCGCCATCCTGTGGTGCGTGCTTGTGGCCGCGGGCCCCGCCCGCGCGGCGTCCACCGACGGTGCGGACCGTGCCATCGAATCGACCCGCGTGAAAACCGCCGCGGGGATCGTCTCCGGCATTCCCGGCGACGTCACCGTGTACCGGGGCATCCGTTTCGCGGCGCCGCCGATCGACGCGCGCCGCTGGGCGCCGCCGCAGCCGGTCGGTCCCTGGCCGGGGGTCTATGCGGCGGACAAATTCGGCCCGGCGTGCGTGCAGCCGCCGAGTGCGCGCGAGACCAGCGAGGACTGCCTGTTCCTGAACGTCTGGGTGCCCAAGCACCGGGCCGGTGAAAAGCTGCCGGTGATGGTCTGGGCCTACGGCGGCGGGTTCGTCAACGGCGCCGGCTCCGACGCGCGCTTCGACGGCGCGGCACTGGCGCGCCGCGGCGTCGTGCTGGTGAGCTTCAACTACCGGCTCGGCACGCTCGGCTTCTTCGCGCACCCGGCCTTGTCGCGCGAATCGGCCGACCACACCTCGGGCAACTACGGGCTGCTCGACCTGTTCGCGGCGCTGCAATGGGTTCAGCACAACGTCGCCGCCTTCGGCGGCGATCCGAAGCGCGTCACGGCTTTCGGCCAATCGTCGGGGGCGATGCTGCTCTCCAACGCGCTGATCTCGCCGCGCGCGAAGGGCCTGTTCCAGCAGGTCA
The DNA here is from genome assembly GCA_036500445.1 of Burkholderiaceae bacterium. Lineage (GTDB taxonomy): Bacteria > Pseudomonadota > Gammaproteobacteria > Burkholderiales > Burkholderiaceae_C > LMDS01. The sequence goes on along the minus strand of DASYCA010000371.1, from coordinate 25,725 downwards.
TTCTGGAGAGCGGGGGTCAGTTCCGCGAGTACCACCACCTCGCGGTGGCCGAGGCGCTGGGTGCCAGGCTCGGCGACATCGCGCCACTGCGTGCGATGGACCCGAAGGCGCTGCCGACCTTGCCCAGCCTGGAGGGCTCGCCCTTCCCGCGGCCGCTGTTCGCACCCAAGATGAGCGGCCCGATCGCCGATGGCGTGATCGTGCCCGACGAGCAGCGCAACGCGTATGAAGGCGGCCGCTTCCTGAAGATGCCGGCGATGCTCGGCAACAACCGCGACGAAGGCTCGTACGTGACGCGCCGCTATCCGGTGCATACGCTGGCCGACTACCGGAAGTACCTGGAGGCGCCGGCCGTCTTCGGCGCGCAGGCGGTCGAGGCGCTGCGCCTGTACCCGGCCGCGAGCGATGCCGAGGTGCCGGCCGCGGTCGCGCAAAGCTTCGGCGACGCGCAATACAACTACGGCACGCGCGGCGTGGCGCGCGCGATGGCGGCGGCCGGCGAGCCGGTCTATCGCTACCTGTTCACGCGCAAGGCCTCGGGGACCGGCCCGGGGCCGAACCACGGCGACGAGGTGCCCTACGTGTTCAACACCCTGGCGTCGCAGCCGGGCACTTACGACGATGCCGACCGCGCGCTCGCGAACACGATGGCCGACGCCTGGGTGCGCTTCGCGAAGACCGGCAATCCGAACGGCGGCGCGTTGCCCGCGTGGCCGCGTTTCGACGCGTCCGCCGACGCGTATCTCGAGTTCGGCGACACCGTGCACGTCGGCTCCGGCTATCGCAACGCGGCGCTGGATTTCATCGGCGAGGAGCAGGCGCGACCGACGAGCGCGCCCTGATCAAGATCGATCAGGTCTCGTGCTTGTATCCCGACTCGCGTTGATGACGCAGGGCCAGCACGAAAACCGCGTCGAGACCGGGCACGAAACGGTAGAGCGCGACGTAGCCACGGGCCTTCCTGCCGATCACCAACTCGCGCTTGCCGCCCTTGACCTTGCGACCGATGAGCGGGCTGTGGCTCAAGAGCTGGATGGCCTCGAGGATCTCGCCGATGCGCCGAGCTGCGTCGGGCGCCTCGGACTCGGCCAGGTTGTCGAAGAAGCGATCGAAGTCGTCGAGCACCTCCGGGGCCAGCTCGATGCGGGCCATGCGGCGCTGTCAACGCCCGAGCTTGCGGGCGATCGGTTTGCGCGGGGTCTTGCCGAGCGCGCGGGATTCGAGGTAGGTCCTGGCCTCGTCCCAGGCGATCGTCTTGCCGGTGGCCATCACGCGAGCCCAGCGCGCATCGGCGACGAGGTTGAAGGCTTCGTCCTGTTCGACCTCCTCGACGGTTCTGGCGATCGCGTCAAGAATGAAGGCGTGCGCGGTCTTGCCGGAGCGCTCCGCGGCGGCAGCGACGCGTGCCTTCAGGTCGTCTTCGATGCGAATCGTGGTCGTCGTCATGCGCGTCACCTCTTCGGCTCAACTGTAGCACTCGTGTGCTACTCGCTCAGGCGTGCGGTGCCGACCTCCTGCCGTGTGATGACCTGGCCCCGGCGGGCGCCGCTGTGCGCGCCGTCCTCCCAGGTGATCGCGCCATTGACGATCACGCACTGGATGCCTTCGGCCGCGCGCGTCGGCGTCTCGTAGGTGGCGGCGTCGCGCACCGTCGCGGCGTCGAACACGACGATGTCGGCGTGGTGGCCGAGCTTCAGCGTGCCGCGTTCGTGCAGGCCGAAGTTGCGCGCGGTCAGGCCGGTCATCTTCCAGACCGCGGTCTCGAGCGGAAACAGCCCGACGTCGCGGCTGTAGTGCCCGAGCACGCGCGGGAAGGTGCCCCACAGCCGCGGGTGCGGGCTCTCGCCGACGGGGATGCCGTCCGAGCCGATCATGGTCTCGTCGAACGCGAGGATGCGCTGCACGTCGTGCTCGTCCATCAGGAAGTAGATCGCACTGCCCGGCTGCAGGCGGCGCGCGGCCTCGTCCTTGTCGACGCCCCATTCGGCCGCGATGTCGGCCAGGTCGCGGCCGGCGCACTCGGGGTGCGGCGTGCTGGAGGCGATCAGCACGCGGCCCTCGAGCATGCCGCGGTCGGTGCGGATCATCGTCGAGCCGGCGGTGTAGGGGTAGCAGTCCAGCGACACGCACTGGTGCTTCATCGTCTCGCGGATGAAGGGCAGCGTGATCGCGGTCTTGCCGAAGTTGGGCGTGTTCTGCACCTTGTGGTGCGAGACGACGACCGGCACCTCGAGCTCGCGGCCGATGCGGAAGGTCTCCTCGAGCGACTCCATCACGCGGTCGGCCTCGTCGCGCATGTGGGTGACGTACAGCGCCTTGCGCGCGCGCAGCGGCTGGCAGACCTCGATGATCTCCTCGGTCGTGGCCTTCAGCGCCGGCGGGTAGAAGGTGCCGGTGGACAGGCCGATCGCGCCGGCCTGCATCGCCTCCTCGACGAGCGCCTGCATCGCGGCGATCTCGCTCGGGTTGGCCGCGCGGTCCAGCTCGGCCATCGTGACCGCGCGCAGCGTCGAGTGCCCGATCATCGCCGCGACGTTGACCGACGACGGCGCCGCGCGCAGCGCATCGAGGTAGGCCGCGAAGGTGGTGAAGCGGCCCTCCGGCGGCGAGTCGATCAGGCTCAGCGGCATCGGCAGCGCCATGTCGGCGCGCAAGGGCGCGGCGCTGATACCGCAGTTGCCCGCGATCACCGTCGTCACGCCCTGCGAGATCTTGAACGGCATCAGCGCCTGCGACAGCACGGCCTGGTCGTCGTGGGTGTGCGAGTCGATGAAGCCGGGCGCGACGATGCGGCCGGTCGCGTCCAGTTTTCGGTCGGCCGTGTGGCCGGCGAGGTCGCCGATCGCGGCGATGCGGCCCTTGACGATGCCGAGGTCGGCGTCGAAACGCGGCGCCTTGCTGCCGTCGATCAGCGTGCCGCCGGTGATCAGCAGGTCGTAATGGGGAACGGATGTCGTCATCGGAATCCTTTCGGCGCGAACCGGGTCGTCAACGGAAATGGCAGGCCACCCAGTGGCCGCCGGCCGCGGCCGAGTCACGTTCGGTCAGCGCGGGGTCGTCAGTCTTGCACAGCGGCTGGGCCAGCGGGCAGCGGGTGTGGAAGCGGCAGCCCGACGGCGGGTTCGCCGGGCTGGGCGGGTCGCCCTGCAGCAGCAGGCGCTGGCGGCGCGTGCGCGGGTTCGCGACCGGCACCGCCGACAGCAGGATCTCGGTGTATGGGTGGCGCGGCGCACCGAACAGCGTGTCGCGGTCGGCGAGCTCGACGATGCGGCCGAGGTACATCACCGCGACGCGGTGGCTGATGTGGCGCACCACCGCGAGGTCGTGCGCGACGAACAGGTAGGACAGGCCCAACTCGGCCTGCAGATCCATCAACAGGTTCACGACCTGCGCCTGCACCGAGACATCGAGCGCGGAAACCGGTTCGTCGCAGACGATCAGCTTCGGATTCAGCGCCAGCGCCCGCGCGATGCCCAGGCGCTGGCGCTGGCCGCCCGAGAATTCGTGCGGGAACTTCGCCGCGGCCTCGGGGCGCAGGCCGACCCTGTCGAACAGCCATTGCACGCGTTCGCGCTGCTGTGCGCCTGACCGGACGCCGAAGTTCTTCAGCGGTTCGGCGACGATCGCTCCGGCGGTCAGCCGTGGACTGAGCGAGGCGTACGGATCTTGAAAGATGATCTGCAGGTCGCGCCGGCGCTGGCGCATCTGCTCGGCGCTCAAGGTCAGCAGCTCCTCGCCGTCGAGCCGCACCGAGCCCGAGCTCGGCTCGATCAGCCGCATCACCGACTTGGCCGTCGTCGTCTTGCCGCAGCCCGACTCGCCGACCAGCGACAGCGTCTCGCCGCGCGCGACGTCGAAGGAGACGCCGTCGACGGCTTGCACCGGCGGGCGGCGGGCCGCGAGCAAGCGCTTCGGCGATGGGTAGTGCTTCTTCAGGTCCCTCACCTGGAGCAGGGCGTTCGGCGGCGTGCTCATGCTGCGGCGACCTCGGCCGCGGGCAGGCGGTCTTCCTCGACCGCGAAGCAGGCGACGACGTGCGCGCCGTGTGCGGCGTCGCGGTGCTCCGTGAGCTGAGGAATCTCGCGGCGGCAGCGCTCGTTCGCCAGCGCACAGCGCGCCGCGAAGTCGCAGCCGCGGCGCGGCGATTGCGGCGAGGGCACCAGCCCGGGGATCTCGGCGAGACGCTTGGTTCGCGTGTTCATCGCCGGCATCGAGGCCATCAGCGCGCGCGTGTACGGGTGCAGCGGCCGGTCGAACAGCTCGAGCACGTCGGCCTCCTCGACCTTGCGGCCGGCGTACATCACGACGACGCGGTCGCAGCTCTCTGCGACCACGCCGAGGTCGTGCGTGATCATCACGACGCCCATGCCGAGCTGCTGCTGCAGGCGCCGGATCAGCTCGAGGATCTGGGCCTGGATCGTCACGTCCAGCGCGGTCGTCGGCTCGTCGGCGATCAGCACCTCGGGGTTGCAGGCCAGCGCCAGCGCGATCATCACGCGCTGGCGCATGCCGCCCGAGAGCTGATGCGGGTACTCGTGCACACGGCGCTCCGGCTCCGGGATCTGCACCACGCGCAGCATCTCGGCCGCACGCTGCAGCGCCTGCGCGCGGCCGAGGCCTTGATGCACCTGCACGGTCTCGGCGATCTGCCGCCCGATGGTGCGGACGGGGTTCAGCGAGGTCATCGGCTCCTGGAAGATCATCGAGAGGCGGTTGCCGCGGACCCGGCGCATCTCGCGTTCGCTCAGGCCCAGCAGGTCGGTGCCGCGCAGCCGCACCGCGCCGTGGATGCGCGCCGGCGGCGTCGCCAGCAGCCGCATGATGGACAGCGCGGTCACGCTCTTGCCGCAGCCGGACTCGCCGACGACGCCCAGCGTCTGCCCGGCACGCACCGTGTAGGAGACGCCGTCGACGGCGCGGGCCGGGCCGCTCAGCGTGTCGAAATGGGTGTGCAGGTCCATCACCTCGAGCAGCGGCTCGCCGGTGGCGAGTGCCGAGCGCGGCGCGAGCGAGGAGGGGATGCCGGTCATCGCGCCCTCACAGCTGCCGCGCCAGGCGCGGGTCGAGCGCGTCGCGCAGGCCGTCGCCGAGCAGGTTGATCGCCAGCACCGTGACGGCCAGCAGGATGCCGGGGTACAGGATGATGTGGAACGCGACCGCGACGAAGTTGCGGCCCTCGGCCATCATGTTGCCCCAGCTCGGCGTCTGCGCCGGCACGCCGACGCCGAGGAAGGAGAGCGCCGCCTCGATCAAGACGGCCGAGGCCGCGACGAAGGTCGCCTGCACGATCAGCGGCGCGACCATGTTGGGCAGCACGTGGCGCGCGAGGATCACCGGCAGCTTCGTTCCGACCGCGCGCGCGGCCTCGACGAAGAGCTGCTCGCGCAAGCTCAGCGACAGCGAGCGCACCAGCCGCGCGACGCGCGGGACCTCGGGCACCGTGATCGCGACGATCACCGTCGCGAGGCTGGCGCGCGTGACCGCCATCAGCGCGATCGCCAGCAGCACACCGGGGATCGCCATCAGGCCGTCCATCACGCGCATCAGCGGGCCGTCGGCCCAGCGCACGAAGCCGGCCGCCAGGCCCAGCAGCACGCCGAACACGGTCGCGAGCGCGCCGACCGCGAGGCCTACGACCATCGACACGCGTCCGCCCCAGACCGCGCGGCTGAAGACGTCGCGGCCGAGCGCGTCGGTGCCGAACCAGTGCTCGGCGGAAGGCGGCTGCAGGCGCGCGATCGGGTCGATGTCCTGCGGGTCGTAGGTCGCGATCCACGGCGCGGCGATCGACAGCAGCGCGACCGCGATCAGCAGCAGCGCGCCGATGATCAGCGTCGGGTGCTTGCGCAGCCAGCGTCCGCGCGGCACGACGAACGGCGCGTCCTCGGCCGGCGGCGCGGGAGGCAGGGGCAGGATGGCGGACATGGGCGGGGCCGGTCGGGTCAACGGTCGGGTCAATACTGGATGCGCGGGTCGAACAGCCGGTAGCTCAGGTCGATCAGCAGGTTCACCAGCACGTAGGCGCCGGCCGAGATCAGCAGCACGCTCTGGATCACCGGGTAGTCGTGGCGCTGCACCGAGTCGATGATCAATCGGCCGACGCCGGGGATCGCGAACACGGTTTCGGTCACGACGACGCCGCCGATCAGCAGCGCGATGCCGACGCCGACGGTCGTCGCGATCGGGATCGCGGCGTTGCCCAGCGCGTGCATCAGCACCGCGAACACGCCCAGGCCCTTCGCGCGGGCCGTGCGGATGTAGTCTTCCTGCAGCACCTCGAGCACGGTCGCGCGCGTCATGCGCGTGACCAGTGCGATGTAGACCAGCGCGAGGTTGACGCAGGGCAGCACCAGGCTGCGCAACCATTCGGCCGGGCCGTCGGCGAAGCGCGCGTAGCCCTGCACCGGGAACCACGGCAGCTGGATCGCGAACGCGTAGACCAGCAGGTAGCCGACCAGGAACACCGGCACCGAGAACGCGAGCACCGCGAACAGCATCACCAGCCGGTCGACCCAGCTGCCGGCGCGGTACGCGGCCAGCGTGCCCAGCGGCACCGCGACGACCAGCGTCAGCGCCATCGTCAGCACGGTGATCGACAGCGTCGGCTCCAGGCGCTGGGCGAGCAGGTGCGTCACCGGCACCTGCGTGAAGATGGACGTGCCGAGGTCGCCGGTCGCGAGCCGTGCGAGCCACAGCACGAACTGCTGCCACAGCGGCTTGTCCAGCCCGAGCGCGACGCGCAGCTTGTCGATGTCGTCGACCGTCGCGAGGTCGCCGGCGATCAGCGCCGCCGGGTCGCCCGGGGACAGGTGGATCAGCAGGAACACCACGACCGCGACCACCGCCATCACCGGCAGCGTGGCGAGCAGGCGCCGCAGCAGGTAGCCCATGGTGGCGGGGTCTCGCTTCTGCCTGCCTGTGCCGGGCTACTTGTCGAGCGCCCAGACCACGGGCATGCCGGCCCACAGCTTGTCCAGGCCCTTCAGGCTGGCGCGCGCGGCGAACGCGGCCGAGTACTGGCCGGCGTTGACGTAGGGCACGGCTTCATAGGCGCGCTTCTGGAACGCGTCGAGCAGCTCCTTGCGTTTGGCCGGCACGCCCTCCTTGATCCAGGCGCTGCGCAGCTCGTCCAGCGGCTTGTCGCAGGGCCAGCCGGGCAGGCTGTTGCCGCAGGCGGCGCTCAGGTACGCGTTGGTGATCGGCGAGTTGACGTCGAACTCGCCGGCGACCGTCACGTACATGTTCCAGCCGCCGGCCTCGGGCGCGTCCTTCTTGGCACGACGGGCGCCGATCGAGGCCCAGTCCATGTTCTGCATGTCGACGTTGATGCCGATGCTGCGCATCGTCTGCGCGGCCATCAGCGCCTCGGCGTTCAGGTAGGTGACGTCGCTGGGCACCAGCAGCACGACCTTCTCTCCCTTGTAGCCGGACTCGGCGAGCAGCTGCTTGGCCAGCGCGAGGTCGGGCTTGCGGAAGGTGTCGGCGCCGGCGGACGTCTCGTTCGGGCCGCCGCAGATGAAGTAGGTGGCGCAGTAGGTCACCCGCATGTCCAGCGGGTAGCCCATCGCGGCGGTGAAGCGCTCCTGGCTCACCGCGTGGGCGAGGGCCTGGCGTGCCTTGGGGTTGTTGAACGGCGGGAACAGCTGGTTCAGCACCAGGAAGCCCTGGTACGCGCCGGCGTTGCCGATCTTGATGTTCGGGTCGGTGCGCAGCGGCGTGATGTAGTCGGGCGGCACCTGCTCGACCAGGTCGACCTCGCCGCGCTTGAGCGCGGCGACCGCGCTGTTGGCGTCCGGCAGGTACAGCCACTCGACGCGGTCGAACGCGCTCTTCTTGCTGCCCGAGAGGCCGCTCGGCGGCTCGCTGCGCGCCACGTAGTACGGGTTGCGCACGAACACCGCCTTGTTGCCGGGGACCCACTCGTCGCGCTTGAAGATGAACGGGCCCGAGCCCAGCACCTCCGGCAGCGGCGAGGTCGCCGGCATCTTCGCGAGGCGTTCGGGCAGCACCACCGGCGGGAAGCCGGAGGGTTTCGCGAGCGCGTCCAGCACCATGCCGAAGGGCTCGTTCAAGCTCAGCGTGAAGTTGCGCGCGTCGACGGCCTTCCACGCGGCCCCGGCGTTGCCCAGCGCGCGGCCCAGGCTGTCTCGTGCGCCCCAGCGCTGCAGCGAGGCGACCGCGTCGGCCGAGGTCACCGCGCTGCCGTCGGAGAACTTCAGCCCGGGGCGCAGCGTGAAGCTCCACTGCTTGCCGTCTTTCGACGTGGTGTACTTCTCGACCATCTGCGGCTGTGGCTTGCCGCTCGCGTCCTGCGCGAACAGCGTGTCGTAGACCATGTAGCCGAAGTTGCGCGAGATGTAGGCGGTCGTGAAGGTCGGGTCGAGGATCTTCACGTCGGCGTGCGCGACGACCTTCAGCGTCTTGGTCTGGGCCTGGGCGGGCGGCGTGGCGCAGGCCAGCGCGAGGGCGGCCAGCGAGAGGGTGGCGAACAGGCGGCGTGTCATGGGGGATCTCCGGTGACGTGGCGAACAAGGGTGCGGGTTTGAAGGCGCTCAAGCGTCCATCGGCCACTTCGGTCGGCGAATCTTGGTGTACGGCAGCTTGGTCAGGTCCCGGGTGACCGAGCCGGGCGCGTCGGAATAGATCACGTGCTTCGCGATCTTCGAGAACGACGCGTAGAAGTGCTGCGAGGACTTCACGACGATGATCTTCTTCGCGGCCAGATCACAGCCGAGCTGGGTGAACAGGTCGGTGCCCATCGCCTGGTTGCGCAGCGTGATCAGCACCATCTCGATGCCCTCGGCCTCGAGCAGCGCGCAGTCGCCGAGCGGCATCATCGCGCCGGCCAGGCCCGTCATCACCATGTCGGGGCGCAGGGCCTTCACGGTGCAGAGCAGGTCCATCGGGTCGCCCGACATCGGGCCGATCTTGCCGCCGATGCGCATCGCCAGACGCGCGCCCAGGCCGGCCTCGAACGCGATGCGCACCGCGATCGGGTCCCAGATCGGGCCGACCGCCGCGCTGCGGATGCCGCGCTCGACCAGCCGGCGCAACAGGAACGTCGAGTCGCTCGCCGCGCCGCCGCCCGGGTTGTCGGCGCTGTCCGCGATCACGACCGGGGCGCCGTCGAACGCGACCGCCTCGTCGATTGCCTCGTCGGTGACCGGGTAGCGCACTTCCAGGCGCTGGCGCATCGTGATCAGCTCGTCGGCCAGGCGCCGCGCGAGCGCGTCGGCCTGGGCCTGATCGCCGTCGGTATAGACCAGCAGCTTGGTGCCCATTTCCGGCACGTCGCCCCACGGGAAGCCGTGCGTGACCGAGATCGACAGCACGCCGTCGCGGCCCGCGAGGGCCTGCAGCCGATCCACGAAACCGCGCGCCGGTGCGCGCGAGGTGTGCATGATGACGACCATCTCGCAATCGACCACCGCGACGGTGGGCCGGATCTTCTTCGCGACCTTCGCGGCGCACAGGTCGACCAGCTCGAGGCCGCGTTCGAGGATGTCGGTGTGCGGGTACTCCTTGAACGCGATCAGCAGGTCGGCGCTGGCGACCATCGCCGGCGTCAGGTGGTTGTGCGGGTCGAGCTCGGCGCCGACCACGACGTCGGGGCCGACGATCGCGCGCACGCGCTGCAGCAGGTCGCCTTCGCAATCGTCGTAGCCGTCGGCCACCATCGCGCCGTGCAGGCCGAGCACGACCATGTCGAGCGGCAGCGCGCCGCGCAGGTCGGCCAGCAGCTCGTCGCGCAGGTGTTCATACGCCTCGCGCGTGGTGGTGCCGCTCGGCTGCGCGCCGGCGACCATGCCTTCGATCAATGTCCAGCCGGCGTCCTTGCCGCGCAGCCGGGCGGCCCACAGCGGCCCGGAGAAGAAGGTCATCTGGTTCGGATGCTGGCCGGCCGGGTAGTAGCCGCGGTCCTTGAAGGAGGCCATGCCGGTGGGCATCGGGCCGAAGGTGTTGGTTTCGGTGGCGAGGGATCCGCTGAAGACGCGCATGGTGGGGTGGCCGTGTGGGGAGTTCGGAAGGTCGGGCGGGCGCTTCAGGCCCGCGAGGCGAGTCGCTTCGGGCTCAGCATGTCCGCGGTCAGGCCGAAGCCGGCGATGCGCGCGGGCAGCGGCAGCCCGCGCGCGAGCGCCGCGCAGGCCTCGCCCATGGCCGCCGAGGTCTGGATGCCGTAGCCGCCCTGGGCGGCGACCCAGAAGAAGCCCGGCGCGTCGGCGTCGAAGCCGCCGACGAGGTCGCCGTCGGCGACGAAGGAGCGCAGGCCGGCCCAGGTGCGGGTCGGGCGTCGCACGGTCAGCGTCGTCATGTCCTCGATGCGGTGCATGGCCAGCGCGATGTCCAGCTCTTCGGGCTGCACGTCCTGCGGCTCGACCGGGTCGGCGTTGGCCGGCGAGCCCAGCAGCATGCCGGCATCGGGTTTGAAGTACCAGCTCTCGTCCACACCCGCGGTCATCGGCCACGCGGCGGTGTCGATGCCGCTCGGCGGCGCAAAAATGAAAGCGGAGCGGCGCCGCGGCTGCAGGCCGATCGGTGCGACGCCGGCGCGCGCCGCGACGACGTCGGCCCAGGCGCCCGCGGCGTTCAGCACGACCGGCGCTTCGTAAGTGACGCCGCCGGCCCGCACCCGCCACACGCCGCCGGCACGCTCGAGCGTGGTGGCCTCGGCATCGCAGACGACGCGGCCGCCGGCGCGGCGCAGCCCGCGCAGGTAGCCGGTGTGGATCGCGTGCACGTCCATGTCGGAGGCGTCCGGCTCGAACACCGCGCCGAGCACGCGTTCCGGCCGCAGCGCGGGCACCCACGCGCAGGCCTCGGCGGCGTCGAGCAGGCGCCCGTGCGGCGTCAGCGCGCGCAGCACCGCCCAATGCTCGGCCAGCAGGGCGTCCTGGCCGGGCGTGGCGACCATCATCGCGCCGCGCGGCGACAGCACCGGGTGGTCGCTGAAGCCGTCGGGCGGCGATTGCAGGAAGGCGCGGCTCGCCATCGTCAGCGCACGAACCTGGGGCGTGCCATAACTTTCCATGAACAGCGCGGCCGAGCGCCCGGTGGAGTGGTAGCCCGGTTGCGACTCGCGCTCCAGCAGCAGCACGCGGCCGTGCGGCGCCAGCCAGTAGCCCACCGACGCCGCCGCGATGCCGCCGCCGATGATCAGGAAGTCGACCGTGTCAGTCATGTCGCGCGGGGTTCATGGGGAGGTTCAAAAAGGGGAGTGGGCGATTCGCCGCGAGTCTAATCAAAATTTGCAGATATGCAAATGTCGGGCCATGATGCGGGCGCGCGCTGGCAGAATCGCGGCACCACGAGAGTGCCCATGAAGACGACGAAGAAGCCGCCCGCCGCGAAGCCGGACCCTGCCCCGCACACGCTGGACCGCGTCGCGTTCGGCAAGCGCCTGCGCAGCGCGCGCAAGCAGTTCGGCTGGACGCTGGCGCAGGTGGCCGAGCAGTCCGGCGTCTCGATCACGACGATCTCGCGCGCGGAGCGGGGCCAGCTCGCGCTGAGCTACGAGAAGTTCTCGGCGCTGGGCCGGGCGTTGCGCATGGACATGGGCGCGATGTTCGCCGAGGCCGGCGCGAAGACGAGGGGGCTCGATCGGCCCGTCGTGACGCGGGCGGGCGAGGGCGTGACCTACCGGGGCCTCGCGTTCTCGTACCAGTTCCTGGGCACCCAAGTGGTGGGCAAGCAGATGAGCCCGATCCTCGGCACGGTGCATGCACGGCGCATCAACGGCCCTGAGGACTACGCACGCCACGACGGCGAGGAGTTCGTCTACATCCTCAGCGGCGCGGTCGACGTGCACTTCGAAGGCGGCGAGATCGTGAGCCTCGCGCGCGGCGACATGCTGTATTTCGACAGCCGCATCGGCCACGCGTACGTCACGGTGAGCCGCCAGCTCGCTCGCACCATCGGCGCCTGCACCAGCGAGAGCAGCCTGATGCGGTCGGCGCGCGCCGGCGGGCGCAGCCAATGACTTTTCATCATGTCTCGCGTGAGTTAATTGTGATTGAACGGGAGGGCGGCTTGCCCTATCTTCCGCGGCTGAATCAATAAGAGACAAGACCCTTTTCGGGACGCCTGGTGGGCGGAACGGGTCAACACAAAAGCGCATGAAGATACTGGCCGAGGGCCTGCAGTTTCCCGAGGGCCCGGTGGCGATGGACGACGGCTCGGTCGTGCTGGTCGAGATGCGCGCGGGCCGGATCACCAGGGTCCACCCCGACGGGCGAATCGACACGGTGGCCGATTGCGGCGGGGGGCCGAACGGCGCGGCGATCGGGCCCGACGCGGCGCTCTATGTCTGCGACAACGGCGGCAGCGCCTACGTGCCCGGCCGCTTCACCTCGACCGGCCCGGCGCCCGACTACGACGGCGGCAGCATCCGGCGCTTCGATCTGGACACCGGTGCGAGCACGCTGCTGTACATTCATTGCGACGGGCACCGTCTCTCGTCACCGAACGACCTCGTCTTCGACGTGCACGGCGGCTTCTACTTCACCGATTTCGGCAAGAAACATGCGCGCTCGCGCGATGCCGGCGGCGTGTACTACGCGCTGCCCGACGGCTCGCGGATCGTCGAGGTCGCCTATTCGCTGCTGTCGCCCAACGGCATCGCGCTGTCGCCGGACGGGCGCGTCCTCTACGTGGCCGAGACCGAGACCGGCCGCCTCTGGGCCTTCGACATCGTCGAGCCGGGCGTCGTGAACAAGCTGCCGTTTCCTTCTCCGCACGGCGGCCGGCTGGTCTGCGGCCTGCCCGGCTTCCAGCGCTTCGACAGCCTGGCCGTCGAGGCGCAGGGGGCCATCTGCGTCGCCACCTTGATCACCGGCGCCGTCTCCGTGATCGCGCCCACCGGCGAGCTGCTCCGGCAGCAGTCCTTCCCGGACGTCTACGTGACCAACATCTGCTTCGGCGGCCCGAACCTGCAGACCGCGTTCGTGACCTTGTCGGCCACCGGGCAGCTCGTGTCGCTGCCGTGGCCCGCGCCCGGGCTGCGCCTGAACTTCAACGCCTGAGCTCACCGGAAGCACCACCATGAATCGTCGCGATGTCCTCACCGCATTGGCGGCAACTTGTCTGTCAGGCGCGGTGCCGGCGAGGGCCGCGGCCGCTTATCCGACGCGCCAGGTCCGGGTCGTGGTGCCATTCACCGCGGGCGGCGGCACCGATGTGGTCGCGCGCGCGATCGCGGCGGGCCTGTCCGATTCGATGGGGCAGACCTTCTACGTCGAGAACAAGCCGGGCGCCAGCACCGTGATCGGCTCGGAGATCGTCGCGAACTCCCGGCCCGACGGCTACACGCTGCTGGTGGCCAGCGTCCCGCACGTCACCAATCCCTGGCTGATGCGGGACCTGCCGTTCGACACGGTCAAGGCGTTCGCGCCGGTCAGCCTGGCGACGCAGTCGCCCTTCATCATGGTCGCGTCGCCGGCCTCCTCGATCCAGACGATGGGCGATGCGCTCGCGCTGGCCAAGACCCGCCGGCTGACCTTCGGATCGACGGGCAGCGGCACGGCGGATCACCTCTCGATGGAGCTGTTGTCGCTGCAATCGGGCGTCACGATGACGCACGTGCCCTACAAGGGGACGGGCCCGGCGCTGGCCGACGTGATGGGCGGCCACGTCGACCTGATGTTCGCGAACGTGGTCGCGGCGGCGCCGCTCGTGAAGGGCGGCAAGCTGCGCGCGCTGGCCACCTCGACGTCGCGGCGCTCGCCGTCCCTGCCCGACGTGCGCACCGTCAGCGAGATCAGCGGCAAGCCCTTCGACGTCAGCGCGTGGACGGGCGTGCTGGCGGCGGCCGGCACCGACCCGGCGATCGTCGAGCGCCTGAGCGCCGAGGTGCGCAAGGCGCTGCAGACACCGGTCACGCACCAGGCCCTGGTGACCAACGGCGCGGAACCGGTGGGCAGCACGCCGCTCGAATTCAGCTCGTTCATCGCGCGCGAGATGAAAACCTGGGGCGAGATCATCGCGAAGGCCGGCATCCCGCCGACCAACTGAAGCGCGGGAGACGCCATGCCCTTCGTGATCATCACCACCGACAAGCCCGGCGCCGGCGCGGTTCGAGCGGCGCTGCGCGCGGCGCACCTCGATTACCTGACGGCCCACCAGCACCTGCTGCTCGCCGCGGGCGGACTGCTCGACGACGAAGATAAAGCCGCGGGCGGATTGCTCGTCGTCGACACCGACGACCGCGCGACGGCCGAGCGATTTTTGGCCAACGATCCGTTCAGCCTCGGCGGCTTGTTCGAATCCACGCGGGTCATCGGCTGGCGCAAGACCTTCTTCGACCGGCAACGCATCAAGTGAGCGCGAGCGCGACGGCCCGAGGCCGATCGTCCATCAGCTCACGTGCACCGCGCCCTGGTGGATCAGCGCATCGATCTCCTGCGGCGTGAAGCCGAAGCGCGACAGCACGGCGACGGTGTCCTGGCCCTTGGCGTGGCCGGCGTGCTGGATCTCGCCGGGGGTGCGGCTCAGGCGCGGGACCGGGGCCGCCAGCGCGACGTCGGTCAATGCCTCGTCCTTCACGCGCACGATCGCCTGGCGCGCGCGGTAGTGCGGGTCCTTGAAGATGTCGGCCATCGAGAAGATGCGGGAGGCGGGAATCTCGTGGGTCGCGAGAATCTGCTCGATCTCGGCGAGGTCCCGGGAGAGCGTCCAGCCGGTGATGATGTCGTCCAGCTCGTCGGTGTTCTTCGCGCGGGCCTTCACGACATCGAAGCGCGGGTCGTCCGCCAGCTGCGGCATCGCCATCGCGATGCACAGCCGGCGAAACAGCGAGTCGGCCCAGGCGGCGATCAGGATGTACTGCTTGTCGGCGGTCACGTACAGGTTGTTCGGCGCGGCCCCCGGCAGCTTGGATCCGGTGCGCTCGGGGACGAGGCCGAGCTTGTCGTAGGCCGGGACGAACGACTCCATGAAGCTGAACGCGCTCTCGTACAGCGCGGCATCGATGACCTGGCCCTCGCCCGAAACACCGCGCTCGACGAGCGCGACCAGCGCGCCGAACGCGGCATAGAGGCCGGTCACGTAGTCCGTCAGCGGCGTGCCCATTCGGGCCGGCGGCGCCTCGGGGTAGCCGTTGATGTAGCGCAAGCCGCTGGTCGCTTCGCTGACGACGCCGTAGCCGGGGCGGGCGCTGTAGGGGCCGGTCTGGCCATAGCCGCTGATGCGAACCATCACCAGGCCCCTGTTGAGCTTGGCCAGCTCGTCGTAGCCCAGGCCCCACTTCTCGAGGGCACCCGGGCGAAAGTTCTCGATCAGGATGTCGCTCTTGGCCGCCAGGCGCTTGACAACGTCGCGCCCGCCGGGCGTGCGCATGTCCGCGGCGACCACGAGCTTGTTGCGCAGCAGGCTCGCCGCGTGCAGCGACTTGCCGTTGACGATCTCGCCCATGCTGCGCAGCACGTCGCCGGCCGGGTCCTCGACCTTGATCACCTGCGCGCCGAAGTCCGCCAGCAGGCGCCCGCAAAAGGGGCCGGCGATCGTCGAGCCGAGTTCGAGCACCGTCAGCTTGGACAGGGCCTGTGGGGACTTGAACATGTTTGAAAGCGCCTCAGCGGGCCGCCGACGCGGCGGCGTTGAAATTGCGGTAGATGATCAGCTGCTTCTCGCGCATCAGCAGCCGGCCGGTCGTCGTCCGGTAGGTGTTGAGCGAGGTGGTGAACAGCATGTCCCCGCCGCGCGCGCCGGCCTTGACGCGGGCCGAGACCAGGCGGCTGGTCGCGCACGCCGTTTCACCGAGGCGCAGCGGCGAATGGATCTCGGTCTCGTTGCCGCCGTTGACCATGCCGTTGCCCGGAAAGCCGAAGCGCCGGGCGAAGTTTCGTCCCACTTCGCTCACCGCTTCCCGGCCCATCGCGATCCGCTCCTGCGAGAGCGGAAGCGCTCCGGGTTCCGGCTCGATCGAGTGGATCGGGAACAGATCCGGTGCGACGATGCCGGCCAGCCCTGCCGCTGCGGCGGCGCGCGGGTCGTAGTGCCAGGCGCGCAGGCCCGTGAGAGCGTCGGCGAACAAGCGGAGGCGGCTGGCGTCCAGCGCGCAAAACGACGTGACCTGCTCGTCGTCACGGCCGAGCAGCGCGCGCACGGCCTCAGGCACTGCGCCATCGCCCGGCTCGACCGATTCGTCCAGGCGCCACGCCGCCGGAAGACGCTCCCAATCGGCAGCCTGCCACGACGGCGTGTCCAGCAGCATGATCGCGCTGCCGGAGGTCGTCGCCTTGGCCTGAATCGGGTTCCAGATCTCCAGCTCGACGTTCGCGAAGCGACGATCGTTCGCGCTCTCGACCCGAACCACACGGCCGCGCAGCTCCAGCTGCTCGCCGACGAAATCGGGGCCGGCGAACTTGTAGTTCAGTCGGACGATCCGCGCCGAGGCGTCGAACGCGTCGGTCAGGAAGCGCGCCAGCAGGTGCTGCTTGAGCGCACCGTTGACGACGCGTTCCGACAAGCCGCCGAATTCGCGGGCGTAGTCTGCGTCGTAGTGGATCTTGTCCCAGTTCTGCTGTGCGGCGCACCAGCGCACGAGGTGGGCGCTGGTGAAGGGCTCGGTGAGTGCGGGGCGGAGCTGGCCGATCGGCGTCAGGATCATGGCCATCGTCACTCGACCAGCTTGATGCCGGTGGCCTTCACCAGCCTGGACATCTTCTGGGTGTCGTCCTTCAGGAACTCTTCGGCCTGTTGGACCGTGCCGCCCGTGACGTCGACGCCCAGGTCTGCCATCTGCTGGCGCACCGCCGGCAGTTGCAGCACCGCATTGAAGACCCGGTTCAATTCATCCACGACGGCCCTCGGCGTTGCGCGCGGTGCCAGCACTTCGAACCAGTAGTTGGACTCGAACCCGGGGAAGCCCGACTCGGCGACGGTCGGGACGTCCGGCAGCACGGCGGCGCGATTCGCGCTCGTGACCGCCAGCGCGGTCAGCGTGTTGGACTTGATGAACGGCATCGCCGCCGCGAGGCCGGAGATCAGGATGGGCACCTGGCCGGCGAGCACGTCGGCGCTGGCCGGGCCGCCTCCCTTGTACGGGATGTGCTGGAACTTCACGCCCGCCTGCAGGCCGAGCATCGCGCCGCTCAGATGCTGCACGGAGCCGAGGCCGGCGGTGGCGAAGTCGAGCTTGCCCGGCGTCGCTTTCGCCATCTCGATCAGGGCCTTCAACGACTTCAGGCCGGTCTTCGGGTTGACCGCGATGACGTTCGGAGTCGCGCCCACGTAGACGATCGGCGAGAAGTCCTTCTCCGCGTCGTAGGGAACGCTGGCGTACAGGCTCGGGTTGCTGGTGTGCGGATTGGTCGCCAGGATCAGCGTGTAGCCGTCCGCTTTCGATCGCGCCACGAAGTCGGTGCCGACGATGGTGTTGGCGCCCGGCCGGTTGTCGATGACGACCGACTGTTTCATCAGGTCTTCGGCCGCCCGACCGATGATCCGCGCCACGCCGTCGGTGCTTCCTCCGGGGGCGTAGGGCACGATCAGCCGCACCGGGTGCGACGGGTAGGGCGGCTGCGCTGTGGCCCCCAGCGAGACGGCCATGGCCATCGAGCCGAGCAGGACACTGCGCCTGATGATGTTCGTCGTCATGTTTGTCTCCGCGGCCAGACGATCTTGGTGAGGGCAGTCTAGTCAGCGCCATTGGATCAATCCAGTGCATGTTCGTCATACTGCAATCGACCTCGTGCATACTGGATCCGCACACGGAGCGCGCGATGAACCCCAAAGCCCTGGACATCCAGCTGCTGCAAGTCTTCGATGCGCTGATGGCGGAGCGCAACGTCACGAAGGCGGCGCGGCAGATCGGCCTGAGCCAGTCGGCGTTGAGCCACGCGCTCGGGCGGCTGCGGGAGCGCCTCGGCGATCCGCTGCTGATCCGGACCTCGAAAGGCATGGAGCCGACCGCGCGAGCGCTCGAGCTCGTCGGCCCGGTGCGCGACGCGATCCGCCAGGTCGAGGCCGTCTTTCGCAGCGAAGCTCGATTCGATCCGCTGCAGTCGAAGGAATCGTTCGTGATCCGGATCGGCGACTCGAACGAGTTCCTTCTGTTGCCCGCGCTCCTGAAGGCGCTCGAAGCCCGGGCGCCTCAGGTCTCGGTCGTGGTCCGGCACCTCTCGCCGGCCGACACGCTGAAAGGGCTGGAGGAGGGCACGATCGACTGTGCGGTCAGCGCGCTTCTGGCGCACCCGAAGGCCATCCGCTCGACCGCGCTGATGCGCGACCGGATGATCTGCGCGATGAGCCGGGACCACCCGTCCGCGCGCGAGACCTTGACGATGGCGCGCTTCCTGGCCCTGCGCCACATTCGCGTCGTGCAGGACGCCGGCGATTCGCGGTTCGTCGACGACGCGCTGCGCGCGCGTCGCGTCGCCCGCGAGGTGGTCGCGACCATTCCGCACTGGGTCGTGGCGCTGCACGCGGTGTCTTCGAGCGGCATGGTGGTCGCGGCCTCGGAGCGCATGGCCAGGCGCTTCGACACCGATCGGCGGCTCGTGCTGCGCAAGCTGCCGATCGGCGGCGAGCCGTTCTCCTGGCAGCTCTACTGGCACCGCCGGCACGAAGGCGACGCGGGCCAGCGCTGGATGCGCGCGCTGGTCGAAGAGGTCTGCTCGAATCTGGACAGGGCAGACGCCGCGCGCTGACTCTTGCATCGAAGCGACGAGTGTCCTATATTGTCGACAATCGATCATCGATGACTCACCCCGCTCCAACCGACGTGGACCACATTTCCAAACTTCCTCGCGCCACGTTTCGCGAACACATCGCCGAGCGGCTGCGCGCCGCCATCCTCTCCGGGGAGCTGGCGCCCGGCTCGGCGCTGGTCGAGACCAAGCTGGCCGGGCGCTTCAGCGTCAGCCGCGCACCGCTGCGCGAGGCCTTGCGCCAGCTCGCCGACGAGGGTTTGATCACGACGGTGCCCTACACCGGCACGCACGTGATCGAATTGACGGTGGAGGACGTCCGCGAGATCCATTCGCTGCGCACGACGCTTGAGCGCTTCGCCTTCGAGCAGGCCTGGCCGCGGCGCGACGAGGCGTTCCGAAAGGAACTGCGGCGCCGCAATGCCGCGCTGTCCAAAGCCATTGACCGCGGCGACGATCTGGCCAGCATCGCCGCCGAGCTGGAGCTGCACAGCCTCGTCTACGAGACCAGCGGCCATCGCCTGCTGCAGGCCAGCTGGACCGGGCTGCGCGGCCGGCTCCAGCTGTACTGGGCGGCGCACCACCGCGCCCATCGCAAGCGTGGACCGCGCCGCGACGCGCACGACAGCTACGTGGCCGCCGCGCTCGGCGACGATCTCGTGGCGATGAAGGCCGAGGTCGACGAGCACATGCTGCGCGGCGCCCGGCAGACTGAAAAGTTCCTCGGCGCTCCTCGCGTCTCCCGTCAAGAAAACGTCGCTCTGCAGGAGTCCTGACCATGTCCGATCATCTTCGTCGCCGCACCGTGCTCGCGCTCGCCGCCATCGCGGCGGTCCCGCCTGCTTTGGCGCAGAGCAGCGCCGACAACACGCTGGCACAGATCAAGCAGCGCGGGTCGCTGCGGGTGGGTGTCACCCAGGCCCCGCCCTGGTTCTCCAAGGACTTGAAGTCGGGCGATTGGACCAGCGGCGTGGGCGTCTCGCTCGGCAAGGCCCTGGCGACCGACCTCGGCGTCAAGTTCGAACCGGTCGAGGTGACGTGGGGGACGGCCATCGCCGCACTGCAGGGCAACAAGATCGACCTGATGTCGATGATGGACGCCACCCCCGAGCGCGAGCAGGCGGTCGACTTCCCGAAGGCCCCGCTGCTCTACTACTCGCTCGCCGTGCTGGCGCGCGACGACTTGCCGTCCAGGACCTGGGCCGAACTCGACCAGCCCTCCGTGCGCATCGCGGTGCCGCAGGCGAGCAGCATGGACAAGTTCCTGACCGAGCACGTCGCGAAGGCGTCGATCCAGCGTTTCCCGGGCAACGCCGAGGCCATCGCCGCCTTCCAGGCCGGGCGTGCCGATGCCGTCTGCCTGTTTCATCCGCCGCTGCTGGCGGCCCGGCAGAAACTCGGCACCGGCAAGATCGTGGTCCCGGCGCCGGCGCAGTCGCAAGCCTCCAGCATCGCGGTGCGCAAGGAAACCGACAAGTCGTTCGTGAACTGGGTCGACAAGCAGATCGCCGGCTACTACGCCAGCGGGCAGACGCAGAAGTGGTATGAGCAGTTCCTGGTCGGCTTCGGCCTGGATCCGAAGGCGTCCCCGCCGGTGATGAAGGAACTGCTGAAGTCGTAGCCGAGACCGCGCGATGCACGTTTGGGATTTCGCGCCGGTGTGGGCCAACGCCGATTTGTTGGCGATCGGCTTGCTCAACACGCTGAAGGTCACCGGCGCCGCGCTCACCTGCGGCGTGCCGCTCGGGCTCGTGCTGGCGCTGATGCGCCTGTCGCCGCGGCGCTGGCTGGCGTGGCCGGCGGGGGCGGTGATCGAGGTCTTTCGCACCACGCCGCCGCTGGTGCAGCTGTTCTGGTTCTTCTTCGCGTTGCCGATCCTCGTGCATGTGGAGATGACGCCTTACGCGGCCGCGGTGCTCACCTTTTCGATCCAGTCGGCCGCCTTCTTCGCCGAGGTGTTCCGCGGCGGCATCGTCTCGGTCGAACGCGGGCAGTGGGAAGGTGCGCGTGCGCTGGGCATGTCGGCGCGCCAGGTGATGCGGCGCGTCGTGCTGCCGCAGGCCGTCAAGCGGATGGTCCCGGCCTTCCTCGAGCGCGCGATCGAATTGATGAAGACGACCACGCTGGTCGCGACGGTGTCGTATGCCGACCTGCTTTTCCAGAGCAACGAGGTGGCGCAGAAGACCTTTCGTCCGCTCGAGGTCTTCACGGTGACGGCGCTGATCTACTTCGCGGTGATCACGGTCGCGAGTTCCGTCGTGCATGGTGTCGAACGCCGCCTGGCCGCGAGCGGCGAAGGCATGGTGCGCTGACGATGGCCTATCACTGGAATTTCGCGCCGGTCATCGAGAACGCCGACGTGCTGTGGGCGGGTGCGATCGGCACCTTGCGGCTGTTCGTGATCTGCATGGTCGCGGGCATGGGCGGCGGCCTGCTCGTGAGCATCGCGCGCCGGGCATCCTCGCGCTGGCTCTACATGCCGGCCACGCTGTTCATCGAGTTCTTCCGCAACACCCCGGTGCTGGTGCAGATCCTCTGGTTCTACTACGCGATGCCGATCCTGCTGCCGTTCGAGATCGGGCCGCTCACGGCAGCGGCACTCGGCATCTCCCTGAACTCGGCCGCGTTCTCGGCAGAGATCTACCGCGGCGGCATCGCCTCGATCGACCGGGGCCAGGCGGAGGCGGCGCGCGCGATCGGAATGAGCGCGGGCCAGGCGATGCGGCGCGTGATCCTGCCGCAGGCGCTGCGGCGCATGATCCCCGCGTTCACCAACCGGGGCATCGAGATCTTCAAGATGACGACCCTGGCCTCGGCCGTCGCGTACGTCGAACTCTTGCAGCAGGGCAAGCTGATCGCCTCGCTCGACTACAACCCGATCGAGACCTACACCGTCATCGCGGTCGTGTTCTTCCTGGCCCTGTTTCCGCTCGTGCAGGCCACCTACGCCCTCGAGCGACGCTTGAGCCGATCGGATGCCTGAGATGAGCGACACCACCCCCCTGATCCGCGTGACCGGCCTGCGCAAGCGGTTCGATGCGCACGAGGTGCTCCGAGGCATCGATCTGAACGTCATGCCGGGCGATCGGATCGCGATCCTGGGCGCCTCGGGCTCCGGCAAGAGCACCTTGCTGCGCTGCCTGAACTTCATGGAACGCCCGAGCGCCGGCGTCGTCGAGCTGGCCGGGCAGGCCATCGGCCGCGCCAAGCCGGGCGCCGAGGGTACCGGGCTGCGTGTCTATGACGAAGCCGAGTTGACGCGGGTGCGCCAGCGCGTCGGCATGGTGTTCCAGCAGTTCAACCTCTTTCCCCACATGACCGCGCTCGGCAATGTGATGGAGGGCCTGCGCACCGTGCGCGCGCAGGGCGCGGGCGACGCGAGAAGGCGTGCCGAGGCCGAGCTCGCCCGGGTCGGCCTGGCCGACAAGGCGCTGCAGTACCCGTCCCGTTTGTCGGGCGGCCAGAAGCAGCGCGTCGCGATCGCCCGCGCGCTGGCGATGGACCCCGAAGTGATGCTCTTCGACGAGCCGACCTCGGCCCTCGACCCCGAGCTCGTCGGCGAGGTGCTGCGCGTGATCCGCTCGCTCGCCGAGGACGGCCGCACGATGCTGCTGGTGACGCACGAGATCGGCTTCGCGTACCACGTCGCGAATCGCGTGCTGTTCATTGCCGACGGGGTGATCCACGAGCAGGGCACGCCCGACCAGATCCTCAAGCATCCGGCCCAGCCTCGCACCCAGGCCTTCCTGCAGCGCCACCGCGAATTCGACTTCTGACTCCGACACCGCCATGACCACCTCGACACCCAATCCGCTCGCCCAAGGCGAAAGCAGCCAAGGCTATGTCGCCGATCCGCGCAACGACTCGGTGCTGGTCTACGTGAACGGCGACTTCGTCCCGCGCCACGAGGCCCGCGTGTCGGTCTTCGACAGCGGGTTCGCGCTCGGCGACGGCATCTGGGAAGGGCTGCGCGTCGTGAACGGCCGCATCATCAGCCTGGAGGCCCACCTCGACCGCCTCTACGAGGGTGCGACCTCGATCGCGCTCGACATCGGCATGGACCGCGCCGCGCTCACGCAGGCGCTGCTTGACACGCTGCAGAAGAACGGCATGACCGACGGCGCGCACATGCGCCTGATGGTCACGCGCGGCGTCAAGCGCACGCCGAACCAGGACCCGCGCTTCGTGATCGGCCCACCGACGATCGTGATCGTCGCCGAATTCAAGACGCCGAAGCCCGAGTCGAAGACGCGCGGTCTTTCACTCTTCACCTCGACGTTCCGCACCAGCGGCCCTGATGCTTTCGATCTGCGCCTGAACTCGCACAGCCGCCTGAACCTGATCCAGGCGCTGATCCAGGCCATCCACGCCGGCGCCGACGAGGCGCTGATGCTGGACCCAAGGGGCTTCGTGGCGAGCTGCAATTCCACCAACTTCTTCATCGTCAGGAAGGGCGAGCTGTGGACCTCGAGCGGCGCGTATTCCTTCAAGGGGATCACGCAGCGCAACGTGATCGAGGCTTGGCGAACGGCCGGCGGCAGCGCGCTCGAATGCGACTTCACGCTGGCGCAGGTCTACGCCGCGGACGAGGCGTTCGTGACCGGGACGCTCGGTGGCGTCACTCCCGTCACGCGCGTCGACGGGCGCTTCATCGGCGATGGGCAGCCGGGTCGCCAGACGCTGCGCGCCGGCGAGCTGTATCGGGCCTTCTGCCTGGCCTGAGCTGGAGGCCGTGGTCCAGCGAGTCAGGCCAAGACTTCGATGGAAGCGCTTCTTACGCCAGCCGGAAGGCGCTCACGACCATCGACAGGCGGTTCGCCTGCTCCTTGAGGCTCTCCGCGGCAGCGGCCGACTCCTCGACCAGTGCGGCATTCTGTTGGGTCATCTGGTCGAGCTGGATCACCGAGCCGTTGATCTGCCCGATGCCCTCGCTCTGGTCCGCGGACGCGTCGGTGATCTCGCGGATGATGTCGGAAACGCGCTTGACCGAGCTGACGATCTCGCCCATGGTCTGGCCGGCGCTGGCGACCAGGCGTGATCCGCCCTCGACCTTCTCGACGCTCGCACCGATCAGGCTCTTGATCTCTTTCGCGGCTTCCGCGCTGCGTTGCGCGAGGCTGCGCACTTCGCTGGCGACCACCGCAAACCCCCGGCCCTGCTCGCCCGCGCGAGCGGCCTCTACCGCAGCGTTGAGCGCCAGAATGTTGGTTTGAAACGCGATTCCGTCGATCACGCCGATGATCTCGGAGATCTTCTTGGACGAGGCGTTGATGTCGCCCATGGTCGCGACCACCTCCGCGACCACCGCACCGCCGCGGACCGCGACGTCTGCGGCCGACGCGGCGAACTGGTTTGCCGTGCGGGCAGAATCGGCCGACTGCTTGACGGTGCCGGTGATCTGTTCCATCGACGAGGCCGCCTGCTGAAGGTTCGACGCCGTCTGCTCGGTGCGCACGCTCAGGTCCTGGTTGCCGGTTGCGATCTCGGCCGAGGCGGTGCCGATGCTTTCGGCCGCCTGGCGCACCGTCTGCAGCGAGTTGCTCAGCTGGCCGACCATGGCGCCAAGGGCGCGCAGCAGGTCGCCGACCTCGTCGGAATCGGCGCTGTCGGGGCGCACGTCGAGCCGGCCGCTGGCGACCTCGGCGGAGGCGCTGACCGCGATGTTGATGTTCCCGACGATGCGGCGCTGCGTTGCCCATGAGAACGCGATCGCGGCGAGCGCGACGAACAAGCCGAGCGCGGCCAGCCCCCACGAGGCAAGCGCAGCCGAATGTTCGAGTTGCGCGTTGACCTCGGTCGCGCGCAGGCTCACCCGGGCGATGACCTCGTTCAGCAGCTTGTTCATCGCGGCGTAGTCGGCGTCCGAATTCTGGAGCGCGGCGACGCCGGTGTTTGCATCGACCGTTGCCAGGTCGATCGCGTTGTCGGCGGATTTGCCGTATTTCGCGAGGTAGTCACCGAAGGATGCCAGCTTGCTCTTGATGACCTCATCCGTCGACGACGCGGCGGTCGTGCGGGAATCGGCCACCAGAGAATTCATTGTCGCGGCCAGCGTTGCGCGTTCGCTCTTGACCGCCGCATCGTCGAGCGAGCTGGCAATCGTGACCGTCCGGTACAGGTGAATCTGCGATGCGGAAAGCTGCGACTGCACGGTGGCGACGTGCGTGGTGGCACCCAGGAGTCGCTCGTGTGAGGATTCGCTCGTGGCGTGGAACCAATTCAAGACAAGTGCCGACGCTCCCAGCGTCAGCACGAGCATTGCACCGGTCACGGCAGGTGCCAGCATCAATTTTGTCCGCAGTTTCATCGCAGTGTCCGGTTGTTCAACAGAGACAGGCGCGGCTACCGACTTACTTGTAGACGCCGCCGCAGACGATCGAATCGTCCAGCTTCTCGCAGTACATGCTCTTGGGTTCGATCTTCTTGCTCACCGGATTCGTGAACTTGTAGTCCTGCCAGAACGAGGACTTGGTGGCGGCCATGTCGACGCGTTCCTTGACGAAGGGCTTGCCGTCGACGTCCTTCAAGTCGATCAGGTTCTTGCCAATCATCTTGGCGTTCGCGCCGTGCGCTCGGACGCCTCCGTCCACGCCGTAGACCGTCAGGTACAGGTCGTCGTGTACGAACTGGCCTTCCTTGTTGCTGATTTCGGCGTAGCCCTTTTCCTTGCCGTTCGCCTTGATGAACGCGACCCCCTTCTTGACCATCGAGGTGGCGTCGTCTTTCGTGGCGTGGGCGAAGCTGCCGACACAGGCCAGCGAGACGGATGCGGCGATGACTGCTCTGACGAAAGTGATGCGTGACATAGGGTTTCCTCTCGGGATGAATCGGTGCGCTTTCGCGGGACCTGATGGTGAACCGGGCAGTTGACATTTCGGCGCGCCGGAAATCGACCTGAGAGGGACGTCGGACATGAGGGTCTCGAGTCGTTGCTGCTCGTGACTTACTTCACGTCGGCGTCGGTCACGGCTGCGAACCCTTCTCCGGCCTGACGACGCCCGGAATCACGAGTGCGGGAGTGCCGGCCACCAAGATGCGTACACTCTCAGCCGTCATTGCACCCGGCGGGACTGCCTATTCG
>DASYCA010000370.1:0-3748 GCA_036500445.1 Burkholderiaceae bacterium | reverse complement strand
GCGAGCGCGCCGAAGCCGAGCAGCAGCATCAGCGCCGGGCCGTACCAGAGCAGCAAGGTCGTCGCCTTCATCGGCGGGCGGAACAGCACGAAGTCGCCGTAGCGGTCGGTCATGTACTTGATGATGGTCGCGTCGTCGTCGCCCTTGCTCAGCATCTCGCGCACTTGCCGGCGCAGGTCGGCCGCGAGGTCGGCGGTGGAGTCGGCGATGGTCTCGTTCTGGCAGACCAGGCAGCGCAGCTCGGAGGTGATGCGCGTCATGCGCGCCTCCAGCACCGGGTCGGCGGCGGCGGGCGCGGCGTCGCGCGCGACCGCGGCGCCGGCCGCCAAGAGGGCGATCAGCAGGGCCGCCAACCGGAGCGAGAAGCATCTAGGCATTGAGCTTCTTCAGCATCGGCTCGATGCGCTCGCGAATCACCTCGGGTGTCAGCGGCCCGATCTGCTTCATGCGGATCACGCCCTGCTTGTCGATGATGAAGGTCTCCGGCACGCCGTAGACGCCGAAGTCGATGCCGACGCGGCCGTCGTTATCGAACATCGAGGCGGTGTAGGGGTTGCCGAACTGGGCCAGCCAGCCCTGGCCGTCGGGTCGCTTGTCCTTGTAGTTCAGGCCATAGATCGGCACCAGGCCGCGCTTCGCGAACTCGACCATCAGCGGGTGCTCTTCGCGGCAGGCCACGCACCACGAGGCCCAGACGTTGAGCATCCAGACCTTGCCGAGCATGTCCTCGCGCTTGATGGTCTGCGCCGGGTCGTCCAGCCGCGTCAGCGCGAAGCCGGGTGCGGGCTTGTCGATCAGCGGCGAGGGGACTTCGCGCGGATCCAGGTTCAAGCCGCGGGCCAGGAAGCCGGCGAGCACGAGGAACGCGACCAGCGGGAGGATGTAGCGCAGGCTCTTCATCATGCCGCCACCTTCGCGTCGGCGCCCTGGGTTTGCTTGACCTTCGCGCGGTAGCGCCGGTCGGTGGCCGCCAGGAAACCGCCGAAGGCCATGATCAGGCAGCCGCCCCAGATCCACGCGACGAAGGGCTTCACGTAGACGCGCACGATCCAGGCCTTGCTGTCGGGCAGCGCCTCGCCGAGCGAGACGTAGAGGTCGCGCGTGAAGCCGGTGTCGATCGCGGCCTCGGTCATCGTCGCGCCGGCGACCGGGAAGATGCGCTTTTCGGGGTGCAGCGTGGTGACCGGCTGGCCGTCGCGGGTGACGTCCAGGGTGCCGTGCGCGGCGTGGTAGTTCGGGCCCTCGCGCGCCTCGACGCCGCGGAACGTGAAGGTGTAGCCGAGCATCTCGGTCGTGTCGCCGACGTCCATCTTGACGTCGCGCTCGATCTCGCCGCTCTTGACCATCGTGACGCCGAAGATGAAGACGGCGATGCCGAAGTGCGCAGCCATCATCCCGACCATCGCGCGCGGGATCAGGCGGGCGCGCTGCAGCACGCTGGTTGCGACGATGCCGCTCGGGCGCAGCCGGTCCGCGAGGTCGGTCGCGAGCGCGGCGACGATCCAGTACGCCATCATCAGCCCGAGCGTCGAGACGAGGCCGAGGTGGCCGCGCCACCAGTTCGTCAGCACCGCGGCGGCGAGCGACGCGCCGAAGGCCCAGCGCAGCCGGCGCGCGAGGGCCGGCAGCTCGGCCTCCTTCCAGCGCGCGAGCGGGCCGATCCCCATCAGGAAGATCAGCGGCGTCAGCAGCGGCACGAACACGGTGTCGAAGTAGGGCGGGCCGACCGAGATCTTGCCCATGTTCAGCGCGTCCAGCAGCAGCGGGTACAGCGTGCCGAGCAGCACCGCGCCGCAGGCCGCCATCAGCAGCACGTTGTTCGCGAGCAGGAAGGTCTCGCGCGAGATCCATTCGAAGCGCGCGCCGAGGCCGACCTTCGGTGCGCGCCACGCGTACAAGGTCAGCGAGGCGCCGATCACGAACACCAGGAAGCCGAGGATGAACAAGCCGCGCCGCGGGTCGGTCGCGAACGCGTGCACCGACGACAGCACGCCGGAGCGCACGAGGAAGGTGCCGAGCAGCGACAGCGAGAAGGCCAGGATCGCCAGCAGCACCGTCCACGACTTGAAACTGCCGCGCTTTTCGGTCACCGCGAGCGAATGGATCAGCGCGGTCGCGACCAGCCACGGCATGAAGGAGGCGTTTTCAACCGGGTCCCAGAACCACCAGCCGCCCCAGCCGAGCTCGTAATAGGCCCAGCCGCTGCCCATCGCGATGCCGATCGTCAGGAAGATCCACGCGACCGTGGTCCACGGGCGGGTCCAGCGGGCCCAGGTCGCGTCCAGGTTGCCGCCGATCAGTGCCGCGACCGCGAATGAAAAGGCGACCGACAGGCCGACGTAGCCCATGTAGAGCATCGGCGGGTGGAACACCATGCCCGGGTCCTGCAGCAGGGGGTTCAGGTCGCGCCCGTCCAGCGGCGGGTTCGCGAGCCGCTCGAACGGGTTCGAGGTCAGCAGCAGGAAGAGTAAAAAGCCGACCGCGAGCATGCCCATCACCGACAGGATGCGCGCCAGCACCGGCGCCGGCAGGTGGCGGCTGAAGCGTGCGACGGCGAAGCCCCAGCCGGTCAGCATCAGCAGCCACAGCAGCATCGAGCCCTCGTGGCCGCCCCAGACGGCGGCGACGCGGTACTGCGTCGGCAGCGAGGTGTTGGAATTCGCGGCGACGTAGTAGACCGAGAAATCGTTGCCGACGAAGGCCGCGACGAGGCAGCCGAACGCGAACGCGACGAGCAGGAACTGCAGCGTCGCCGCCGGCCGTGCGAGCGCCATCCAGTCGCCGCGGCCGCGCGCGGCGCCGAGCATAGGCATCACCGCCAACGTGAGCGCCACGCCGAGCGCGAGCCACAGCGCAAAGTGACCGAGTTCGGGGATCATCGCGCGCCTTCCTGGGCCATCGTGTTCTTCAATTGCCCTTGCTGCGCGCGCTTGAGCGCCTCGGCGGCTTCGGGCGGCATGTAGTTCTCGTCGTGCTTGGCGAGCACCTCGCGGGCGACGAACACGCCGCCTTCGAGCTGGCCCTGGGCGACCACGCCTTTGCCTTCCTTGAACAGGTCGGGCAGGATGCCGTCGTAGCGCACCGGCACGGACTTCGCGGTGTCGGTGACGATGAAGTTCACGTGCAGGCCATCGCGCTGCAAGGTGCCTTTCTCGACCAGCCCACCAAGCCGGAAGCTGCGGCCCGAGGGCGCCTCGTGCTGCGCGACCTGGCTCGGCGAGTAGAAGAACACCAGGTTGCTCTGGAAGGCGTTGAGCACGAGGGCGATGGCGACGCCGACGGCGCAGACGATGCCGGCCGCGATCGCGAGCCGTTTGTGGCGAGGTTTCATGACGAGGTTCAGTTGAATCCGCTATTTTCGCCGCTCTGGCCGGATCCGGCCGCGCGGGCGGCGCGGTGGCGCTGGCGCGCGATCCAGGCATCGGCCAGCATGCACAGCGCGATCACGCCGTACGAGCCCCAGACGTAAAGCCCGTAGCCGCCCATCGCGAAGAATTCGGAAGCGCTGCCCCAGATCATGCGGCGGCTCCGTTCGGCCCGCGCGGCCCGCTCAGACCATTCAGCCAGTTCGCGTCGCGCTCGCGCTCGGCGACGATCGCCCGGGTGCGCGTGAACACGACCGCAAATGAATAGGCCCAGCACGCGAGCGTCATCAACAGCATCGAGGTGAGCATGCTCGCGACCATCTTCGGCGCCATCGTCGCGCTGATCGTGGCACCCTGGTGCAGCGTGTTCCACCATTTCACCG
>DASYCA010000369.1:0-6533 GCA_036500445.1 Burkholderiaceae bacterium | reverse complement strand
GCATTCGCAGGCCGGCCTGTTCGGCTGGAAGGTGGCCGACATGCGCCCCGACCTGGTCAAGGCCCTGATCGCGATCGAACCGAACGGCCCGCCGTTCTACGACATGGTGCTGCCCTACCAGAACGCGCCGGTGCCCGAGGGCCAGCCCTGGTTCCGCTACACCAGCAACCTGCAGCGGCCCTGGGGCCTGACCGGCCTGCCGCTGACGTTCTCGCCGCCGACCGACACGCCGCCTGCGACCGCGCTGCAAGCGCCCGAGGCGCCGGGGCTGGTGCCCTGCTATCTGCAGGCCGGCACGCCGCGCACGCTGCCGCGGCTGGCCCAGGTGACGATCGGCCTGTTCACGTCCGAGGCCTCGTTCCGGACCGCCTCCGATCACTGCAACGCCTCGTTTCTGCGCCAGGCCGGCGTCGCCGTCGACCACATCCGGCTCGCGGACAAGGGCGTCCACGGCAACGGCCACATGATGATGCTCGAGAAGAACAGCGCGGCCGTCAGCGGCGTGCTCGCGGACTGGCTGGCCGGCAAGGGCCTGTAAGACAATCAAGGAAAGCTCACGATGACGACGTTCAAACCCTGGCGATGGCTGAGCGCCTGCGCGCTGGCCGCGACGGCCGGCCTGGCCCACGCCGACTATCCCGATCACACGATCACGCTGGTCGTGCCCTACGCCGCCGGCGGCGGCACCGACATCCTCGCGCGCACCGTCTGCAACGTGCTGGCCACCGACCTGCACCAGGCCTGCGTGGTCGACAACCGGCCCGGCGCCGGCACCATCGTCGGCAACGCCTATGTCAGCAAGAGCCGGCCCGACGGCTACACGCTGCTGCTGGCCAACAACACCTTCACGGTGGTCGCCGCACTGTCCAAGCACCTGGGCTACGCGGGTGTCGAGGCGTTCAGCTACCTGGGCTACCTGGGCGCGACGCCGAACGTGCTGCTGGTGCGCAGCGACAGCCCGTTCCACAACGGCGCCGAGCTGATCGCCAGCGTGCGCGCGAATCCCGGCAAGATCAATTTCGGCTCGCCGGGCGTCGGCACGCTGAACCAGATGGCCGGCGAGCTGATGAAGACGATGGGCGGCCTGCAGATGACGCACGTTCCGTACAAGGGGGCGGTGCCCTTGATCACCGATGTGCTGGGCGGGCAGCTCGACGTGAGCTTCTCGTCGCTGCCGAGCGGGATGCCGTTCGTGAAGAACGGCAAGGTCCGTGCGCTGGCCGTGACGACCGCGCGCCGCTCGCCGGTGCTGCCCGACGTGCCGACGCTGGCCGAGTCCGGCCTGCCGGGTTTCGACGTCGCGGCCTGGTACGCGGTGTACGGGCCGCCCGGCATCCCGCCGGCCATCGTCGCGATGCTGTCGCAGGCCTTGAAGAAGGTCGAGAAGGATCCGATGGCGCAGCAATGGGCCGGCCTGGAGGGCTTCGTGTTCGACTTTGGCGGCCCGGAAAAACTCGGGCCTCTGGCGCGCCAGGAAGAAGCGCGCTGGAAGCAGGTGGCCAAGGCGCAGAACATCAGCCTCGATTGAGGTCGGTTGCCGGCGGGCCTGAGAAGCCCGCCGGCGCCGCTCCCGCCCGCGTCATGCGTACACTGCAAGCAAATTGCTGCACCGCCGCACCATGACGACCAACCTGCAAGAGCTGTTCGAAAGCAACCGCCTCTGGGCCGCCAAGACCGAGGAGCGCACGCCCGGCTTCTTCACGAACCTGCTGAAGCAGCAGGCGCCGCAGTACCTGTGGATCGGCTGCGCCGACAGCCGCGTGCCGGCGAACGACCTGGTCGGCCTGTTGCCGGGCGAGCTGTTCGTGCACCGCAATGTCGCCAACGTCGTGGTGCACTCCGACCTGAACTGCCTGTCGGTGATGCAATTCGCGACCGACCTGCTGCACGTCGGCCACATCATCATCGTCGGCCACTCCGGCTGCGGCGGTGTCAACGCGGCGCTGAAAGACCTGCGTGTCGGGCTGGCCGACAACTGGATCCGCCACGTGCAGGACGTGCGCAACCGCCACCGCCCGTGGCTCGAGTCGGTGCCGACCGAGCGGCGCGTCGACGCGCTGTGCGAACTCAACGTCATCGAGCAGGCGCTGAACGCCTGCCAGACGACGGTCGTGCAGGACACCTGGTCGCGCGGCCAGGACCTGGTGATCCACGGCTGGTTCTACGGCCTCTCGAACGGCTTGCTGCAGGACCTGGGGATGACGGTCGCCAGTTCGAGCGAGATGCCCGAGGCCTACGACCGCGCGGTCGCCGCGGTGCACGCGCGCTACGACAGCGGCGCGACGACCGAGACCGAAACCGCGATCGCCTGATCGCCCGGCGGGGCCCGCCCGGACGCCCTTTGGTGCGCGGTGCTACGCTTGTGCGGTCGAACCGATCCGGGGTTCGGCCCGTACCAGGAGCGCCACCATGTCCGAATCCGTCGTCATCGTCTCCGCCGCCCGCACGCCGATCGGCGGCCTGCTGGGCGAGCTCAGTTCGCTCGCCGCCCACCAACTCGGCGCGATCGCCATCAAGGCCGCGGTCGCGCGCGCCGGCATCACCGGCGACGCGGCCGACGAGGCCCTGATGGGCAACTGCCTGATGGCCGGCCAGGGCCAGGCGCCGGCCCGCCAGGCGGTGCTCGGGGCCGGGCTCCCGCAGTCGGTCGGCGCGGTCACCTTGTCGAAGATGTGCGGCTCGGGCATGCGCGCGATGATGTTCGCGCACGACATGCTGCACGGCGAGACGGCCAACGTCGTGATCGCTGGCGGCATGGAGAGCATGACGAACGCGCCGCACCTGACGCCGATGCGCAAGGGCGTGAAGTACGGCCTCGCCGCGCTGTACGACCACATGGCGCTCGACGGCCTGGAGGACGCGTACGAAAAACTGCCTGGTGTCGATGGCAAGCCGGGCGCCGGCAAGGCGATGGGCGTGTTCGCCGAAGACTGCGTTTCCAAATACCAGTTCAGCCGCGAGCAGATGGACCAGTTCGCGATCGACTCGACGAAGCGCGCGAAGCTGGCCAATGAGGACGGCAGCTTCGAGTGGGAGATCGCGCCGGTCACGCTCGCCGGGAAGAATGGCGACACGGTCGTGAAATTCGACGAACAGCCGTTCAAGGCCAAGCTCGACAAGGTCGCCGGCCTGAAGCCCGCGTTCAAGAAGGACGGCACGATCACCGCGGCGACGTCTTCCAGCATCTCCGACGGCGCCGCCGCGCTGGTGATGATGCGCGAGAGCACCGCGAAAAAGCTCGGCTGCACGCCGCTCGCCCGCATCCGCGCGCACGCGGTGCACGCGCAGGCCCCGGCCTGGTTCGCGACCGCACCGGCCGGGGCGATCGAGAAGGTGCTTCGGCGCGCCGGCTGGGCCGCGAAGGACGTCGACCTGTGGGAAGTGAACGAGGCCTTCGCCGCCGTCACGCTCGCGGCGATGACGGAATTCAAGCTGCCGCACGAGATCGTCAACGTGCACGGCGGCGCGGTCGCGCTCGGCCACCCGATCGGCGCGAGCGGCGCGCGCATCGTCGTCACGCTGCTCGGCGCGCTGCGCCAGCGCGGCTTGAAGAAGGGGGTCGCGGCGCTGTGCATCGGCGGCGGCGAGGCGACCGCGATGGCGCTCGAGCTGCTCTGAGCCGGCCATGAGAGTCCTGGTGATCGGTGCCTCGCGCGGCCTCGGCCGCGAGTTCGTGCGGCAGTACCTGGCCGACCGCGCCCAGGTGACCGCGACCGCGCGCCGCGCCGAGGAGGTCGCCGAGCTGCAAGCGATGGGCGCGACCGCGTTCGTGCTCGATGTCGGCGATCCGGTCAGCGCCTCCGGCGTCGCCTGGCGCGTCGACAACGCCGGCTTCGACGTCGTGATCTACAACGCCGGCGTCTACGGCCCGCGCAGCGCCGGGCTGGACACGCCGACGCAGCCGGAGTTCGACGCCGTGATGCACACCAACGTGCTGGGTGCGATGCGCGTGATCCCGCAGCTCGCCGATGCGCTGGCGCCCGGCGCGCGGCTCGCGGTGCTGTCGTCGCGGATGGCCTCGATCGGCACGCGCTCGGCCAGTTCCGGCTGGCTGTACCGGGCCTCGAAGGCGGCGCTGAACTCGGTGCTGAAGGACGTCTCGCTGTTGTTCGCCGGCAAGGCGACCTGCGTCGCGTTCCACCCCGGCTGGGTCCAGACCGACATGGGCGGCGCGCAGGCCGACCTGACGCCGCCGCAAAGCGTCGCCGACCTGCGGCGCGTGCTGAGCACGCTCGTGCCGGCGCAGACCGGCAGCTTCCTGAACCACGACGGCACCACGATCCCCTGGTGACCCAACCCCTGGGGACATTCCATGCTGCTGAGTGAAGACCACCTTGCCGTGCAGGACGCGCTGCGCGCGTACGTGCAGGACCGCATCGCGTCGCAGGCCGCGGGCTGGGACAAGCGCCACCATTTCCCGGCCGAGGAACTGCGCGGGCTGGCCGAGCTCGGGTGCTATGGCGTCGCGGTGCCGCTCGAGTGGGGCGGGGCCGGGATGGACTACCTGGCACTGGCCGTGATCCTGGAGGAAATCGCCGCCGGCGATGGCGCGACCTCGACGATCGTCAGCGTCAACAACTGCCCGGTCTGCTCGATCCTGATGGCCTGGGCCAGCGACGCGCAGAAGGACATGTGGCTGAAGCCGCTCGCCAGCGGCGCGATGCTCGGCGCGTTCTGCCTGACCGAGCCGCACGTCGGCTCGCAGGCCGACGGGCTGAAGACGACGGCCACGAAGGATGGCGACGACTACTTGCTGAACGGCGTCAAGCAGTTCATCACCAGCGGCAAGAACGGCGATGTCGCGATCGTGATGGCGGTGACCGACAAGGCCGCCGGCAAGAAAGGCATCAGCGCGTTCATCGTGCCGACCTCGACCCCGGGCTACCGCGTCGCGAGCCTGGAGGACAAGCTCGGCCAGCACGCCAGCGACACCGCGCAGATCGCGTTCGAGAATTGCCGCGTGCCCGCCGCGAACCTGATCGCCGACGAGGGCCAGGGGCTGAAGATCGCGCTGTCGGGGCTGGAAGGCGGGCGCATCGGCATCGCCTCGCAGAGCGTCGGGATGGCGCGCGCCGCGTTCGAGACCGCGCTGGCGTATTCGAAGGAGCGCGTCGCGTTCGGCAAGCCGATCTTCGAGCACCAGGCGGTGCAGTTTCGCTTGGCCGAGATGGCGACGCAGATCGAGGTCGCGCGCCAGATGATCCACCACGCCGCGAGTCTGAAAGATGCCGGCCGGCCTTGCCTGAAGGAGGCCGCGATGGCCAAGCTGTTTGCCAGCGAGATGGCCGAGCGCGTTTGCAGCGCGGCGATCCAGGTGTTGGGCGGCTACGGCTACGTCAGCGACTTCCCGGTCGAGCGCATCTACCGCGACGTGCGCGTCTGCCAGATCTACGAAGGCACCAGCGACGTGCAGAAGATTTTGATCGGGCGGGCCCTCGCATGACGACCAGCATTCCCAACATCAAGGCGCTGGTGTTCGACGTCTTCGGCACCGTCGTCGACTGGCGCGGTTCCATCATCCGCGAGCTTCGCGCGACCTGGCCGTCGCTGGACGCGCCGGCGTTCGCCGACGCGTGGCGTGCCGGCTACGTGCCGGCGATGCAGCGTGCGCGCAGCGGCGAGATCGCGTGGACCCACATCGACGGGCTGCACCGCAGCATCCTCGACGAGATCCGCCCGCGCTTCGGCCTGGCCGACCTGAGCGAGCCCGAAGTCGATGCGTTGAACCGCGTCTGGCACCGGCTGAACGCCTGGCCCGACGCGGTCGCCGGCCTGCAGCGTTTGAAGGCGAAGCACGTGATCGCGACGCTGTCGAACGGCAATGTCGCGCTGCTCGTCAACATGGCCAAACACGCGGGGCTGCCGTGGGACACCGTGCTGTCGGCCGAGCTGTTCCAGCACTACAAGCCCGACCCGGAGGTCTACCAGGGCGCGGCGCGGCTGCTCGGCGTCGAGCGCGATGAGCTGATGATGGTTGCGGCTCACCCGGGCGATCTGGTCGCCGCGCGGCGCGCCGGCCTGCGCACCGCCTACGTGCCGCGGCCGGCCGAGTGGGGCGAGGGCGGTTACCGCGAGCCGGTCGGCGATGCGGTGTTCGACATCACCGCGACGGATTTCAACGCGCTCGCGTCCCGCCTCGGAGCCTGAACGAATGAAGGAGGCCGCGGCGCGCGAGGTCGTGCTGGTGCAGGCGTTCGAGACCGCCCACCCGGTACCGCCGAACTGGGGCGACGACGACCGCGCCTGGGCGACCCGGCTCGCGCTGGACGACGCCGGGCCCGGCGGCGTCGAGGCTTTCATCGCACGGCGCGCGCACCACGCGCTGCAGCGCCTCGGGGCGCGCGAGCCGTCCGCGGCGAAGTGGCTCGCGCGCCGGCTGTGGCGCTGGCGCTGGATCGCCTGGGCGGTGCTGGCCGGCCTCGTCGCCGGCGTGCTCGCCGACGGCATCGGCAGCAGCCGGCACATCAACCTGCTCGCGCCGCCGCTGTGGGGCATCGTTGCGTGGAATCTCGTCGTCTATCTGCTGCTGCTCG
>DASYCA010000368.1:0-6468 GCA_036500445.1 Burkholderiaceae bacterium | reverse complement strand
ACCGCGGAAGCCGAACGCCTCTAGGTCAAAAAAAACCCACCCGGAATGACCCGGGTGGGTTTGACAAGTCCTTCAGGAAGGACGTCGTTGGGACTGGTAGGGTTCTGCGCCGTGTCGGGGTGGTGTTCTTCGACGGACTTCTCGAACCTGGCTCGCTGCCCGTTTCTCGACGAAGATCGAAGAGAGCAGGGCCCGTGTGACAGCAACATGCGCACTCTAAGGGTGCGCACCCCTTGTTGCCATCCCCAATAGGGTGGAGGGATCGGGTTTTGCATCGGTGGCGCGTGGCCTTCATCACGTCGCGCGACAATGGGGGATGACCGTCAAACCTCCTCCGCACGCCGGCGTGCCCGCGCTGAGCGACCGCGAACTCGACGAATTGCAGGCGCTGCTCGACCGCGTTCCGGCGCCGCTGGAGGCGCTCGATGTCAGCATGCTCGACGGCTTCCTGTGCGGCGTGCTGGTCCAGCCGAAACGGGTCGCGGTCGCGCAATGGCTGCCGCATGTCACCGATGTCGATGGCCGCGCGCTGCCGCCGCGTTTCGATGCGGCGCGCCTGCACGCGCTGGTCCTGCGCCGGCATGCCGAGCTGGTGGATGCGATCGGGCGCCGCCAGTGGTTCGACCCGTGGGTGTTCGAGCTCGGCGATGAAGACGGCGCGGCCGCCGGCAGCGAGGACGACGACGGCTTCGGGCCGCCGGCGATCGACGCGGTCTATCCGTGGGTGGCGGGCTTCGCGACCGCGCTGGAGCTGTTCCCCGCGCTGATGGCGCTCGATTCGAAGGGGCTGCTGGAGCCGCTCGCGCTGGTCTACCGCCACCTCGATGCGGACGACCTGGAGGACGCCGACGAGCTGCTCGCCGAGATCGAATCGCTCGAGCCGCCGGCCGACCTGAGCGAGGCCGTCGAGGAGCTCGTGCGGGCGACCTTGCTGCTCGCCGACGAATCCCAGCCGGTCAGCGCGCCGCCGCCGCAGCGTGCCCCGCCGCGCCGGCGCGGGCCGCCGTCGTCGTCAAATCGCTGACGGGTCGACATCGACGGCCCAGCGGATGATGCGTTCCTCGGTCTTGCGCTTGCGCAGCGCATGCAGCGCCGGCAGCCAGATGCCCAGGAAGCGCTGCAGCGCGACGCGCGAGGCCGACTCGATCAGCATCTGCATGCGCTCGACGTTCGCGACCCGCGCCACGCCGAGCGGCACCGGCGGGTAGATCATCACCTGATCGACGCCGGGCAGCGTCAGCGCGAGCTCGGCCGCGGCCTGCAGGAAGGCCCGCGCCGCCTCCGGCGTGCGTGCATCGGCGCGCAACACGGCTAAATGTGCGTAGGGCGGCAGCCCGGCCATCTCGCGCTCCTGCAGCTGGCTGCTTGCGAAGGCCTCGAAATCGTGGCGCTTCAGCGCGCCGTACAGCGCGTGCTGGGGGTGCCAGGTCTGGACCCACATCTCGCTGCGCGCCGCCTGCGCGGCGTCGCGCCCGGCCCGGCCGCCGGCCTGCATCAGCAGCGCGAACAGCCGCTCGGGGGCGCGGAAATCGCTGCTGAACAGCGCGCCGTCGGGGTTCACCGCGGCGACCAGCGTGATGCGCCGGAAGTCGTGGCCCTTGGTCACCATCTGCGTGCCGACCAGGACGTCGACCTCGCCGGCGTGGACCGCGCCGAGCTGGGCCTCGAGCGCGCCCTTCAAGCGCGTCGAATCGGCGTCGATGCGGGCGATCCGGGCCGGCGCGTCCTGCGGGGTGCGCAGCAGCTCGCCGAGCTGCTCCTCGAGCCGCTCGGTGCCGCGGCCGATCGGCGCGATGTCCAGGTTGCCGCAGTCGGGGCAGGCGCGCGGCACGCGTTCGCTCAGCCCGCAGTGATGGCAGCGCAGCGTGCGGTCGAGCTTGTGGAACACGCGCCACGCGCTGCAGTGCGGGCAGCCGCTCTTCCAGCCGCAATCGGCGCAGTGCAGCACCGGCGCATAGCCGCGCCGGTTCAGGAACACCAGGCTTTGCTCCCCGCGCGCGATGCGCTGCTGCAGCGCGGCGACCAGCGGCGGCGAGAGCGCGGTGTTCGCGCCGCGCTGCTTCGGCTGCTGGTTCATGTCGACCAG
Organism: Burkholderiaceae bacterium; assembly: GCA_036500445.1. Lineage (GTDB taxonomy): Bacteria > Pseudomonadota > Gammaproteobacteria > Burkholderiales > Burkholderiaceae_C > LMDS01. The sequence goes on along the minus strand of DASYCA010000368.1, from coordinate 4,382 downwards.
GCGCACCGCCGGCAGCGCGCCGCCGCCGACGCGTGCCGGCAGCGTGAGCCGCCGGTAGCGGCCCTCGTTCGCGCGCTGCCAGGTCTCCAGCGACGGCGTGGCCGAGCCGAGCACCACGACCGCGCGCTCGAGCCGGCCGCGGTAGACGGCCAGGTCGCGCGCCGAATAGCGCGCACCGTCCTGCTGCTTGTAGGACGGGTCGTGCTCCTCGTCGACGACGATCAGCCCGAGCCGCGGCATCGAGGCGAACACCGCCAGGCGCGTGCCCAGGACCAGGTCGGCCAGGCCGAGGTGGGCGGCGAGCCAGTGGCGCAGGCGCTGCGCGGGCGTGAGCCCGCTGTGCAGCGAGACGATGTGGCGGCCGGCGAAGCGCTCGGCAAAGCGCGCCTCGAGCTGCGGCGTCAGGTTGATTTCGGGCACCAAGATCAATGCCTGGCGGCCCGCGGCGAGCGCCTGGGCCGCAGCACCCAGGTAGACCTCGGTCTTGCCGCTGCCGGTCACGCCGTGCAGCAGCAGCGGGGCGGGTGCATCGGCATCGTGCGCGCTCGCCTGCGCGGCCAGCGCCGCAATCCGCGCCAGCGCCTCGGCCTGCGGCTCGGTCAGCACCGGGGCCTCGGTGGCGGCGGGCGCCGCGGGCGCGGCAGCCAGCGCCTTGTGCAGCTTCTGGATGCGGTTCGCGAGCTGGGCGTCGTCGAGCTTGCGCAATTCGGGCGGCAGCACCGACAGCGCGATCTCGCCGGTGCTGCGCTGGTAGTACGCGGCGGCGAAATCGACCAGTGCGCGCCACGCGCTGCCCAGCGGTGGCAGCGCCTGCAGCGCGCCGGCGATCGGCCGCAGCGCGACGCCGGCGAGCGCTTCGCCGGCGCCGTCCCAGACGATGCCAGGCACGTCGCGCTTGCCGAGCGGCGCATTGACGAGGGTGCCAGCAGGAAGCGGCTGCTCACTCAGGTAATCGAGCGGGGCCGACAGGCCGGTGTGCTGCGGCGCGTCGACCGCGACCTTGAGGATGACGGGCTCAGGCACCGGGGGTGACTCGCTGTGATTTAAGTCGCAAAGCTAAACACTGGCTTACGTTTAGGGGCTAAGTTGATGATTCATAAGGCTTTCATACTTAATCCCCGCCAGCTGTGGATAACTTTGTGGGAAACCCCCTCCCGAATGCCCGGAAACGCTGTGTGGGCCTCGACTTGGAAAAGATTGCTCACTTTGGCGGCAATCGGCCGTTCTCAATGAAATCAACAACTTAGCGCGCACTGGTGGAATTCTCTTGCTGCACTGCAACGACCTACACGCCCCACAACGCCCATGCCCGATTTTGGGGATAAGTCAAGCCCTGAGCACTCACTTACCTGCAAGCAAAAAGCGGATGCCGGTCGTTTCAGTGCGGATCACCCGCCGGCGTGCGGGCGGCGCGACAACTCGTGGACGGCATCCACCAGGACCGTGACATTTTCCGCGGGCGTGTGTTGGCTGATGCCGTGGCCGAGGTTGAAGACGTGGCCGTTCGCCGCGCCGAAACTCGCCAGCGTGCGCGCGACCTCGGCGCGGATCTGCGCCGGCTCGGCGAACAGCACGTTCGGGTCGAGGTTGCCCTGCAGCGCGACCCGGGCGCCGATGCGGGCGCGGGCGGCGCCCAGGTTCACCGTCCAGTCCAGCCCGACGACGTCGGCGCCGCTCGCGGCGATCTCCTCCAGCCAGGGGCCGCCGCCCTTCGTGAAGACGATGTGCGGGATGCGCTGGCCGTCGTGCTCGCGTTTGAGCTGGTTCAGCACGCGCTGCGTGTAGGCCAGGCTGAAGGCCTGGAACGCGCCGTCGGCGAGCACGCCGCCCCAGCTGTCGAAGATCATCACGGCCTGCGCGCCGGCCTCGATCTGCGCGTTCAGGTACTGGGCGACGGCGGTCGCGTTGACCTCGAGGATGCGGTACATCAGGTCGGGCCGGCGGTACAGCATGGTCTTGACGAGGCGGTAGTCGTCCGAGCCGGCCCCCTCGACCATGTAGCAGGCGAGCGTCCACGGGCTGCCCGAGAAGCCGATCAGCGGCACGCGGCCGTTCAGCGCGCGGCGCACGGAGGTGATGGCGTCGAACACGTAGCGCAGCTTGTTCAGGTCCGGGACTTCGAGCTTGGCGACCGCGGCCTCGTCGCGCAGCGGGTGCGCGAAGCGCGGGCCCTCGCCCTGGGCGAAGCCCAGGCCCAGGCCCATCGCGTCGGGCACGGTCAGGATGTCGCTGAACACGATCGCGGCGTCCAGCGCGTAGCGCTCCAGCGGCTGCAGCGTGACCTCGGTGGCGAGGGCCGGGTTCGTTGCGAGGCCCATGAAGCTGCCGGCGCGGGCGCGCGTCGCGCGGTATTCGGGCAGGTAGCGCCCGGCCTGGCGCATCAGCCAGACGGGGGTGTGGGCGGTGGGCTGGCGCAGGCAGGCGCGCAGGAAGGAATCGTTTTGAAGCGGAGCGAACATCGATCGATTATCGCGCCCATAATTTGCGCCACTTCAGAGGAGACCGCCATGCGCGCTGACAGCATCCTGGCCACGATCGGCAACACGCCGCACATCCGCATCAACCGGTTGTTCGGCCCGGGCCGGCAGGTCTGGATCAAGAGCGAGCGCAGCAACCCGGGCGGCTCGATCAAGGACCGCATCGCGCTGGCGATGGTCGAGGCGGCCGAGGCCTCGGGCGCGTTGAAGCCCGGCGGCACGATCATCGAGCCGACCTCGGGCAACACCGGCGTGGGCCTGGCGATGGTCGCGGCCGTCAAGGGCTACAAATTGATTCTGGTGATGCCCGACAGCATGAGCGTCGAGCGCCGCCGGCTGATGCTCGCGTACGGTGCGCGCTTCGAGCTGACGCCGCGCGAGAAGGGCATGAACGGCTCGATCGCGCGCGCCACCGAGTTGCTCGCGCAGACGCCGGGCGGCTGGATGCCGCAGCAGTTCGAGAACCCGGCCAACATCGACGTGCACGTGCGCACGACGGCCGCGGAGATCGCGGCCGATTTCCCGAACGGCGTCGACGCGCTGATCACCGGGGTCGGCACCGGCGGCCACCTGACCGGCTGCGCGACGGTGCTGAAGCAGCGCTGGCCGAAGCTGCAGGTGTTCGCGGTCGAGCCGACCGCGTCGCCGGTGATCAGCGGCGGCAAGCCGGGCCCGCATCCGATCCAGGGCATCGGCGCCGGGTTCATTCCGAAGAACCTGCACACCGACGTGTTGACCGGCGTGATCCAGGTCGAGGCCGAGGCGGCGCGCGAGATGGCGCGGCGCGCGGCGCGAGAAGAGGGCATGCTGGTCGGGATTTCGTCGGGCGCGACGCTGGCGGCGATCGCGCAGAAGCTGCCCGATCTGCCGGCGGGCGCGACGGTGCTGGGCTTCAACTACGACACCGGTGAGCGCTACCTGTCGATCGAGGGCTTCTTGCCGACGGAGTAAGGTTGGCGGGGCTCGAATCCAAGGTCACGACACCGATGAGTATCTTCAGCTTTCTCGACGACTACAGCGAAGGCGCGCACCCGAACATTCTTCGCGCGCTCGCGGAGACGAACCTGACACAGCAGGCGCCCTACGGGGCCGACGCGTTCTGCGCCGATGCGGCGGCGAGGATCAAAGCCCATCTGGGCGAAGCGTTCGAAGGCGCCATCCACTTCGTCGCCAGTGGAACGATGGCCAACATCGTGTCGATCGCGAGTTGCCTTCGCCCGCACGAGGCCGTGATCGCGGTGAGTTCCGGCCACATCGTCACTCGGGAGGCGGGAGCGATCGAGGCCACCGGGCACAAGCTCATCACGGTGCCCGCGGCTGACGGAAAGATCACGCCCGAACGGATCGAAGAAGCATTGGCGGCCAACGCGCACTTTCCGCACATGGCCAAGCCGCGGCTGATCTATCTGTCGAACGCCACCGAAACGGGCACCCTCTACACCCTCGCGGAGCTGCGTGCCCTGTCGGCCCTGGCCCGGCAGCGGGGGCTGATCCTGTTTCTCGACGGCGCCCGTCTGGCGGCTGCGCTGGCCTCGCACAAGAACGATGCGACCCTTGCCGACATCGCCGCCCTGGTCGACCTGTTCTGGATCGGCGGCACCAAGGTCGGGGCGCTGCTGGGCGAGGCGATCGTGGTGTGCAATCCCGCCCTGAAGGAGGACTTCGGGTTTCACCTCAAGCAGCGTGGCGGCATGCTCGCCAAAGGCCGCGTGCTCGGGATCCAGTTCCAGGAATTGTTCGGCGAGAGCCAGTTGTTCTCGTCCCTGGCCCGGCACGCGAACGCCATGGCGGCGAAGCTGGCGGCCGGAATCGTCTCGCGCGGGTACGGACTCGCGGCACAGACCGAGACGAACCAGGTGTTTCCCATCCTGCCGGACACCGCGGTGGCCGCGCTGCAGAAGTCTT
>DASYCA010000367.1:0-7995 GCA_036500445.1 Burkholderiaceae bacterium | reverse complement strand
GACCGCCGCGCGAATGCTGTTGACGACGAAGCGCGGCGTGAACTGCACGCTGCGCGGGATGGACGAGCCCGCAAGCGGCGGGAAGCTCCAGGAGTCCAGGCCGAAATGCGTCATCGCGATGATCTGGTGCTGCGCCAGATCGGCCGGCGCCTGGATCACCGGGTGCTGCGCGAGGTAGCGCGGCGACGCGGCGACGACGCGCCGGACCTCGCCGACGGGGATCGCGACCAGCGTCGAATCGGCCAGGTGCGCCAGGCGCAGCGCGACGTCGATGCCTTCGTCGATCAGGTTGGCCGGGCGGTCCAGCAGGTGCAGGCGGACCGAGACGGCGGGAAAGGCGTCCATGAACGCATCCAGGATCGGCCGGATCAATTCTTCGCCGGCGGCCACCGGCGCGGTGATCGTCAAGGTGCCGCGCGGTGCGGCGCGCTCGCCGGCGGCCGTCATGTCGGCCTCCTCGAGGTCGATCAGCATGCGCCGGCACGCGACGGCATAGCGCTCGCCGGCCTCGCTGAGCTTGATCGAGCGCGTCGTCCGGTGCAGCAGCTCGGTGCCGACATGCGCCTCCAGGAACGCGACCGCCCGGCTCACCGCGGCCGGGGACTTGCCGAGCTTGCGGCCGGCACCGGCCAGGCTGCCCTCGTCGAGGGCGGCCACGAACACCTTCATCGCGTCGATTCGGTCCATCGATTCTTCCTTGCAGCGGAACACTGAATGTCGAAGCTTAGGCATTCAAACGCCGCGCAGCAACTTCTACGATGCCCCATCGCCCCAGGAGATTGCCGTGTCCGCCACCACCGCCCTCGATCGAACCGGCCCCGCCGACGTGGCGCCGTGGCGCGCGACCTTGTCGGGCCTGTGCGCGAGCCTCGTCGGCCTCGGGCTGGCGCGTTTCGCCTACACGCCGCTGTTGCCGGCCATCATCGCGGCGAAGTGGTTCAATGCCTCGACGGCGGCCTATCTCGGCGCCGCGAACCTGGCCGGCTACCTCGCCGGCGCGTTGATCGCCGCGCCGCTGGCCGCGCACTGGCCGGCGCGCACGGTGCTGCGAGCGATGATGGCGCTGACCACGCTCGCACTGCTGGCCTGCGCGTGGCCGGTCAGCTTCGGCTGGTTCTTCGGCTGGCGCTTCGTCTCCGGCATCACCGGCGGCACGCTGATGGTGTTGGCCGCGCCGACCGTGCTGCCGCACATCGCCCCCGCGCGGCGCGGGCTGGCGAGCGGCGCGATCTTCATGGGCGTGGGCCTGGGCATCGCCGCGTCCGGCACGCTGGTGCCGCTGCTGCTCGGCGCGGGGCTCACGCAGGCCTGGCTCGGCCTCGCGCTGCTCGCGCTGCTGCTGAGCGCATTGGCGTGGGGCGGCTGGCCGGCGGGGGCACCGGCCGCGACCGTCGTGCACCGCGCCGCGGCCGCGCACCTGCCGACGCGCCAGTTGCGCGCGCTGTACGCGTCCTACGCGCTGAATGCGGCGGGGCTGGTGCCGCACATGATCTTCCTGGTCGTGTTCGTCGCGCGGGGGCTGGGCCAGGGCGTGGCCGCGGGCGCGCAGTACTGGGTCGCGTTCGGCCTCGGCGCCGTCGCCGGCCCGGTTCTCGGCGGCCACCTCGCGGACCGGATCGGCTTTCGCTCGGCGCTGCGCCTGGCGTTCGCGCTGCAGGCGCTCGCGGTCGCGATCCCGATGTTCAGCACCGGGACGCCGGCGCTGATCGTCTCGAGCGTCGTGATGGGGGCGTTCACGCCGGGCATCGTGCCGCTGGTGCTGGGCCGCACCCAGGAGTTGTTGCGGCACCACCCCGCCGCGCAGAAAGCGGCCTGGAGCCACGCGACGACCGCCTTCGCGGTGCTGCAGGCGGTCGCGGCCTACGGCATGTCGTACCTGCTGGGCGCCAGCGGCGGCCGCTATTCACTGCTGTTCGGCCTCGGCGCGGTCGCGGTCGCGGTCGCGCTGGTGGTCGATCTGGTCACGCCGGCGCCCCCGCCCTGAACCCGCGGTCGCGCACGCGCGCTATTTGTACAGCAGGTGCGGCAGGAACAGCGACAGCGAGGGCCAGAACGTCACCAGCACCAGGAACGCGATCATCGTCAGCAGCCACGGCCCGACCGCCACCGTCAGCTCGGTGATCCCCATCTTCGTGATGCCGGAGGCCACATAAAGGTTCAGGCCGACCGGCGGGTGGCACAACCCCACTTCCATGTTGACGGCCATCAGGATGCCGAAGTGGACCGGGTCGACGCCCAGCTTGGCCGCGACCGGGAACAGGATCGGCGCCATGATCAAGACGATCGCGGCCGGGTCCATGAAGTTGCCGGCAGCCAGCAGGATCACGTTGACCAGCAGCAGGAACGCGACCAGGCCGAAGCCCTGGCTCGTCATCCACGCGGCCATCGCCTGCGGAATCTGCTCGCTCGTCATCAGGAAGCTGAACAGCACCGCGTTGGTGATGATGTACAGCAGCATCGAGCTCATCGCCGCGGCGCTGCGCAGCGATTTGGGCACGTCGCGCAGCTTCAGGTCCTTGTAGACGAAGACCGAGATGATGAAGGCGTAGACCGCGGCGACCGCGGCCGCTTCGGTCGGCGTGAAGATGCCGCTGTAGATGCCGCCGATCACGACGACGATCAGCAGCAGGCCCCACATGCACTCGCGGAAGGCTTTCCAGCGCTCGCCCCAGGTCGCACGCGGCATGCGCGGGTAGTCGAACTTCTTCGCGCGCCACCAGGTCGTCAGGCCGAGCAGGAACGACAGGCACAGGCCCGGCACGATGCCGGCCAGGAACAGCGCGCCGACCGAGGCCGAGCCGACCGACTCGCCCTTGGGCCCGGTGACGTTCATGCCGGCCGTCGCGATCGAATACATCACGAGGTTGATCGACGGCGGGAACAGGATGCCCAAGGCGCCCGAGGTCGTGATCACGCCGGCGCCGAACTTCTTCGGGTAGCCGGCCTTCACCATCGCCGGCAGCATGATGGAGCCGACCGCGACGACGGTCGCGACCGACGAGCCCGAGATCGCCGCGAACAAGGCGCAGGCCAGCACGCCGGCCAGCCCCATGCCGCCGTACCAGTGGCCGATCATCGAGGTGCAGAAGTTGATCATCCGCTTCGCGACCCCTCCGTGCGTCAGGAAATTGCCGGCGAGGATGAAGAACGGGATCGCCATGACCTCGAACTTCTCGATCCCGGTGAACAGCTTCAGCGCGACCGATTCGATCGGCACGTCGGTCATCGTGAACAGGAAGGTCAGCACCGTCAGGCCGAGCGAGATGCTGATCGGCATGCCGGTCAGCATCAGCAGCAGCAGCAGGATGAAGATGATCGCGGTGTTCATGCCTTGTCTCCCGGCTTCTTCTCGCCTTGCGCCGCCGCCGCGGTCGGGCCATGCGCGATCAGGTCCGTCTCGTCGATTTCGTCGACACCCTCCACGTGGCTGTGGTCGGCGTGCGGCACCTCACCGGTCTTCGCGAAGCCCCAGGCGACCTGCAGGAAGCGAAAGCACATCAGGTAGGAGCCCAGCGGCACGCAGGAGTAGGCGATCCAGGTCGGGATCTCCATGTCCGGCGAGGTCGGGCCTTCGGGCAGGTCGCCGACGTCCATGCCGAGCCAGTTGTGCAGCAGCGCGTAGTGAAAGCCGTTGTCCCAGACGAAACGCGCGCCCAACGTGCCGACGATGCCGGTGAACAGCGCACCGGCGAGCAGCCCGAACATCACCAGCACGTTGGCCTTGGACTTGGGCAGCGCGCGCACCAGCACGTCGACCCCAACGTGGGTGCCGGCCCGCACGCCATAGGCCGCACCGAACTTGGCCATCCACACGAACATGTAGATGCACAGCTCCTGCGCCCAGCTGACGTTGATCTGGACGGCGTAGTCCTGGATCACCGGGATGCCCGACGCGAAGCGGTGCACGACGGCCAGGAAGATCACGAACGTGGCGGCCCCCATCAGGAAGGTGATGAGCCATTCCTCGATGTGGTTCAGGAAGCGGTTGAGCACGGTGGGGGTCTCCGATTACTTCGGCGGCACGAAGCCGGCGGCCTTGTAGACGGCCTCGATCGTCGCCTTGCCGACGCGCGACTCCATCTCCTTGTGGACCGGCATCAGCGCCTGCTTCCATTCGTTGACCTCGGCCGGGGTCAGCGTGTAGATCAGCGTCTTGCCGCTGGCGCGCATCTTCTCGAGGTCGTCGACGTTCTCCTTCGTCGCCATGTCGTTCGCGAACGCGGTCGCTTCTTTCAGCGCGCCTTCGAGCGTGGTGCGGATGTCGGCCGGCAGGCCGTCCCAGAACTTCTTGTTGGTGATCACCGCGTAGGCCAGGTGGCCGTGGTTGGAGACCGTGGTGTGCTTTTGCACTTCATACGTCTTCTGGGTGTAGAAGTTCGACGCCACGCCTTCGCAGCCGTCGACCACGCCCGACTGCAGCGCCTGGTACAGCTCGCTGAAGGCCATCACCTGCGGGATCGCGCCGAGCGCGCGCATCTCGGCGTCGAGCACCTTGCTCGACTGGATGCGCATCTTGAGGCCCTTGAAATCGGCCACGTGGTGCAGCGGCTTGTTCGCGCTCATCATGTGAAAGCCGTTGTCCCAGTACTGCAGGCCCTTGACGCCCTTGGGCTCGAGCTTCTTGAACAGGTCGGCGCCGACCGGGCCTTCGGTGACGGCGCGGAACGCGGCCTGGTCCTTGAAGACGAACGGCAGGTCGAAGACCTCGAATTCCTTCACGCCCAGCGGGCCGAACTTGGCCAGCGAGGGCGCCAGCATCTGCACCGAGCCGAGCTGCAGCGCCTCCATCTCTTCCTTGTCCTTGTAGAGCTGGCTGTTCGGGTAGACCTCGACCTTGACCTTGCCGTTGGTGCGCTGCTCGGCGAGCTCCTTGAAGCGCTGCGCGCCGTTGCCCTTGGGCGTGTCGGGCGCGACGACGTGGCTGAACTTGATCACGATCGGGGCCTGCGCCTTCACGATGGCGGGCAGGGCGAGCGTGCCGGCGGCGGCGAGCACGGTGCGGCGGGTGAGCTGGGTCATCATGGGTCTCCTGGAATGCATGGACGCGGGCAGCGGGGGCCGCGCCGAAGGGGGTCGATTGTGGCGTGCGCGCATCGGCTTGGACCCTGGGTCTTGCCCGGGGCATGCGGCGCGGGGATGCGCCGGGCGAATGTCTCCTGTCTGATTTGTCGTTATGGTCGCCGCGAGGATTCTGCGGTGCCCCGGTGGGGCGCGGCATTGTGGAGTTCCACATTTGTGCCCGTCCCGGGCCGATTCCCGGTGCTCGGCGCCGGGCGCCGCGCCTAGACTTGCCCGCATGCCTGCCGCGCCGACCACCGCCGTGACCCCGCCGCCGCGGCCCGCGCTCGCGCTGCCGCCGCGCCCGGCGCTGCGGCGCGGGCTGTGGGCGCTGCCGCTGCTGCTGTCGCTCGCGTTCGTGATCGGGGTGCTGACCTGGCTGCGCAGCACCGAGCAGGCCGAGCACGAGGAGCAACGCACCGAGCTGATCACCGACGCGCTCTCGCTGCAGGCCCAGGTCGGCCAGCGCATCGAGCAGGAGACCGCGCTGCTGGCCGAATTCGCCCAGCGGCTGGACCACCAGGCGCTCGGCGCCGAGGCCTTCGCGGCCGAGCCGGAGGTGCAGCGCGGCCTGCATCGCTTCTGGATCGAGCTGACCTGGCTGGATGCGAGCAACCGCATCCTGGCGCACCTGCCGGAGCTCGCGCCGCGGCCCGACCTGCCCAGCCTGTCCGGCGTCGGCCTGTCGGCCCACCTGCTGGCGCCGCTGCCGTCGGGCGGCGCGCTGGTCGCGCGCTACTCGCCGACCGACATGCTGCGCCAGAACGTGCCGTGGTGGCTGGCGCGCAAGTACGACGTGCGCCTGGTCGACAGCTACGGCGACGTGATCGCCTCGACGACCGACAACCGCGAGCTGCGCGGGCGCGAATCGCACCGCATCAGCCTGGAGCCGGCGCTGACCGACGCCTATCTGGAGCTGATCGCGCGCGACCGCGTCCGGCCCTGGTTCCACAGCCTGCCGGCGCTGATGGTCGCCGGCTTCGTCGTGCTGATCGCCGCGATCACCTGGATGCTGCGGCGCCAGGTGCTGGACGTCTCGCGCGCCGAGGCCGCCTGGCGCACCGAGGCGGCCTGGCGCAGCGCGATGGAGGAGTCGCTCACGGTCGGATTGCGCGCACGCGACCTGGACGGCCGGCTGGTCTACATGAACCGGGCGTTCGTCGACATGACCGGCTACCCGCCCGAAGAACTGCAGGGCCGGCTGCCGCCGATGCCGTACTGGCCGCCCGACGTGGCCGAGCTCGCGATGCAGCGCCACCAGCGCACGCTGGCCGGCGAGTCGCCGCGCGAGGGCTACGAAGCGCACTGGCTGCGCGCCGACGGCACGCCGCTGGACGTGATGATCTTCGAGGCCCCGCTGGTCGACGCGGGCGGCGCGCAGATCGGCTGGATGGGTTCGGTGGTCAACATCACCAGCGCCAGGCGGCTCGAGGACCGCGAGCGCCGCCACACCGAAACGATGGCCCACCACGCGCGGCTGACGATGCTGGGCGAGATCGCCTCGACGCTCGCGCACGAGCTGAACCAGCCGCTCAGCGCGATCTCGAGCTACAACGCCGGGGTGCTGAACTCGCTGCAGCGCGCCGGCAGCGCCGCACCGGAAGGCGCAGGCACCAGCGCCCCCGACCCGGCCGTGCTGCGCGCGCTGCAGCGCCTGGGCGAGCAGGCCGCGCACGCCGGGCGCATCGTGCAGCGCATCCGCCAGTTCCTGACCCGGCGCGAGCCGCAGCTGGAGGCCTGTTCGCTGAACCACCTGGTCGAGGGCGCGGCGGCGCTGCTCAAGCGCGAGCTCGACCGGCGCGGCGTCGAGCTCGCGCTCGCGCTGGACCCGGACCTGCCCGAGGTCGTCGCCGACGCGGTGCTGATCGAGCAGGTCGTGATCAACCTGCTGCGCAACGCGAGCGACGCGCTGAGCGAGGAGGCCAACGAGGCGCCCGCTCACGCCGGCGACGACGCGCACGGCCGGCGCATCGTCGCGAGCACGCGCCGCACGCCGGACCGGCGCTTCGTCTGCATCGAGGTGCGCGACAACGGCCCGGGGCTGCAGGGGCGGCGCATCGAGGCGCTGTGCGCGCCGTTCTATTCGACCAAGGCCGAAGGCATGGGAATGGGCCTGGCGATCTGCCGCTCGATTCTCGAGGCCCACCAGGGCGTGCTCGACGCGAGCGACGCGCCCGGCGGCGGCGCGGCGTTCTCGATCCTGCTGCGCGTCGACCTGCACGTCAGCGCGCCTGAAATGGAAGAGACCGCGTGAGCGTCGTGTACCTGGCCGACGACGAGGCGGCGGTGCTGGACGCGCTCGGCTTCCTGCTCGCCTCGCGCGGGCTCACGGTGCGCGCGTTCGCGAGCGGCCCCGAGCTGCTCGCGGCGGTCGACGCGACGCCGCGGCCGCTGGCCGGCGTGTTCCTGCTGGACGTGCGGATGGAGCCGATGTCCGGCCTGCGCGTGTTCGAGGAGCTGAGCGCGCGGCGCTTGCGCAACCCGGTGCTGTTCCTGAGCGGGCACGGCGACATCCCGATGGCGGTCGAGGCGCTGAAGAACGGCGCGTTCGATTTCCTGGAGAAGCCGTACAGCGACAACGCGCTCGCCGACCGCGTCGCGCAGGCCCTCGCGGTCGACGCCGCGATGCACACGACCGACGCCCGCAGCGCCGAGCGTGCCGCGCGGCTGGCGAGCCTGACCGAGCGCGAACAGGAGGTGATGCAGCGCGTCGCCGCCGGCAAGCTCAACAAGGTGATCGCCGACGAACTGTGCGTCTCGGTGCGCACCGTCGAAGTCCATCGGGCCCGCGTCTACGCCAAGCTCGGCGTGCGCTCGGCCGCCGAGGTCGCAACGCTGCTCGCGGCATAAGCCGGCCGCGCCGCCGCAAACGCGTGCTGGCGTGCGCAGCAGCAAGCACACCCTTCGGCCCGTGCCGGCCGGTCGTCCGAGGGCCGG
>DASYCA010000366.1:0-3269 GCA_036500445.1 Burkholderiaceae bacterium | reverse complement strand
GCCTCCGGCGGCGTCGGCGCGCTCGAGCACCTGTGCGACGGCATCAAGCTCGGCGGCGCCGACGCGGTGCTGGCCGCGAGCATCTTTCACTACGGCGAATTCACCGTCGGCCAGGCCAAGGCGCTGTTCGCGCGCGACGGCATTCCGGTCCGCCAATGACAACGGCGCCGCGGCGCATCCTGCCGCATGAAGTCCGCATCATCGGCGGGCAGTGGAAGCGCAGCAAGCTGCCGGTCAGCGATTTACCGGGGCTGCGGCCGACGCCGGATCGGGTCCGCGAAACCCTTTTCAACTGGCTCGGCCAGGACCTGGCCGGCTGGCGCTGCCTGGATGCCTTCGCCGGATCCGGCGCGCTCGGCTTCGAAGCCGCCTCGCGCGGGGCCGATCAGGTCGTGCTGCTGGAGCGCGATCGGCGATTGGCCGCCTCGCTGAACGAATCCAAGACCCGCCTGAAAGCCGGCGCGCTGCGCGTCGAAGCGGTCGACGCGCTCGCCTGGATGGCGCGCTGCCCGCCCGAGTCCTTCGAGCTCGTCTTCATCGACCCGCCGTTCGACGCCCCGCTGGTCGCGCCGGCGCTCGCCGCCGCGGCGCGCCTCGTCGTGCCGCAGGGCTTCCTCTACGTGGAAGCCGGCCGGGCGCTGGGGCCTGAGCTGCCGCCCGGGCTGAGCCTGCACCGCCAGGGCCGGGCCGGCGCCGTTCACTTCCACTTGTTGCAGCGCGTGAACATTTGATGACGCGGCGCGGCTAAACTGCGGCCGACCCCACGCCCGGAGCGCCCCCGTGACCTCGACGACCCGCCTGACCGCCGTCTACCCCGGCACCTTCGACCCGATGACGCTCGGCCACGAGGACCTGATCCGGCGCGCCAGCCGGCTGTTCGAGCGCCTGATCGTCGGAGTCGCGGCCGGCCACCACAAGCGAACCATGTTCACGATCGCCGAACGGCTGGACATCGCGACCGAGCTCGCGGCCAAGTACCCGAACATCGAGGTGATGGCCTTTCGCGGGCTGTTGCGCGATTTCGTCGTCGAGAACGGCGGCAAGGTCGTGGTGCGCGGGCTGCGCGCCGTCAGCGACTTCGAATACGAATTCCAGATGGCCGGGATGAACCGCCAGCTGATGCCCGAGGTCGAGACGGTGTTCCTGACGCCGGGCGACCGCTACCAGTTCGTCTCGGGCACCTTCGTGCGCGAGATTGCCACTCTGGGCGGTGATGTTTCCAAGTTCGTGTCACCCTCGGTCCTCGATCGCCTGCGCGACCGCGTCAAACCCAGCGAAGAATAGGCAATTCATGGCACTCCTGATCACCGACGAGTGCATCAACTGCGACGTCTGCGAGCCCGAGTGCCCGAACCAGGCGATCTCGATGGGGGTGGATTTCTACGAAATCGCCCCGGACAAATGCACCGAATGCGTCGGCCACTTCGATGAGCCGCAGTGTGTGCAGGTCTGCCCGGTCGATTGCATCCCGGTGAACCCGGAGCATGTCGAATCGAAGGAAACGCTGTGGGCCAAGTACCGGCGCCTGCAGCAGGCCGCGCTGGTGGCCGCGAAGCCGGCGGCCGCCTGACGGTCGCGACCCTGGCTGCGGCTCAGGCCGCTGGAATCGGCGCCGTCTTGGGCTTCTTGGGTTTCTTCCACCCTTTGACTTTCTTGGGCGGCGGGCGCAGCGAGGGCCGGACCGGGTCGCGGTCCAGGCGCGCCGCGGCCGGCTTCGGCGCCGCTTCCAGCGCGAGCCGCTCGCGCTGCAGCTGATCGCCGAGCCGCTGCTGCGCGGCGGTGACGCGCAGCGCGTCGGCGCGTTGCGCCGCGCTGCGCTCATCGTGCAACTCGAGCGCATCGGCCTGCGGGCAGGGCGTTTGCGAATAGGCGCTGCCGCAGCGGTAGACGGTTTCCGCGCCGGCGCCCGGGGCGGCCAGCGCGAGCAGCATTGTGAGCAGCGCAACGGGCTTCATCGCGGCTACCGATCGGGCTCGGTGTCCGGCTCGGGGCGCTGGGGCTTCGGGCGAGGGGGGCGGGCGTGGACCTTCATCAGCGCGCGCTCCATGTCGCCCTCCCACATCAGCGGCAGCGCCGAGATCGCCTGCGCGATGCACTTGTCGATCTCCTCGCGCTCGGCGGCGGGCGGCTTGCGCAGCACGTAGTTCACCACCTCGGCCTTCACGCCCGGGTGGCCGATGCCCAGGCGCAGGCGCCAGAACTCGGCGCTGCCGAGCTGGGCCTGGATGTCTTTCAGGCCGTTGTGGCCGGCGTGGCTGCCGCCCAGTTTCATTTTCACCTGGCCGGGCAGCAGGTCGAGCTCGTCGTGCGCGACCAGGATCTCGTTCGGCTCGATCTTGAAGAAGCGCGCGAGCGCCGCGACCGATTTGCCCGACAGGTTCATGAAGGTCATCGGCTCGAGCAGCCAGACCGGCCCGTCGGCCAGGTTCGCGCGCGCCATCAGCCCGAAGTAGCCGCGCTCCGGCACGAGCGTCACGCGCAGCGCGCGGGCGACCTCGTCGACGAGCCAGAAGCCGGCGTTGTGGCGCGTCTGTTCGTATTCGGGGCCCGGGTTGCCCAGGCCGACAAGGAGTCGAATCATCGTGGAATTATCGAGCGAGACGGGCGTAAAAAAGCCCCACCGGGGTGGGGCTTCGCGTCACCCAAGGTGGGGTGTTACTTCTGATTTTGCTTTTCGGTCTTCTTGGCCTTGGTCTTCTCGGCCGGCGCGGCAACGACGACCGGCGCGGCGATGACTTCCTCTTCAGCGGCCTGGGCCGAGACCGAGACGATCACCGGGTTCGGCTTGCCTTGGGTCATGACCTTGATGCCCTCGGCGAGCTTGATGTCGTTGACGTGCAGCGTCTGGCCCTTGGCCAGGTTGGCCAGGTCGATCGTCAGGAACTCGGGCAGCTGCGAGGCCAGGCACGAGATGCGCAGCTCGGTGACGACGTGGTTGACCACGCAGCTGTCGGTCTTGACCGCCGGCGAGTTTTCCTCGTTGATGAAGTGCAGCGGCACCTTCTTGACAACCTTGGTCGTGGCATCGACGCGCTGGAAGTCGATGTGCAGCACGATCGGGCGAAACGGGTGCATCTGGTAGTCGCGCAGCAGCACTTGTTCGCTCTTGCCGGCGAGTTCCATCTCGAGGATGGAGGAGTGGAACGCTTCCTTCTTCAGGGCGAAGAACAGAGCGTTGTGATCGAGTTCGATCATGGCCGGCTTGCCCGCGCCATAAACGATCCCGGGAACCTTTTGCGCATTGCGCAGGCGGCGGCTCGCTCCGGTCC
>DASYCA010000365.1:0-5301 GCA_036500445.1 Burkholderiaceae bacterium | reverse complement strand
GATCCGCGGGAATGCAACTGTCCAACTTCTGGGGGTCAGTTCAATCCCAGGGCGATTCAGCAGCAGGTACTGCAACGGAGTGATCCCGAATGCCTGCACGGCGTCTTCGGAAAAGCGCTCGAAGCAGCGAATCTGGAATCGAAACGCGGACAGCGCCTCGAACTCGAGCTTCGTTAGCGGCTTCTTCTCGGGCGTCGCCATCTGCAGGGTGGCGGGTTGCAAGCCCCACTTCATATCACGACGTGACATATGTCCGATCTTGTGCCTCCGCCAAGCCTGCGGCGCTCCGGGCCTCTTCCGTGACCCGACCGATGATCAGGACGGCCGGGCTGCCGATGCCGTGTGCGGCCACCGTGTCGACCAGGCTGGCCAGCGTGGCGCGCGCTGTGCGTTCGCGATCGGTGCTGGCGTGCTGCACGACAGCCGCGGGCAGGTCGGCCGGCAGGACGCGAAGCAGCTGCGCGACGATCGTCTCGATCTGCGCAATGCCCATGTAGATCACGAGCGTGACGCCGCTGGCCGCGACACGGGAGACGGCGTCCCAGTCTCGTCCTTCGCAATCGTGCCGGGTGTGTCCCGTGACGAGCAGCACGCCCTGGGCGTCGAAGCGGCGGTCGGTCCAGCCGATGCCCAGCGACGCGGCGGCACTCAGCCCCGACGTGATGCCGTTGACGATCTCGACCTGTAGGCCGGCATCGCGCAGCGCGGCGATCTCCTCTCCCGCGCGGCCGAACACCAGCGGGTCTCCGCCTTTCAGCCGCACCACCCGCTCGCCGGCCAGCGCCTCGCGCACGAGCAGCTTCTCGATGAACTCTTGCGGCGTCGATGCGCAGCCGCCGCGCTTGCCGACGTGGACCAGGCGCGGCGGTGACGGCAGGTCAGCCAACGCCAGTGCCAACACGCCTTCGCCGACGAGGTCGTCGACGAGGATCACGGTCGCCGCGCGCAGCACGCGCAGCGCCTTGAGCGTCAGCAGTTCGGGGTCGCCGGGGCCGGCGCCGACCAGGTGGATGGGATGCAAGGCAGGTCTTGTCAGGTCGGTCATGGCGTGGATTCGACAGGGAGCGCATCGCGCTCGAAAGCGGCCTGCGCGAGACGGCGCAGGTGCGGTAGGCAGGACCCGCAGTTCGTGCCGCAGCGCAGCTGTGCCTGCGTCTGCGCGAGACGCTGTGTGGGATCTCCAGGTGCTGCGGCGAGCGCAGCGCTCGCCTGCGCCACGCTGACGTTGAAGCACGTGCACAGTTGTGGACTGGCCGGCTGCGCCGACCCCTGGCGATCGCGCGCACCGGGCGCCAGCATGCGCAGCGCGGGCATGGCCAGCGGCAGGTCGCCCTGCAGCGTCTCGCGCCACCACGACGACAGCGCGGCGTCGGCGGCTTCGGGGCCGCAGATCCAGAAGCCCTGCAAGCGCTCCGCGCCTGCGGCATCGCGGCTGATGCGCAGCGCGCGCTGCACACCGGTGCGCGGGTCGCGGTAGTCGAGCACGGCCTCCGCCGACAAGGCGAGTTCGGCGCGCAGCGCATCGAGTTGCGCGACCGCAGGCATCTCCGCGGCGGCGGCGTCAAGCCACAGGCCGAGGCGACCCTGTGCATCCGGCTCGCGTCCGAACGGCAGGCAGGCCGCGTAGCCGAACGGCGCCATCAGCGAACGGATGCGATCACGACGCGCGAGCGCCTCGTCCTGCGGCAGCCAGGCCATCGCACGCAGCCGCCACGGCAGGTTCGCGCGCGCGATGCGCACGGCACAGTGCTTCAGCTCGGGCTGCTTCGATTGCGGACAGAACGCCGGCGTCGTCAACCCGTTGATGCCGGCGAAGGGGTCGACGGCCGCGCCGCTGCCGGTCAACACCTCTTCGCCCCAGTGCATCGCGATGAAGGCTTGCGCCGAGGCCTGCGCGCTGCTGCGACGAGCCGGCAACACCAGCTCGCCGCGGCGCGAGGCGACGCTCACCAGGTCGCCGTCGCCCAGGTTCAGGCGCGCCATGTCCTGCGCGCACAGGTCGATCGACGGCTCGGCCACGTGCCCGAACAGGCGACCGAGCGTCCCGGTGCGGCTCATGCCATGCCACTGGTCGCGCAGCCGGCCCGTGGTGAGCGAGAACGGGAAGCGCGCGTCGCGCGGTTCGGCCGGCAGCTTGGCGTCGACGTCGAAGAAGCGCGCGCGGCCGTTGGCGGTGGCGAAGCGTCCGTCCGCGTAGAGCCGTGCCTGACCCTGGGTCGCGCCTTGCGCGTAAGGCCATTGCTGCGGGCCGTCGCGGTCGATCAACGCGTAGCTGAGCCCGGTGATGTCGAGGTCGCGACCTCGTGTCGTTTCCCGATGCTCGTTCCAGACGGACTCGGCGTCGTCGAACGCGAACAACGAAGGCTGCCTGGGCCGCAACCGCGCCTCGACCCGGCGCGCGACGTCCACGACGATGCGCCAGTCGTCACGCGCCGCTCCGACCGCAGGCACCGCGGAACGCACGCGGCTGATGCGGCGCTCGCTGTTGGTCACGGTGCCGCTCTTCTCGCCCCACGTCGACGCCGGCAGCAGCAGGTCGGCGAAGCGCGCGGTCGCCGTGTTCGCGAAGGCTTCCTGCAGCACGACGAACTCCGCGCGTTCGAACGCGCGCCGCACGGTCGCCTGATCGGGCAGCGACTGCGCAGGGTTGGTGCACGCGATCCACAGCAGCTTGACCTCGCCGTCGGCCGCGGCTTCGAACATCTCGACCGCCGTCTTGCCCGGCCGGCTAGGCACCTCGTCCACGCCCCACAGCGCCGCCACCTCGGCGCGATGCGCCGGGTTGGCCAGGTCGCGGTGCGCGGACAGCAGGTTCGCCAGGCCGCCCACTTCGCGACCGCCCATCGCATTGGGCTGTCCGGTGAGCGAGAAGGGTCCGGCGCCGGGGCGCCCGATCTGTCCGGTGGCCAGGTGCAGGTTGATCAGCGAAGCATTGTTGGCAGTGCCTTGCGCGCTCTGGTTGAGCCCCTGACAGTACAGCGACAACACCGCCGCCGCGCCACCCCACCAGCGTGCCGCGGATACGATGTCCTCTTCGCGGAGGCCTGTCGCGCGCGCGGTCTCGCGCACAGTGCATTCACGCACCCGGTCGCGCAAGGCCTCGAAGCCGCTCGTGTGCGCGCGGATGAACGCGGCGTCGGTGAAGCCTTCCCACAGCATCAGGTGCAGCAGGCCGTGCGCCAGCGCGACATCGCTGCCCGGCAGGATCTGGAGATGCAGGTCGGCCATCGCGGCCGTCTCGGTCTTGCGCGGGTCGACGACGATCCACTTCTGCGCTGGCCGCGCCGCCCTTGCGTCCTCCAGCCGGCGGCACAGGATTGGATGGGCCCACGCCAGGTTGCTGCCGGTGATGAAGACGAGATCCGCATCGCCGAAGTCGTCGTAGCAAGCCGGTGGCGCGTCGGCGCCCAGCGTCGCCTTGTAGCCGGAGACCGCGCTGGACATGCACAGCCGCGAGTTGGTGTCGATGTTGTTGGTGCCCAGGAGTCCCTTGGCGAGCTTGTTGAAGACGTAGTAGTCCTCGGTCAGCAACTGTCCCGAGATATAGAGCCCGACCGCGTCGGGGCCGTGCGTCCGCACGGTGTCGACCAGCCGTTGCGACAGGCTGTCCAGCGCGTCGTCCCACGCGATCGCCGTGGGCGTCGCCCCGCGCCGGTCGCGCTGCATCGGTTGCAACAGCCGCGCCTGCGCACTCACGTGGGGCGCCGCCGTCAGGTGTAGCGTGCTGCCCTTCGTGCACAGGCGGCCGAAATTGGCCGGATGCTCGGGATCGCCTCGCACATCCACGATCGTGGAGCCCTCCGTGCGGATCACCACGCCGCATCCGACGCCGCAGTACGGACACGTGGAGCGAGTCTCGCGAGCGCCGACGCTCGCTTCGGAGATGATCGGGATCGAGGCCATCGGACGCAGCGTGGCGCTCAGGCGCTCGCGATTGCGATCACCCGATGCGCGGCGGCGAGCGCGGTCGCGTCGGCGGAATCGTCGGTGGCCAGCGTCGCCAGTTCGCTGGCCAGCAGGCTCACCACGCCGGCCTCAACGCGCACCGCGAAACGGATCGTGCAGCCGATGTCGGGGGCGCGCGCCTCGCCGTCCACCAACGAGATCGCCCAGTTGTGCAACGGGCAGGCGACGTGCTCGCCGAACACGATCCCCTGGCTCAACGGGCCGCCCTTGTGGGGGCAGCGGTCGAGCAGCGCGAAGACGCGATCGCCGTCGGTGCGGAAGACCGCGACGTCGGTCCCTGCGGGACGCCGCACGCGGCGCGCGCCAAGCACCGGGATGTCGTCGACGCGGCAGATGGCGGACCAGTCGTTCATGGGCTGTTCTCCGTTGTTCATGCCGGAACCAGCGGAATGAACTGGCGTTGATCGACCGATGCCTTGTCGAACTCGAACCACGGGTCGGGTTCGCCGTCGAGCGCGAACTGCAGGCGCTCCCACAGCGCCTTGCGGTTGGCGAGGTCGTCGAGCACGCGCTGCTTGATGCCGTCGAGGCCGACGCGCGCGATCCAATGCACGGTGCGCTCGAGGTACCAACCTTCTTCACGGTACAGCTGCAGGAAGGCGCCACTGACTTCCATCACCTCCTCGGCCGTGCGCACCTTGCAGAAGAACTGCGCGGCTTCCGTCTTGATGCCGCCGTTGCCACCGACGTAGAGTTCCCAGCCCGAATCGACGCCGATGATCCCGACGTCCTTAATGCCCGACTCGGCGCAGTTGCGCGGGCAGCCCGAGACGGCCAGCTTGACCTTGTGCGGCGCGTACATGCGCCACAGCGCACGCTCGAGATCCTTCCCCATCTGCGTGGAGTCCTGCGTACCGAAGCGGCACCACTCGCTGCCGACGCAGGTCTTGACAGTGCGCAGCGCCTTCGCGTAGGCATGGCCCGAGGGCATGCCGATGTCCTTCCACACGTTGACCAGGTCTTCCTTCTTCACGCCCAGCAGGTCGATGCGCTGGCCGCCGGTGACCTTGACCGTCGGGATCTGGTACTTGTCGACCACATCGGCGATGCGGCGCAGCTCCGACGAATTCGTCTCGCCGCCCCACATGCGCGGGATCACCGAATAGGTGCCGTCCTTCTGGATGTTCGCGTGCGAGCGCTCATTGATGTAGCGGCTCTGCGGATCGTCCCTGGCTTCCTTGGGCCAGGTGCTGATCAGGTAGTAGTTCAGCGCCGGGCGGCACGACGAGCAGCCGTTGGGCGTGCGCCACGAGAGCGAGCACTGGATGTCGGCGATGGTCAGCAGGTGCAGTTGCCGGATCGCGTCGCGTACGTCCTGGTGCGAGTGGTCGGTGC
>DASYCA010000364.1:0-16915 GCA_036500445.1 Burkholderiaceae bacterium | reverse complement strand
GGCCGAGTTCGGCATCGACGTCAAGCTGCCCGGCATGGTCTACGCGTCGATCGAGCAATGCCCGGTGATCGGCGGCACGGTCAAGAGCTTCGACGCCGCGAAGGCGAAGACGATGCCCGGCGTGATCGACGTCGTGCAGATCACGGACGGTGTCGCGATCGTCGCCGACAGCTGGTGGCACGCGAAGAAGGCGCGCGAGGGCCTGACCGTGGTCTGGGACGAAGGCGCGGGCGCGGCGCTGACCGACCAGAACATGCTCGCCGGCATCCGCGCCGGCGCGGCGGACGACCTGCTGATCCCGCTGAAGGCGGTCGGCGACGCCGAGGCCGTGATCAAGGCCTCCCCGAAGGTCGTGCGCGCCGAGTACGTGATGCCGCTGCTTTCTCATTCCCCGCTGGAGCCGATGAATTTCACCGCGCACTACCACGACGGCAAGGTCGACCTGATCGGGCCGACCCAGTGGCAGGACGCGGGCCAGACCGTGGTCGCGAAGGTGCTGGGCGTGAAGCCTGAAGACGTGACCTTGCGCACCACCTTCCTGGGCGGCGGCTTCGGCCGGCGCATCGACATCGACTACATCATCCAGGCGGCGCAGATCTCCAAGGCGGTGAACAAGCCGGTCAAGCTGCTGTGGACGCGCGAAGACGACATGACGCACGACTACTACCGGCCGCAGTCGGTGCACACGCTGGCCGCGGCGCTCGGCGCCGACGGCAAGCCGACCGCGATGACCTTCAAGATGGTCTCGCAGTCCGTCACCGGGCGCGTCTTCGGCCTGCCGAAGGAGGCGCAGGATCCGCTGATGACCGAGGCGGCGCTGGCGGCCTACGAGATCCCGGCGACCCGGCACGACATCGTCAAGCACGACACCGGCTTGCGCGTCGGCTACTGGCGCTCGGTCAGCCACGCGCTGAACGCGTTCGCGAACGAGAGCTTCATCGACGAATGCGCGGCCGCGGCGGGGCAGGACCCGTACGCCTACCGGATGTCGCTGCTGGGGAATAAACCGCGTTTCGCGAACGTGCTGAAGCAGGCCGCCGACAAGGCCGGCTGGGGCACGCCGGCCGCGGCCGGGCGCTTCCGCGGCATCGCGCTGATGGAGGGCTACGACACGTACATGGCCCAGGTCGCCGAGATCTCGATGAAGGACGGCGTGCCGGTCGTGCACCGGGTGACGGTCGTCGCCGACCTGGGGCTGATGGTGAACCCCGACACGGTCGAGGCGCAGATCCAGTCGAGCATCGCGTTCGGGTTGACCGCGGCGCTGTACGGCGAGATCACGCTCGACCAGGGCCGGGTGCAGCAGACGAACTTCCACCAGTACCTGGTGCTGCGCATGAACGAGGCGCCGGTGATCGACATCACGCTGGTGCCGAGCACCGAGAAGCCCGGCGGCATCGGCGAGCCGGCGACGGCGCTGATCGGCCCGGCGGTCGCGAACGCGATGTTCGCGGCGACGGGCAAGCGGCTGCGTCAGATGCCGTTCAGCGCGGAGCGGATCAAGGCGGCTTGACGAGCCGCGTTGCCGCGGTTCAGCCGTGCAAACGGCTGTGCCGCGGCACGCTCGCCAGCAAGAACTCCATCTGGTCGGCCAGGATCCGCCGGCCGCGCAGGATCATGTCCTCGTGCAGGCTGGGCACATAGGGTAAATACATCAGCGACAGATTCGCCTCTTCCGGCATCCGGTTGCCCTTGTGGCCGTTGCAGGGGCGGCAGGCGGTGATGCAGTTCATCCAGTTGTCGACCCCGCCGCGCGAGGTCGGGATGATGTGCTCGCGGGTCAGGTCGTCGAAGCGGAAGTGGCCGCCGCAGTATGCGCAGATGCCGCGGTCGCGGGCAAATAATTTCGGGTTGGACAGCGCAGGCGTCTGCCGCCAGGCCCGGCTCGGCACCGAGCCGCGCACCGCGATGATCGGGTGGACCTCGATCTTCGACTGCAGCCCGGTGCGCCGCTGCATCCCGCCGCGCAGCACGTAGAAGGCGTCGCCGAGCGTCCAGGCGACGCCGTCGGTGGCATAGAGCACGGCCGCTTCCTTGGCCGAAAGCCAGGCTTGCGGCCGGCCGGAGACGTCGAGTTGCAGGACTTCCATGATTCGCTAGCGTAATGCAAGCGCGCACTTCCCTCAAGCACCGGGGATATCGGTGCCGGCGCGCCACATGCGCGCCACACGCGCGTCACACCGCCGTGCTTCGGTTCAGGCGGCCGGCGGATAGAGCCCGCGCTCGCGCGCCATCAGCCGCGTCAGGCCCAGCAGCGCGTCGATGTTGGGCGTCGGCACCGCGACGCGCACGCCGATCTCGCGCACCGCGCTGACCAGCGCGTCGATCTCGAGCGCGCGGCCGGCCTGGGCGTCCTGCAGCATCGAGGTCTTGAACGCGCCGAGCTTGCGCGCCAGGCCCTGGCGCTCCTCGCCGGACTGGGCGATCGGGCAGCCGATGCGCGCGCCGATCTGCGCCGCCTCGCTCATCGTGCGCAGCATGAAGGCATTCACCAGCGGGTCGTCCAGGATGCGGTCGGCGGTCGCGCCGGTCAGCGCCGAGACCGGGTTCATCGTCATGTTGCCCCACAGCTTGTACCAGACGTCGTGGCGGATGTCGGCGCTCGGCTCGGCCGTGAAGCCGGCGCCGGCGAGCGCCGCGCAGACGCTGTCGGTGCGCGCCGAGGCCCCGCCGGCGGGCTCGCCGACGATCAATCGGTCGCCGAAGCCGTGCCGCACCAGCCCGGGCTCGGGGCTCGCGCAGGTCAGGTGGACGACGCAGCCGAGCACGCGCGCGAGCGGCAACGCGGCGGCAATGCGACCGTCCGGGTCGATGCTGGCCAGCGGCGCGGTGCGCGCCGCCTCGTCCAGCCCACTGCCGGCCGGCAGGGTCTGCAGGAACCACCAGGGCACGCCGTTCATCGCCGGCAGCACGGTCGTTTGCGCGCCGAGCAGCGGCTGGATCGACGCGCCGGCCTCCGCCAGCGCCTGGCCCTTCAGCGCGATCACGACGAGGTCCTGGGCGCCGAGCGTGCGGGCGTCGTCGCTCGCACGGAGCTCGACGCGCTGCGTCTGCCCGGCCACTTCCAGCCGCAATCCGCCCCGGCGCACGGCCGCCAGCGTGGCACCGCGCGCCAGCCCCGACACCTCGTGCCCGGCCAGCGCCAGCCGCGCCGCGACCAGCCCGCCCACCGCGCCCAACCCGACGACAGCGATCTTCATGCGACTCCTTCGATGTGTGGTGTGGCCGCGATGGTAGTCGCGGGCGTTCAAAAAGTTTCCAAAAAACCCGCCCGCGCCGGCCGCGATCCATGTCATGATCGCAAAATAGCACGATCGTTCTATTTTCCACCCGAGCCCCCTCCGACTCCTCTCCACGCCGTGATTCCCACTTCCTCCGCCTCCCGCGAAGACAGCGCCGACACCGCGTCCCCGCGCCCGCTGATGAAGGGCCGCCAGACGCGTGCGGCGATCCTGGACGCGGCGTTGGCGCTGGCCTCGCACAAGGGGCTGGAGGGGCTGTCGATCGGCGCGCTGGCCGAGGTCACGCAGATGAGCAAGTCGGGGGTGTTCGCCCACTTCGGCTCGCGCGAGGAGCTGCAGATCTCGGTCGTGCGCGAGTACCACGAGCAATTCCAGGCCGAGGTCTTCGAGCCGGCGATGACGGCAGCGCGCGGCCTGCCGCGCCTGCGCGCGTTGTTCGACCGCTGGTTCAAGCGCGTCTCCTACGAGATCGACGCCGGCTGCATCTACATCAGCGGCGCGGTCGAGTTCGACGACCGGCCCGGCCCGGTGCGCGACGCCCTCGTCACGATGGTCCAGACCTGGCAGGACGCGCTCGAGCGCGCGATCCGGATGGCGATCGACGAAGGCCACCTGCGCGCCGACACCGATTCGAAGCAGGTGCTGTTCGAGGTCCACGGCCTGATCCTCGCGCTGCACCACGACGCGCGCTTCCTGCGCCACGCCGGCGCCGATGCGCGCGCCCGCGCCGCGTTCGAGAACGTGCTCTGGCACTACCTGACCCCCGCCTCGACCCCCCGCGACACCACCACACTCTAGGAGCTCTCCATGCCCCAGTACACCCCGCCGCTGCGCGACATGCAGTTCGTGATGCACGAAGTGCTCAACGTCGTCGACGAACTGAAGGCGCTGCCGGCCTACGCCGACATCGACGTCGAGACGATCAACGCGGTGATCGAGGAGGGCGGCAAGTTCGCCACGTCGGTGGTCGCACCGACCAACCAGGCCGGCGACGAAGAGGGTTGCGTGCTCGACAAGGCGACCCACGAAGTGAAGACGCCGACCGGCTTCAAGGCCGCGTACGCGCAGTACGTGGAGGGCGGCTGGCCGGCGCTCAGCTGCGACACGGCTTACGGCGGCCAGGGCTTGCCGCACCTGTTGAACCAGTGCATGTACGAGATGCTGAACTCGGCCAACCAGGCCTGGACGATGTACCCCGGCCTGTCGCACGGCGCCTACGAGGCGCTGCACACGCACGGCTCCGAAGCGCAGAAGAAGATGTACCTGCCCAAGCTGACGAGCGGCCACTGGACCGGCACGATGTGCCTGACCGAGTCGCATTGCGGCACCGACCTGGGCCTGCTGCGCACCAAGGCTGAACCGCAAGTGGACGGCACCTACAAGATCACCGGCAACAAGATCTTCATCTCGGCCGGCGAGCACGACATGGTCGACAACATCATCCACCTGGTGCTGGCGCGCCTGCCGGACGCGCCGGCCGGCTCCAAGGGCATCTCGCTGTTCGTGGTGCCGAAGTTTCTCGTCAACCCGGACGGTTCTCTGGGTGCGCGCAACCCGATCTTCTGCGGCGGCCTCGAGCACAAGATGGGCATCCACGGCAACGCGACCGCGCAGCTGAACCTGGACGGCGCGGTCGGCACCTTGGTCGGCGAGCCGAACAAGGGCCTCGCGGCGATGTTCGTGATGATGAACGCCGCGCGCCTGGGCGTCGGGATGCAGTCGCTTGGCCTGACCGAAGTCGCCTACCAGAACGCCGTCGTGTACGCGAAGGACCGCATCCAGATGCGTTCGCTGTCGGGCGTGAAGAACCCGGACAAACCGGCCGACACCATCATCCACCACCCCGACGTGCGCAAGATGCTGCTGACCGCGCGCGCCTACGCCGAAGGCGCGCGGGCGTTCGCGATGTGGACGACGCTGCAGCTCGACAAGGAGCTCGGCAGCGAGGACGCGAAGGTTCGCGCCGAGAGCGCCGACCTCGTCGCGCTGGTCACGCCGATCATCAAGGCCTTCCTGACCGACAACGCCTGGATCGCGACCTCGCACTGCATGCAGGTCTTCGGCGGCCACGGCTATGTGCGCGAGTGGGGCATGGAGCAGTTCGTGCGCGACGCGCGCATCAACATGATCTACGAAGGCACGAACACGATCCAGTCGCTCGACCTGCTCGGCCGCAAGGTGCTCGCCGACAACGGCGCGAAGCTGAAGAAGTTCGGCAAAATAGTGGCCCAGTTCGTCGAGGACGAAGGCATCGATGAAGCGATGCAGGAGTTCGTCAACCCGCTCGCCGACCTCGGCGACAAGGTCACGAAGCTGACGACCGAGATCGGCATGAAGGCGTTCAAGAACCCGGACGAAGCCGGCGCTGCCGCGGTCGACTACCTGCGCGTTTGCGGCCACCTGGTGTTCGCGTACTTCTGGGCCCGCATGGCCAAGGTCGCGCTCGCCAAGGCGGACGGCGGCGACCCGTTCTACAAGGCCAAGCTGATGACCGCGCGCTTTTATTTCGCGAAGCTGCTGCCCGAGACGGCGGCGCTGATCCGCACCGCGCGCTCCGGCGCGGCACCGCTGATGGAAATGGACGAGGCGCTGTTTTGAGCGCCGCCATCGGCTCGTCCACCCGCAGCCTCGTGGCCGCGCTCGGCCTCGGCCTGTTCGCCGCGCTCGCGCACGCCCAGGCCACGCCGGCCGGCGTCTGGAAGACGATCGACGACGAGACCAAGAAGGAAAAGTCCTTCGTGCGCATCACCGAGGCCGGTGGCGTCTACACCGGCAAGGTGGAGAAGCTGCTCGATCCGGCGACCAAGCCCGATGCGGTCTGCGAGAAGTGCAGCGACGACCGCAAGAACCAACCGATGATGGGCCTGACCATCATCAAGGGCGTGACGCAGAACGCCGACGACAAGGCGAAATTCGATGGCGGCGAGATCCTCGACCCGAACAACGGCAAGACCTACAAGGTCCGCCTGACGCCGACCGACGGCGGCAAGACGCTCGAGGTGCGCGGCTTCATCGGCCCGTTCTACCGCAACCAGACCTGGATCCGCGTCGAGTGACGCGGCCGCTGAACATCCACTGAAGGACATCCCCATGAATCGATTCCCCGTGCGCAAGGTCGCGGTGCTCGGCGCCGGCGTGATGGGCGCGCAAATCGCCGCCCATCTCGTGAATTGCAAGGTGCCGGTGATCCTGTTCGACCTGCCCGCCAAGGAAGGCCCGAAGAACGGCATCGTGACGAAGGCGATCGACGGCCTGAAGAAGTTGAAACCCGCACCGCTCGGGATCAACGAGGACGCCGCGCTGATCCAGGCCGCGAACTACGAAGAGCACCTCGAGCTGCTGAGCGGCTGCGACCTGATCATCGAGGCGATCGCCGAGCGCATGGACTGGAAGCTCGACCTCTACAAACGCATCGCGCCGGCCGTGGCGCCGCATGCGATCGTCGCGAGCAACACCTCGGGGCTGTCGATCACCAAGCTCTCCGAGGTGCTGCCCGAAGAAATCAAACCGCGCTTCTGCGGCATCCACTTCTTCAACCCGCCGCGCTACATGGCGCTGGTCGAGCTGATCAACACGCCGACGACCCTGCCCGAGATCCTGGATCAACTCGAGGCGTTCGTGACGACCTCGCTGGGCAAGAGCGTCGTGCGCGCGCTGGACACGCCGAACTTCATCGCGAACCGCGTCGGCATCGCCGGGATTCTCGCGACGATCAAGGAGGCCGAGACCTTCGGGCTGAGCTACGACGTCGTCGACGATCTGACCGGCAAGAAGCTCGGCCGCGCGAGCAGCGGCACCTTCCGGACGGCCGACGTCGTGGGCCTGGACACGATGTCGCACGTGATCAAGACGCTGCAGGACAACCTTGCCGGCGACCCGTTCTTCCCGAGCTATGCGACGCCGCCGGTGCTCGCCGCGCTGATCGCGAAGGGCGCGCTGGGCCAGAAGACCGGCGCCGGCTTCTACAAGAAGGTGGGCAAGGACATCCTGCGGCTGGACCCGGCCAAGGGCGAGTACGTCGCCGGCGGCGGCAAGGCCGACGAGATCGTCGGCCGCATGTTGAAGAAGCCGCCGGCCGAACGGCTGAAGCTGCTGCGCGAATCGAAGAACCCGCAGGCGCAGTTCCTCTGGGCGATCCTGCGCGACGGTTTTCACTACGCGGCGGTGCACCTGGCCGACATCGCCGAGAGCGCGCGCGACGTCGATTTCGCGATGCGCTGGGGCTTCGGCGCGCAGCAAGGCCCGTTCGAGCTGTGGCAGGCGGCCGGCTGGACGCAGGTCGCGCAGTGGATCAAGGAGGACATCGACGCCGGCAAGGCGCTGAGCGCCGCGCCGCTGCCGGTCTGGGTCTTCGAGGGGCCGGTTGCGGCGCACGGCGGCGTGCACCACCCCGAAGGCTCGTGGAGCGCCGCGCACGCGCGCTGGGTCGCGCCGAGCACGCTGCCGGTGTACGAGCGCCAGGCCTTTCGCGAATCGGTGCTCGGCTCCGGCGCGGCCGCGCCGCTGGCCTCGGGCACCGAGCTGTTCAGGAACGACGAGGTCCGGGTCTGGACGCTGGACGGCGAGGTCGCGATCGCCAGCATCACCGCGAAGCTGCACCTGATCAGCGAGACCGTGACGCAGGGCCTGTTGAAGGCCGTCGAGATCGCCGAGGAGAAATTCAAGGGCCTGGTGATCTGGTCGCCGGACGACGTGTTCTCGGCCGGCGCGAACCTCGAGTCGATGATGCCGGTGTTCATGAAGAGCGGCGGCAAGGGCATCCTGCCCGAGGAGAAGAAGCTGCAGGACGCGATGCTGCGCATCCGCTATGCGAGCGTCCCGGTCGTTTCGGCGGTCCGCGGCATTGCGCTCGGCGGCGGCTGCGAGCTCGCGGTGTACTCGGCCAGGCGGGTCGCGGCGATGGAGAGCTACATGGGCCTGGTCGAGGTCGGCGTCGGGCTGATCCCGGGCGGCGGCGGGCTGACCTACATCGCGCGGCGCGCGGCCGAGATGGCGAACGCCGGGAGCGCGAACGCCGACATCTTCAAGTTCCTGTCGGAGGGCTTCACCGGCGCGGCGATGGCCAAGGCCGGCACCGGCGCGATCGATTCGCGCAAGCTCGGCTACCTGCTGTGGAGCGACGTGGTCGTGCCGAACAAGGACGAACTGCTGCATGTCGCGACCCAGCAGGCCAAGGCGATGTTCGAGAGCGGCTACCGCGCGCCCGCGCGAACGCTGTTCCCGGTGGCCGGCCGCAACGCGATCGCGACGATCAAGGCGCAGCTCGCGAACATGCGCGACGGCGGCTTCATCAGCGCGCACGACTTCCACATCTCCGCACTGATCGCCGACGTGGTCTGCGGCGGCGACGTCGATGCCGGCTCGCTGGTCAGCGAGGAGTACCTGATGGCGCTCGAACGCAAGCACTTCTGCGGCCTGCTCGACCACCCGAAGACCCAGGAGCGGATCATGGGCATGCTGCAAACCGGCAAGCCCGTGCGCAATTGATCCTCGCAACCCTCCTCCCCACTCCTTCCCCCTCTGGGGGAAGGCCGGGATGGGGGCCAGATGCAGCACCCACCATGGAACACCAAGCCACCCCCTCCGCCAGACACCACGCCAAGAGCCTGCGCACCGGCATGACCGATGCCGAGCGCCGTCTTTGGTCGCGTCTGCGCCTGGAGCAACTGGGCGTCAAGTTCCGCCGCCAGCATCCACTCGGCAGCTATGTGCTCGATTTCGTTTGTCTCGACCGCAAGCTGGCGATCGAGATCGATGGGTCGCAACACCTTGACGAGCAAGCCTACGACGATCGCCGGACGCAGTGGCTGCGGAGCCAGGGCTATGCGGTGCTCCGTCTCTGGGCCAACGAGGTGCTGTCGGAGACGGACGCGGTTGTCGTGAGCATTGTTGAACGGTTGGCGGCCCCGCCGGCCCCCACCCCAGCCCTCCCCCAGAGGGGGAGGGAGTGAATGTGAATACCAAGGAACCATCATGAGCAAGCAAGTTCAAGACGCCTACATCGTGGCCGCCACCCGCACGCCGATCGGGCGCTCGGGGCGGGGGTATTTCAGGAACACGCGGCCGGACGACCTGCTGATCGCGGCGATCAAGAGCGCGATGACGCAGGTGCCGACGCTCGACCCGGCGGCGATCGAGGACGCGATCATCGGCTGCTCGTTCCCCGAAGGCGAGCAGGGCATGAACATGGCCCGCATCGCGGTCGCGCTGTGCGGCTTCCCGAAGCCCATCGGCGGCGTCACCGTGAACCGCTTCTGTGCCTCGGGCGTGACCGCGATCCAGATGGCGGCCGACCGCATCCGCGTCGGCGAGGCCGACGTGATGATCGCCGGCGGCGCCGAGTCGATGAGCCTGGTGCCGATGGGCGGGAATAAACCCTCGTTCAACCCGGCGATCTTCGAGAACGACGCGAACGTCGGCATCGCCTACGGCATGGGCATCACGGCCGAGAACGTCGCGAAGCAGTGGAAGGTCTCGCGCGAGGCGCAGGACGCGTTCGCGCTCGAATCGCACCTGCGCGCGATGCGTGCGCAAGCGGCCGGCGAGTTCAGCGACGAGATGACGCCGATCGAGATCGTCGCGCGCTTCCCGAATCTGCTGACGGGCGAGCCGGGCACCCAGACCCGCACCGTGAAGCTCGACGAAGGCCCGCGCCCCGACACCTCGCTCGAAGGCCTCGCGAAGCTCAGGCCGGTGTTCGCGGCCAAGGGCAGCGTCACCGCCGGCAACAGCTCGCAGACCAGCGACGGCGCCGGCGCGCTGATCCTCGCGAGCGAAAAAGCGGTCAAGCAATTCGGCCTGACGCCGCTCGCCCGCTTCGTCAGCTTCGCCGCGCGCGGCGTGCCGCCCGAGATCATGGGCATCGGCCCGATCGAGGCGATCCCGGCCGCGCTGCGCTACGCGAACCTGAAGCTCGACGACATCGGCTGGATCGAGCTGAACGAGGCTTTCGCGGCGCAGTCGCTCGCGGTCATCAACAGCATCGGGCTGGACCCGGCCAAAGTGAACCCGATGGGCGGCGCGATCGCGCTCGGCCACCCGCTGGGCGCGACCGGCGCGATCCGCGCCGCGACCGTCGTGCACGCGCTGCGCCGCCACGACTTGAAATACGGCATGGTCACGATGTGCGTCGGCACCGGCCAGGGCGCGGCCGGCATCTTCGAGCGTGTCTGATTCGCTGGTCGTCGTCGACGCGGAGCGGCGCAGCGCGCTGCGCCGGCTCGGCGTCGTGATCGGCCTTGGTGCGCTCGCCGCGCCGGTGGTGGCCAGCCTCGTGCACCCGGCGGCACTCGCGTCCGAGCGCTTCGCGTCGCTGCCCGCGGCCTTGAAGACGCTCGAGCGGCTCAGGGTGGAGGCGCCGCACATGACGGGCGCGTGGGATCTGCCGCACGTGCTGCACCACGTTGCGCAAAGCATTGAATACTCGATGCATGGTTTCCCGCAGATCAAGCCGGCCTGGTTCCGTGCGACGCTGGGCTCGTACGCGTTCGCGCTGTTCAATGCGCGCGGCCAGATGACGCACCCGCTCGACGACCCGATCCCCGGCGCGCCCGCGCTCGCGCAGGGCCAGCCGCTCGCGCCGGCGATCGATCACGCGATCGTGGCGCTGCAGGGCTTCGACCGCTTCGACGGCGCGCTCGCGCCGCATTTTGCCTATGGCGCGCTGGCCAAGCCGGCCTACCTGCGCGCGCACCTGATGCACTTCGCGAACCACTGGTCCGAAGCTGCCTGACGACCATCCCTCACCGGAGACCACCCCATGAGCATCAAGACCGCCACGCTGAACGGCGTCGCCACGATCGAAATCGCCCGGCCCGAGAAGAAGAACGCGATCACCGGCGCGATGTACCAGCAGATGGCCGACGCGCTGACCGCCGCGACGGCGGACAACGCCGTCCGCGCGGTGTTGATCACCGGCCAGCCCGGCATCTTCACCTCGGGCAACGACATCGAGGACTTCATGCAGCGCCCGCCCGGCAGCACCGAGTCGCCGGCCTTCGTCTTCATGAAGGCGCTGATCGGCTGCGACAAGCCGGTCGTCGCGGCCGTCACCGGCGCCGCGATCGGCATCGGCACGACCTTGCTGCTGCACTGCGACTTCGTGTTCATCTCCGACGAGGCACGCCTGGCGATGCCGTTCGTGAGCCTCGGGCTGGTGCCGGAGTTCGCCTCCAGCCTGATCGTGCCGCAGCTGATGGGCAATGCGCGTGCGGCGGAAAAACTGCTGCTCGGCGATCCGTTCACCGGCGCCGACGCGGTCGAGTGCGGGATCGCCAACGCGGTGCTGCCGGCGGGCGAGGTCGTGAACCACGCGCGCCGCATCGCCGAGCGCTTCAACGCGCTGCCGCCCGGCGCGGTGCGCGATACCAAGAAGCTGATGCGGCGCGCGCGCTCGGCCGCCGTGTTCGAGACGATCGAGGTCGAGGCCGGGCTGTTCGGCACGCGGCTGCGCAGCCCCGAGGCGCAAGAGGCCTTCAGCGCCTTCTTCCAGAAGCGCAAGCCCGATTTCTCCACGTTCTGATCGCGGCCCGACGATGTCCCTCGCCGTCAAGCTCGTGCTCTCGCCGGTGCTGTTCGCGCAGGCCGTGATGACGCGCCGGCGCGCGCCGGCGCTGCCCGAAGCGGAAGGCCCGCGCGAGGGTCAGCTCGGCAGCGGCCTGCGCGGCCTGCGCGTGCTGATCGCCGGCGACTCCTCGGCGGCCGGCGTCGGCGTCGCGAACCAGGACCACGCGTTCGCCGGCCATTTCACGCGCACCCTGCAGCGCCGCACCGGGATGGCGGTGCGCTGGCGGCTGCGCGCGAAATCCGGCCACACGACGCAGGAGGTGCTGCAGATGCTGCGCGACGACCCGCCGCCGGTGGCCGACATCGCGATCATCCTGACCGGCGTCAACGACGTCATCAACCTGATCTCGCCGGCCAAGGCGATGGAGCAGCGCACCGCGCTGGCCAACTGGCTGCTCGACGAGGGCCGCGCGCGCTACGTGCTGTTCGCGTCCTTGCCGCCGATCAACCAGTTCCCGCTGCTGCCGCAGCCGCTGCGCGGCGTGATGGCCGCCGACGCGCGGCTGCACGACGCCGCGCTGAAGGCCTGGGCGGCAACCCGGACGAACATCTTCCACGTCCCGATCGACCTGCAGCTCGCGCCGGGCGCGATGTCGCGCGACGGCTTTCATCCCGGCGAGCCGGTCTACCGCGCCTGCGGCGAGTCGATCGCGCGCTTCGTGGTCGAGAAAATCCTGCCGAACGAACGCTGACGGCGCCCCGGTCGCGAGATCAGGCCGGGTCAGAGCGGGATCGGGCGCGGCTTGCCCTCGCGATCGATTGCGACATAGGTCAGGTTCGCCTCGGTCACCTTCACGACGTGCAGATTCGCCGGGTCGCGCTCGGCGTAGACCTCGACGTTGACCGTCACCGAGGTGCGGCCGATGCGTTCGACCTTCGCGTAGAAGCTCAGCAGGTCCCCGATCGAGACCGGTTGCTTGAAGATGAACTGGTTCACCGCGACGGTGACGATGCGGCCCTTCGCGATGCGCGCGGGCAGCACCGCGCCGGCCAGGTCGACCTGCGCCATGATCCAGCCGCCGAAGATGTCGCCGTTGGCGTTCGAGTCGGCCGGCATCGGCAGCACGCGCAGCACCAGCTGGCGGTCGTCGGGCAAATGCAGCGGGGCGATCGAGTCGTCCGCGCCGCTGCGGCGGTCGTCACTTGAAATCCCTGTCATATTG
Organism: Burkholderiaceae bacterium; assembly: GCA_036500445.1. GTDB lineage: Bacteria > Pseudomonadota > Gammaproteobacteria > Burkholderiales > Burkholderiaceae_C > LMDS01. Next base: position 3,945 of record DASYCA010000364.1, on the reverse strand, counting down.
CATCACCTGCGGTGGTCGATTGCCGCATTCTTTCACCAATCCCATCGTCGCCCGCCCGTTCCTGCCTGTTCACTGATGCGCCACGCCTCGCTCGCCGCTCCCCCTGCCACACCGCCCGCCGCCGGCGCGCCCTCGCCGCGCTCGGACTGGGCCACGCTCGCGTCGCTGCTGCCCTACGTCTGGCAGTGGCGCTGGCGCGTCGGCGTCGCGTTGCTTTTCCTGATCGGCGCGAAGCTGGCGAACATCGGCGTGCCGCTGGTGTTGAAACGCTTGGTCGACGCGCTGTCGCTGAAGCCGGGCGACCCGGCCGCGGTGCTGGTCGTGCCGGTCGCGCTGCTGCTCGCGTACGGCGCGCTGCGGCTGGCGATCACCGCGTTCACCGAGGCGCGCGAGTTCCTGTTCTATCCCGTAGCGGCGCGGATCGCGCGGCGCGTCTCGCTCGAGACCTTCGAGCACCTGCTCGCGTTGAGCCTGCGCTTTCACCTGGAACGCCAGACCGGCGGCGTCTCGCGCGACATCGACCGCGGCTCGCGCTCGATCCAGTCGCTGCTGAACTACCTGATCTACAACATCCTGCCGACGCTGATCGAGATCTCGATGGTGATCAGCTTGCTGGCCGCCAAGTTCGACGGCTGGTTCGCCGCGATCACCTTCGGCGCGCTGGTCGTCTACATCACGTTCACGATCTCGGTGACCGAATGGCGCACCCACTTCCGGCGCGCGATGAACGAGCAGGACAGCAAGGCCAGCACCCGCGCGGTCGACGCGCTGATCAACTTCGAGACCGTCAAGTATTTTTCCAACGAGCGCTTCGAGCAGGCGCGCTATGACGAGAACCTGCAAAAGCTGGAGCAGGTCTCGGTGAAATCGCAGACCTCGCTGTCGGTGCTGAACGTCGGCCAGAGCCTGATCATCGCGACCGCGGTGACCTTGCTGGTCTGGCGCGCAACGCTCGGCGTCGTCGCCGGCACGATGACCCTGGGCGACCTGGTGCTCGTCAACGCGCTGATGATCCAGCTCTACGTGCCGCTGAATTTCCTGGGCGTGATCTACCGCGAGATCAAGCAGTGCCTGATCGACCTGGAGAAAATGTTCGCGCTGCTCGGCCAGCACCGCGAGATCGCCGACGCGCCGGATGCCGCGCCGCTGGTCGCGCACGGCGGTGCGGTGCGCTTCGAGAACGTGCGCTTCGGCTACGACCCCGACCGCACGATCCTGCACGACATCAGCTTCGAGATCCCGGCCGGCAAGACGGTCGCGGTGGTCGGGCCCTCGGGCTCGGGCAAGAGCACGCTGGCGCGGCTGCTGTTCCGCTTCTACGACGTGAACGGCGGGCGCATTTCGATCGACGGGCAGGACATCCGCCGCGTCACGCAGCAAAGCCTGCGCCAGTCGATCGGCATCGTCCCGCAGGACACGGTGCTGTTCAACGACACGGTCGAATACAACATCGCCTACGGCCGCACCGGCGCGAGCCGGGAGGACGTGGAGGGCGCGGCGAAGGCGGCGCACATCCACAACTTCATTGCGTCGACGCCGAAGGGCTACGAGACGATGGTCGGCGAGCGCGGGTTGAAGCTCTCCGGCGGTGAAAAGCAGCGCGTCGCGATCGCCCGCACGCTTTTGAAGAACCCGCCCGTCTTGATCTTCGACGAGGCGACCTCGGCGCTCGATTCGGCCAACGAGCGCGCGATCCAGGCGGAACTGAAAAGCGCGGCGCGCAACAAGACGGCGCTGGTCATCGCGCACCGCTTGTCCACCGTCGTCGACGCGCACCAGATCCTCGTGATGGAGCACGGCCGGATCCTGGAGCGCGGCAGCCACGACGAATTGCTCGCGCACGGCGGGCGCTACGCCGACATGTGGCGCTTGCAGCGCAGCAGCGAAGCGAGCGCCGCGGCGGCACCCGATCTGACGCTCGCGGTGTGATTCATCTTCTCCCTCCCCCACCGGGGGAGGGGGCAAGCCTCGCTACACTGGCACCGTGGAAACCAAATGGCTTGAAGACTTCGTCAGCCTCGCCGAGACGCGCAGCTTTTCGCGCTCCGCCCAGCTGCGCCACGTGACCCAGCCGGCGTTCTCGCGCCGCATCCAGTCGCTCGAGGCCTGGGCCGGCATCGACCTGGTCGACCGCTCGTCCTATCCGACCCGGCTGACCTCCGCCGGCGAGACGCTGCACGCGCAGGCGCTGGAGATGCTCGGCTCGCTGCAGGCCACGCGCAACATGATGCGCAGCCACAAGGCGGCCGGCTACGACATGATCGAGTTCGCCGTCCCGCACTCGCTCGCGTTCACGTTCTTCCCGCAGTGGGTGATGGACCTGCGCAAGCGCTTCGGCGCGATGAAGAGCCGGCTGATCGCGCTGAACGTGCACGACGCCGTGATGCACCTGGTCGAAGGCAGCTGCGACCTGCTGCTCGCCTACCACCACCCGTCGCAGCCGCTGCAGCTGAACCCCGAGCGCTACGAGATGATGAGCCTGGGCCACGAGGCGCTGGTCGCCTATGCGCGCGCCGACGCGAACGGCGAGCCGATGTTCAGCCTCGCCGGCGGCGGCAATGGCAGTGCGGGCCGCGGCGTGCCCTACCTGGCCTATGCGCCGGGCGCGTACCTCGGCCGGCTGGTCGAGCTGATCGTCAAGCAGTCGGCCGAGCCGCTGCACCTGGAGCCGCTCTACGAGACCGACATGGCCGAGGGCCTGAAGGCGATGGCGATCGAAGGCCACGGCCTGGCCTTCCTGCCCGCGACCTCGGTCCGCAAGGAGCTCAAGACCCGCCGCCTGGTGCGCGCCGCACCGCCGGGCAAACACGAGCTCGAGATGGACATCCGGATCTATCGCGAGAAGCCCGAAATGGCCCGCGTCGCGAAGCCGGGCGCGCGTGCGCTCTGGGATTTTCTCGCCGCGTCCAAATAGGGGCGAAACGGTCGCGAACGGCCGGGCCCGGCGCTTGCTACTGAGCTGATCCGCCCGCGTTTACCCTCATGCATCGGATGCATGACCTCGCGGGGTTTCAGCATTGGCGTGATTTCATGCACGCTCGTACAGTTCCGTCACGGCGCGTGAAAAGACGCCGGACCAACGACTACACGGAGTGAGGAGCTCATGACCAAACGCCTGCCGCCCGCCGCCTGGATCCTGATCGCGATGGTGATCGGGATCATCCTCGGCTACATGATCTTCACCAGCTTTCCGGACAAGAAGTCCGCCGCCGAGATCGCCGGCTACGTGTCGATCATGTCCGACGTGTTCCTGCGCCTGATCAAGATGCTGATCGGCCCGCTGGTGTTTTCCACGCTCGTCGTCGGCATCGCGCACATGGGCGACGCCTCCTCGGTCGGTCGCGTCTTCGGGAAAGCCCTGGGCTGGTTCGTGACCGCCTCGCTGATCTCGCTGATCCTTGGCCTGATCATGGCCAACCTGCTGGAGCCGGGCAAGAACCTGGGCCTGCCGCTGCCGGACATCGGCGCCTCGGCCAACCTGGCCACCAGCAAATTCACGCTGAAGGATTTCGTCGGCCACATGGTGCCCAAATCCTTCGCCGAGGCGATGGCGAACAACGAGATCCTGCAGATCGTCGTGTTCTCGATGTTCTTCGGCGTCGCGCTGGCGTCCCTGGGTGAGAAAGCGAAAACGCTGGTCGCCGCGATCGACGAGCTCTCGCACGCGATGCTGAAGATCACCGGCTACGTGATGAAGCTGGCACCCCTCGCGGTGATGGCCGCGATGGCCGCGACGGTCGCGACCAACGGCCTGGAGATCCTGTTGAAGTTCGCCGTCTTCATGGGCGACTTCTACATCGGCCTGATCCTGCTCTGGGGGCTGCTGGTCTTTGCCGGCTTCGTGTTCCTCGGGCCGCGCGTCTTCAAGCTCCTGGTGCTGATCAAGGAGGCGTTCTTGCTGTCGTTCGCGACCGCCAGCTCGGAAGCGGCCTATCCGAAGATCCT
>DASYCA010000363.1:0-4264 GCA_036500445.1 Burkholderiaceae bacterium | reverse complement strand
TTCATGCGCACGGTGGCCGAGTTGCGGCCGCCGCGGCTGTATTCGGTGCGCAGCACGACCATCGGGTCCTTGCCTTGCATGATGACGTTGCCGGCGCGAAATTCCATTGCGGTCTTCATAGCAGCTTTCCGTGTGTTCCGTTCTAGCGGGATGTGGCGCGATAGTTTCGCGCGAAGCCCATGATTTTAGCGCGTTTCGGCGACGAAGCGGCGGAGCTGGGTGCAGAGATCGTCCTGAGCCAGCAGCGCGGCACGACAGGCCACGGCCTGGGATGCCCAATCGGCGCGCGTCGGCAGCGCCAATGCCGCGGGCGGCGTCGCTTGATTCCACGCCGTGAAAACAGCCCGCACGTCATCCGTCAGCCCGGCATCGGCACCGGCCAGTAAACGGTCCAGGAAGGCCGCCAGCTTCTCCAGGTGCGCGTCGTCGTGCTGCGGGTAGATCTGCCAGACGAAGGGCCGCCCGGCCCACTGGGCGCGCACGAACGAATCCTCGCCGCGCACGAAATTCAGGTCGCAGGCCCACAGCAGCTCGTCGTAGCCGGCTTGCGTCAGCGCCGGCAGCATCGCAGCGCGCAACGGGCCGCGCCGCAGCTCGGGGCCGAGCAGCGCGCGCACCTGGCGCGCCGCATGGCCGGGCGTCGCGAGCAGCAGCGTCGGCTGTTGCGCGAGCCGGTCCAGCAGCGCCGGCAACGCCGGCTGTTCGTAGCAGAACAGGCTGACGACCTGCTCGCCGGCGCGCGGCGCGAGAGCGTGCCGCGCGAGCCAGTCCGCGGCCACGAAGTCGCCGTGCCGGCGCATCAGGCCCGCTTCGCGGATCAAGCCGCCGGTGCGCAGCGTGAATCCGGGATAGAAAAACCACTTGCGCAACCCGTTCGGCTGCGGCGACAGCAGCCGGTGGTTGCGCTCGACGTAGGCTTCGGCGCTCAGGTACTCGAGGTTGATCCAGACCGGCGCGCGCTCGACCGCCGCCATGCGGGCGACGAAGGCGGGCGGCAACGCGCAGCCGAAGGCCTCGATCACGACCTCGCCGGGCATGGCGTCGACGCCGCCGGGCGGCCACGCGCCGAGCGCGACACCCGGCGCGCCGTGCGGCGCCATCCAGGCCAGCGCCGCGGCGTCGTCGACCCACAGCCGCACGCGCTCGCCGCGCGCGGCGAGGTCGGCGGCCAGGCGCCAGCAGACGCCCAGGTCGCCGTGGTTGTCGATCACGCGGCAGAACAGGTCCCAGAGCATGGGCCGATTATCGGCAGCGGCACAATCATGGACGTGAGCTCCGATCCGAATTCTTCCGACCCCGCCGCCGACGCGGCGCGCATCCAGCTGCTGGCCGACGTCGCGGCGCTGCCCGGCCTGCCCGGCGTCTACCGCTACTTCGACGCGCAGGGCGCGGTGCTGTACGTCGGCAAGGCGCGCGACCTGAAGAAGCGCGTCTCGAGCTACTTCCAGAAGAACCACGGCGGCACCCGCATCGGCCACATGATCACGAAGATCGTGCGCCTGGAGACGACGGTCGTGCGCTCCGAGGCCGAGGCGCTGCTGCTCGAGAACAACCTGATCAAGACGCTCGCGCCGCGCTACAACATCCTGTTCCGCGACGACAAGAGCTACCCGTACCTGAAGATCGCGGCGCACGAATTCCCGCGCGTCGCGTACTACCGCGGCGCGGTCGACCGCCGGCACCGCTACTTCGGGCCGTTCCCGAGCGCCTGGGCGGTGAAGGAATCGATCCTGATGATCCAGAAGGTGTTCCGCCTTCGGACCTGCGAGGACACGGTCTTCAACAACCGCAGCCGGCCCTGCCTGCTGTACCAGATCAAGCGCTGCACCGGGCCGTGCGTGAACCTCGTTTCGCCGCAGGACTACGCCGCCGACGTCGCCCACGCCGAGCGCTTCCTGCTGGGCGAGCAGCAGGAGCTGATGGACGACCTGCAGACGCAGATGATGGCGCACGCCGAGGCGCTCAGGTTCGAGCAGGCGGCCGAGATCCGCAATCAGATCGGTGCGCTGTCGCGCGTGCTGCACCAGCAGGCGGTCGAGGACAACACCGGCGTCGCGACCAAGGACGCCGACATCCTCGCGGTGCGCGTCCAGGGCGGCCGCGCCTGCGTGAACCTGGCGATGGTGCGCGGCGGCCGGCACCTGGGCGACCGGCCGTATTTCCCGAAGCACGTCGAGGACGCCGTCGCCTCCGGGCTGGAGGACGGCGACGAGGCCGACGACGCCGCCGACGCAGCGGGTGAAAAGCCGGCCGGCGGCCCCGCCGCGCGGCGGGTGGAACCCGAGGTCCAGGTCCTCGAGGCCTTCATCGCCCAGCACTACCTCGACGGCGGCGTGCCGCCGCTGCTGGTGCTGAGCCACGCGGTCGACAAGGGCCTGATCGAGGCGCTCTCGGTGCACAGCGGCGTCAAGGTCACGGCCCAGCACCAGCCGCGCGAGCCGCGGCGCGCGTGGCTGGACATGTGCATCAAGGGCGCCCAGCTCAAACTCGCCCAGTTGCTGGCCGAGGAAGGATCGCAGCAGGTCCGAACTCGTGCATTGGTTGACGCTTTGGACCTCGCCGTAGAGGACTTGGACACGTTTCGCATCGAATGTTTCGACATCAGCCACACGGCGGGCGAGTCGACTCAAGCATCCTGCGTGGTTTTCGAGGGACACAAGATGCAGAGCGCGCAATACCGCCGCTACAACATCGACGGCATCACCGGCGGCGACGACTATGCGGCGATGCGCCAGGTGCTGACGCGCCGCTACGCGAAGCTGGTCGAGGCGGTCGAAGGGGTCGACGGCGCCGAGAACGCCGGCAAGGCGCGCTTGCCCGACCTGGTGCTGATCGACGGTGGCCGCGGCCAGGTCGGCGTCGCGCGCGAGGTGTTCGAGGAATTGGGGATCGACCTGGCGCGCATCGTCGGGGTCGAAAAAGGCGAGGGCCGCAAGGTCGGTCTCGAGGAGCTGGTCTTCGCCGACGGCCGCCCCAAGGTTTATCTGGGGCGCGACTCGGCCGCGCTGATGCTGGTCGCGCAGATCCGCGACGAGGCGCACCGCTTCGCGATCACCGGCATGCGCGCACGCCGCGCGAGCGTGCGCACCGGCGGCAGCACGCTGGAAGACATCCCCGGCGTCGGGCCGAAGAAGCGCGCGAAGCTGCTGCAGCGCTTCGGCGGGGTGCGCGGCGTCGGCAACGCGAGCGTCGACGATCTGCTCGGCGTGGATGGCATTTCGAAGCAACTGGCGGAGGAGATCTATCGTGCCTTGCACTGAACCCGAACAACAAGCAACCCCATCGCGCCTGGCGCGCTTCGCACGGCGGATCGGCCTGGCCGGCGCGGGCGCACTGGGCGTGCTCGCCGGCTGTTCGACGACGACGCCGAGCACGCCGACGTCGCCGGCGGCGGGGCCCGCGTCGCACACGCCCGCGCCGCTCGGCAGCGCCGATGCCGGCACGCTGCCGCCGCCGGGCGCGGTGCGCAACTGGAACGAGCTGCGCATGCAGGCCGCGCGCCGGATGGTCTCGGCCAACCCGTCGATGACCTACATGAGCGAGCCGCCCGAGCCGCTGCTCGCGATTCCGGTGATGGAAGTCGAGCTCAACGGCGACGGCAGCATCCGCCGCATCACGACGATGCGCAACCCGAGCCAGGCGCTGGACACCGTGAAGCTCGCGACCGAGGCGATCCAGCGTGCCGCGCCGTTCGGCGACGTGTCGCGGCTGCCCAAGCCGTGGCGCTTCACCGAGACTTTCCTGTTCAACGACGACCGCAAGTTCAAGCCGCGCACGCTCGATTGATCGGGGCCGGCCGAGGGCCTGTCGGCCCTCGGGGCACAATGGCGGCATGTTCTTCAACCTGCCGACACTGCTGACCTGGGCGCGCATCGTCGCGATCCCGCTGATCGTCGGCGTGTTCCACCTGCCGCTGGGCGAGCCCGATCGCAACCTGTTCGCGACGCTGCTCTTCATCGTCGTCGCGCTGACCGACTGGGCCGACGGCTACCTCGCGCGCCGGCTCAACATGACCTCGTCGTTCGGCGCCTTCCTCGACCCGGTCGCCGACAAGTTCCTGGTCTGCGCCGCGCTGCTCGTGCTGGTCGAGCTCGAACGCGTGCAAAGCCTGGTCGCGCTGATCATCATCGGGCGCGAGATCGCGATCTCGGCGCTGCGCGAGTGGATGGCGCAGATCGGCGCCTCGCGCAGCGTCGCGGTGCACATGCTGGGCAAGGTCAAGACCATGGTCCAGATGATCGCGATCCCGTTCCTGCTGTACCAC
>DASYCA010000362.1:0-1962 GCA_036500445.1 Burkholderiaceae bacterium | reverse complement strand
CGCGCGCTGCGCTGCGCGCTCGACCAGGTCCTGTGCGAGGAGAGCGCGGTCGTGGCCGACGGCGGCGAGCTGGCGTTTTTCCCGCCGGTCACGGGCGGCTGAGATGACGACGGCGCGCGTGACGATCCAGACCGCCGATTTCGATCTCGGCGCCGAGATCGCGGCGTTGCGCGCCGGCGATCCGAGCGTCGGCGCGGTCGCCTCGTTCATCGGCACCGTGCGCGACCGCAACGACGGGTCGGCGGTCAGCGCGATGGAGCTCGAGCACTACCCCGGCATGACCGAACGCGCGATCGAGGCGATGATCGATGCCGCGATGCAGCGCTTCCAGATCCGCGCCGCGCGCGTGATCCACCGCGTCGGCCTGCTGCAGCCGCAGGACCAGATCATGATGGTCGCGGTGACCTCGGCGCACCGCGCCGCGGCCTTTGACGCCTGCGAGTTCCTGATGGACTATTTGAAAACCCAGGCGCCGTTCTGGAAGAAGGAAGCCACCCCGGACGGCGCGCGCTGGGTCGACGCGCGCAGCAGCGACGACGCGGCGATGGCGCGCTGGGGCATCAAGGCGTCCAACGCCGCGGCGGGCTGATCCGATGCCGGCGCTGCCGTTGTCCCAGGTCTTCGCGGTCGCGATCGGCGCCGCGATCGGCGCGCTGCTGCGCTGGGGGGCCGGGCTGTGGCTGAACACGAGCTGGGGCGGCTTCCCGCTCGGCACCTTGCTCGTCAACTGCCTGGGCGGCCTGCTGATCGGCGTCGCGCTGGCCTGGTTCTCGCGCTCGCCGAACGAGCTGCTGCGGCTCCTGCTCGTGACCGGTTTCCTGGGCGGCCTGACGACCTTCTCGTCGTTCTCCGGCGAGTCGCTGGTGCTGTTGCAGCGGGGCCAATGGGCGCTCGCGTTCGGGCACTCGGCGGCCCACCTGTTCGGCTCGCTCGGCTGTGCGGCACTCGGCTTCTGGTTGATGCAGATCAAGCTCGGACCGGCTTGAAAACCGGGCGGTTTCGCCCCATGTCGTTGGCAATCGGAGGTTTCATTCCATGCGACTCGACAAGTTCACGACCAAGTTCCAGGAAGCCCTGGCCGACGCCCAGAGCCTGGCCGTCACCCGCGACAACCCGTACATCGAACCGGCGCACCTGTTGCTGGCGATGCTGATGCAGGCCGACGGCCCGAAGGCGCTGCTCGACCGTGCCGGCACCAACACCGCGGCGCTGCGCACCGCGCTCGAGACTTTTCTCGGTGGGTTGCCGCAAGTTCAGGGGAGCGGTCAGGTCGTGCAGCCGGGGCGCGACCTGCTGTCGCTGATCCAGTCGGCCGAGAAGGAAGCGAGCAAGCGCGGCGACCAGTTCGTCGCGAGCGAGATGTTCCTGCTCGCGGCGGCCGAAGCCAAGTCCGACTTCGGCGGCGTCGTGCGCGGCCACGGCCTGACGCGCAAGGCGCTCGAGACCGCGATCGACGCGGTGCGCGGCGGCCAGAGCGTCGACAGCGCGGATTCCGAGGGCCAGCGCGAGGCGCTGAAGAAATACACGCTGGACCTGACCGAGCGCGCTCGCAAGGGCAAGCTCGACCCGGTGATCGGCCGCGACGACGAGATCCGTCGCGCGATCCAGGTGCTGCAGCGCCGCACCAAGAACAACCCGGTGCTGATCGGCGAGCCGGGCGTCGGCAAGACCGCGATCGTCGAGGGCCTGGCGCAGCGCATCGTCGCCGGCGAGGTGCCCGATTCGCTGAAGAACAAGCGCGTGCTGGTGCTGGACATGGCGCTGCTGCTGGCCGGCGCGAAGTTCCGCGGCGAGTTCGAGGAGCGTCTGAAGAGCGTGCTGAAGGAAGTGGCGCAGGACGAGGGCCAGACCATCGTCTTCATCGACGAACTCCACACGATGGTCGGCGCCGGCAAGGCCGAGGGCGCGATCGACGCCGGCAACATGCTCAAGCCCGCGCTCGCGCGCGGCGAGCTGCACTGC
>DASYCA010000361.1:0-9941 GCA_036500445.1 Burkholderiaceae bacterium | reverse complement strand
CGAGACCGATCCCGCGCCCGAAGACCTCGTCGACCTCCAAGCCATCGACGGCGCCGCCGCGAACGAGCCCTTGCTCGACGACGACGACGCCCCGCTGGTCGAACTTGCCGCGCCGCCGCCCGCGAAGCCGGTGTTCGAGGTGCTTCCGGATGTCTGGGTCCTCGAGCTCTCCAGCTTCCAGCTCGACGGCGTCACCGGCTTCGAGCCCGACGCCGCCGCGGTTCTGAACATCACCCAGGACCACCTCGACTGGCACGGCTCGATGGCGCACTACGTCAGCGCGAAAGCCCGCATCTTCGGCCGCCGCGCGACGCTCGCGATCAACCGCGACGACCCGCTGGTCGAGGCCCTCGTCCCCGCGCCCGAAGTGGTGAAGGCCGCGGCGAAAGGCCGCAAGCCGGTGACGCTCGCGCGCCACGTCGTCCGCTTCGGCCTCTCCGCGCCGCAGCGCCCGGGCGACTTCGGCCTGATCGACGAGAACGGCATGGCCTGGCTGGTGCGTGCCCGCGAGCTCGACGAGACGCTCAAGCGCGGCCGCGGCGGCAAGGGCAAGCTGGACGAGCCCGAGGAGCTGCTGATCCAGCGCCTGATGCCGGCCGACGCGCTGCGCGTGCGCGGCCGCCACAACGCCTCGAACGCGCTCGCCGCGCTGGCGCTCGCGACCGCGATCGATTGCCCGCTCGCGCCGATGCTGCACGGCCTGCGCGAGTACCTCGGCGAGCCGCACCGCGTGCAGTACATCGCGACGCTGGACGGCGTCGACGCGTTCGACGACAGCAAGGGCACGAACGTCGGCGCGACCGTCGCGGCGCTCGACGGGCTGGGCGCCGACAAGGCCCCGGCCAAGCTCGTCGTGATCCTCGGCGGCGACGGCAAGGGCCAGGACTTTTCGCCGCTGGTCGAGCCGGCGCGCCGCCACGTGCGCGCGATCGCGACGATCGGCCGCGACGCCGCGCGCCTCGAGGAAGCATTGGTCTCGACCGGCATCGCGATCCAGCGCCATGACACGCTGCAAGCGGCGACGCGCTGGTGCTTCACGCAGGCGCAGTCCGGCGACGCGGTGCTGCTGAGCCCGGCCTGCGCGAGCCTGGACATGTTCCGCAACTACGGCCACCGCGCCGAGGTCTTCGTCGCCGAGGTCCACGCGATCGTCGCCGACCATGGAGGCGTCGCGGCATGAGCACGATGAACCTCGGCGGCTTCGGCGCGCGGCTGCTCGGCCTGTTCCCCGGCCGCACCGCGAAGGACGCGAAGACGCCCGATGCGAAGCGGGCCGACGCCAGGAAGACGGCGATCCCGGTGCGCGACTGGATCGACGTCGGCGTGGCCGGTGGCCAGACGAAATTCCTCGGCTTCGACCAGGCGCTGGTCTGCGTCGTCGTCGCGATGCTCGCGATGGGCCTGGTGATGGTCTACAGCGCGACGGTCGGCCTGCCCGACAGCCCGAAGTTCGCGCGCTACTCGCCGACCTACTTCATGACGCGGCAGCTGATGTTCATCCTGTCGTCGATCGTCGTCGCGCTGGTCACGGTGCAGATCCCGGTCAGCTACTGGGAGAAGTCCTCGCCGTGGATCTTCGTCGCCTCGCTGCTGCTGCTGGTGCTGGTGCTGATCCCTGGCATCGGCAAGGGCGTCAACGGCGCGCACCGCTGGATCCCGCTCGGCCTCCTGAACTTCCAGCCCTCCGAGCTCGCGAAGGTCGCGATCGCGATGTACGCGGCGAGCTACATGATGCGCAAGATGGACATCAAGCAGAACTTCGTCCGCGCGGTGCTGCCGATGGCGGTCGCGCTGGCGGTGATCGGCCTGCTGCTGCTGGCCGAGCCCGACATGGGCGCGTTCATGGTGATCGCGGTGATCGCGATGGGCATCCTCTTCCTCGGCGGCGTCAACGGCCGGATGTTCTTCCTGAGCGTCGCGGTGCTGGTCGGCGCGTTCGTGCTGATGATTCTCGCGAGCCCGTGGCGCGCCGAGCGCATCCTCGCGTTCCTGAAGCCCTGGGACCCGCTGTATGCGCAGGGCAAGGGCTATCAGCTGACGCATTCGCTGATCGCGCTCGGGCGCGGCGAGATCTTCGGCCAGGGCCTGGGCGCGAGCGTCGAGAAGTTGCACTACCTGCCCGAGGCGCACACCGATTTCTTGCTCGCGGTGATTGGCGAGGAGCTCGGCTTCGTCGGCGTGGCGATCGTGATCTTCGCGTTCTTCTGGCTCTCGCGCAGGCTCTTTCACATCGGCCGGCAGGCGATCGCGCTCGACCGGGTGTTCGCGGGCCTGTACGCGCAGGGCATCGGCCTGTGGATGGGCGGCCAGGCCTTCATCAACATGGGCGTGAACCTCGGGGTGCTGCCGACCAAGGGGCTGACCCTGCCGCTGATGAGCTACGGCGGCTCGGCGATCGTGATGAACGTCGCGGCGCTCGCGATCGTGATTCGTATTGATATTGAAAATCGGCAACTGATGCGCGGAGGCCGCGCATGAGCAAGCACCTCGTCGTGATGGCGGCGGGCACCGGCGGGCATGTGATCCCGGGGCTGGCGGTCGCACGCGAGATGCAGGCGCGAGGCTGGTCGATCAGCTGGCTGGGTACGCCGGCCGGGATGGAAAACAAGCTCGTGCCGCCGAGCGGGATCGCGATCGACACGGTCGCGTTCTCGGGCCTGCGCGGCAAGGGCCTGGTTCACACGCTGACCGGCGGGCTTCGTTTGCTGGGTGCGTTCTGGAGCTGCCTGCGGATCATCCGGCGGCGCCGCGCGAATGCCGTGCTCGGGATGGGCGGCTATGTCTGCTTCCCCGGCGGTGTGATGGCCGCGGCGCTCGGCAAGCCGCTGGTGCTGGTGAACGCCGACGCCTCGCTGCTGATGAGCAACCGTGCGCTGCTGCCGGTCGCCGACCGGATCGCGTTCGGCTTCGACGGCGCGGCCGCGCAGAAGACCAAGCGCGCGGTCGTGACCGGCAACCCGGTGCGCGCCGAGATCGAATCGCTGCCGACGCCCGATCGGCGCTTCGCCGGCCGCGCCGGCGCGCTGCGCGTGCTCGTCGTCGGCGGCAGCCTCGGAGCCAGGGTGCTGAACGACTGCGTGCCGCAGGCGCTCGCGCTGATCGATGCGGCGCAGCGCCCCTTCGTCACGCACCAGACCGGAGCCGCGAACCACGCGGCGGTGCTGGCCGGCTATGCACAAGCAAAGGTTGAGGCCGAGGTGCTGCCCTTCATCGACGACATGGCCGCGCGCCTGGCCGACTGCGACGTGATCGTCTGCCGTGCCGGCGCCGTCACCGTCAGCGAGCTGTGCGCGGCCGGCGTGCCGGCGGTGCTGGTGCCGCTGATCGTCAGCACGACCTCGCACCAGCGCGACAACGCGGCCTGGCTCGCGGGGCAGGGCGCGGGCATCCACTTGCCGCAGAGTGAACTGACGCCGCGCCGGCTGGCGGATCTGCTGAGCGGGCTGACGCGCGAGGCCTTGCTCGCGATGGCGACGAAGGCGCGTGCGCTGGCGAAGCCGAAGGCCGCCGCGCGCGTCGCCGATGAGATCGAAGGGTTGGTGGCCGCATGAAACACGCCGTCAAGCACATCCACTTCGTCGGCGTCGGCGGCGCCGGCATGAGCGGCATCGCCGAGATCCTGCACAACCTGGGCTACGCCGTCTCCGGATCGGACCAGTCCGACAGCCCGACGACGCAGCGCCTGGCCTCGCTCGGCATCCGCGTGCACACCGGCCACGCGGCCGGGAACATCGCCGGTGCCGAGGCGGTCGTGACCTCGACCGCGGTGCGCGGCGACAACCCCGAGGTGATCGCCGCGCGCGCCAAGCGCGTGCCGGTCGTGCCGCGCGCGGTGATGCTGGCCGAGCTGATGCGCCTGAAGCAGGGCATCGCGATCGCCGGCACGCACGGCAAGACGACGACGACCTCGCTCGTCACCAGCGTGCTCGCCGAGGCCGGCGTGGATCCCACCTTCGTGATCGGCGGCAAGCTGAATGCCGCAGGCGCGAATTCACGACTCGGCGCGGGCGACTACATCGTCGTCGAGGCGGACGAATCCGACGCCTCGTTCCTGAACCTGCTGCCGGTGATGGCGGTCGTCACGAACATCGACGCCGACCACATGGACACCTACGGCCACGATTTCGCGAAGTTGAAATCGGCCTTCGTCGAGTTCATCCACCGGATGCCGTTCTACGGCGCCGCGATCCTGTGCAGCGACGACGCCGGGGTGCGTTCGATCATGCCGATGATCTCGCGCCCGGTGGTCACGTATGGCTTCGGCACCGACGCGATGGTGCGCGCGGTCGATGTGCAGGCCCATGCCGGCATGATGAAGTTCACGGTGCAGCGCCGCAACGGCATCCAGATGCCGGACCTGAACGTCACGCTGAACCTGCCGGGCGACCACAACGTGCTGAACGCGCTCGCGGCGATCGCGGTCGCGACCGAGCTCGAGCTGCCGGACGCGCCGGTTATCAAGGGCCTGGCCGAGTTCCGCGGCGTCGGCCGTCGCTTCCAGCGCTATGGCGAGCAGCCGGTCGCCTCCGTCAACGGCGGCGGCACTTTCACATTGATCGACGACTACGGCCACCACCCGGTCGAGATGGCGGCGACGCTCGCGGCCGCGCGCGGCGCCTTCCCCGGCCGGCGCCTGGTGCTGGCCTTTCAGCCGCACCGCTACACCCGCACGCGCGACTGCTTCGAGGACTTCGTCAAGGTCATCGGCACCGCCGACCTGGTGCTGCTCGCCGAGGTCTATTCGGCCGGCGAGGCGCCGATCGTCGCGGCCGACGGCCGCTCGCTGGCGCGCGCGCTGCGCGTGGCCGGCAAGGTCGATCCGGTGTTCGTCGACGAGATCGCCGAGATGCCGCGCACGATCGCCGAGCAGGTGCGCGACGGCGACGTCGTGATCGCGATGGGGGCCGGCTCGATCGGCAACGTGCCGGCGCAGGTCGCCGAGATGCTGAGTGGGGTGAACAAATGAGCATCGATGTGAAGACCCTGGGCAAGGTCGCGGTCCTGATGGGCGGCCGTTCGGCCGAACGCCAGATCTCGCTGATGTCGGGCACCGGCGTGCTCGCCGCGCTGCAATCGCAGGGCGTCGACGCGCACGCGTTCGACCCGGCCGAGCGCGAGCTGTTCGAGCTGAAGCGCGAGGGGTTCGACCGCTGCTTCATCGCGCTGCACGGCCGCTTCGGCGAGGACGGCAGCGTGCAGGGCGCGCTCGAGCTGATGCGCGTCCCGTACACCGGCTCCGGCGTGATGGCCTCGGCGATCGCGATGGACAAGGTCATGACCAAGCGCGTCTGGCTCGCCGAGGGGCTGCCGACGCCGCGCTACCAGTGGCTCTCGCCCGAGCAGCGCACGAAAGAGATCATCCGCACCGTGCCCGACGTGCTCGGCCTGCCTTTGATCGTGAAGCCGCCGCGCGAGGGCTCGTCGATCGGCGTCACGAAGGTCGCCGGCTATTCGCAGATGCAGGGCGCCGTCGAACTCGCCGCGCAGTACGACGCCGACGTGCTGTGCGAGGAGTTCATCGAGGGCGAGGAAGTGACCTGCCCGGTGCTCGGCCACGGCGAGGATGCACGTGCGCTGCCGGTCGTCAAGATCTCCGCGCCCGAGGGCGCGTACGACTACCAGAACAAGTACTTCACCGACAGCGTCAAGTACCAGGTCCCGAGCGGGCTGCCGGCGGCCGAGGAGCAGGAGGTCCAGCGCCTGGCGGTGCAGGCCTACCGCACGCTCGGTTGCCGCGGCTGGGGCCGTGCCGACCTGATGATCCGCGCGAGCGACCGCAAGCCCTTCCTGCTCGAGATGAACACCTCGCCGGGCATGACGACGCATTCGCTGGTGCCGATGTCGGCGAAGGCCGCGGGCCTGTCGTACGAGCTGCTGTGCGTGCAGATCCTGGCCCTCGCGACGCTCGACGCCGCGCCGTCCCTGACCTCGTCGACCCAGGGCTGAGCGAACGACCATGGCCAAGCCCGCTCCCGTCGCCGTGACGCCGCCCGACATCCGCCTGATGAACGCGACCGCGCTCGTCTTCGCGGGGTTGGCTGCGCTCGCGTTCGCGGGCATCGCGGCGCTGTGGATCGCGAAGCAGCCGGTGTTCGCGCTGAAGAGCATCCGCCTGGAGGGCGACATGGCGCACAACAGCGCGTTGACGATCCGCGCGAACGCGGCGCCGAAGCTGGTCGGCAATTTCTTCACGCTCGACATCGGCGCCGCGCGCCGCGCGTTCGAGGCCGTGCCCTGGGTGCGCCAGGCGATCGTGCGACGGGTCTGGCCGAACCGCCTCGCGGTGCAGCTCGAGGAGCACCGCGCGGCCGCGCTCTGGGGCGGCTCGTCGATCGACGACGACGCGCCGGACAAGCTCGTCAACAGCTTCGGCGAGGTCTTCGAGGCCAACATGGGCGACGTCGAGGACGACTCGTTGCCGACCTTGCGCGGCCCGGACGGCAGCTCGAGCGAAGCGCTCACGCTGTACGGCCTGCTGCAGCCGGTGTTCGCTTTGATGAACGCCCACATCGACACGCTCGCGCTCTCGGGCCGCGGCTCGTGGCGCGTCGAGCTCGACACCGGCGCCGAGGTCGAGCTCGGCCGCGGCACCGACGACGAGGTGGTCGCACGCACGAAGACCTTCGTCGCGACGCTGCCGCAGGTCACCGGCCGCTACGGGCGCGCGCTGCAGTCGGCCGACCTGCGCCATCGGGACGGCTACGCGGTGAAGCTCGAAGGCATCACGACGACCGACGTCGCCGGCAAGTCACAGAAGAAATAAGAGGACGGGAACCCATGGCCAAGGAATACAAGGATCTTGTCGTCGGGCTGGACATCGGCACCGCGAAGATCATGGTGGTCGTCGCCGAGGTGATGCCCGACGGCGAGCTGCGCATCGCAGGCCTCGGCAGCGCGCCGACGCACGGCCTGAAACGCGGCGTCGTCGTGAACATCGACGCGACGGTGCAGAGCATCCAGCAGGCCTTGAAAGAGGCCGAGATGATGGCCGACTGCAAGATCACGCGCGTCTACACCGGCATCACCGGCAGCCACATTCGCGGCCAGAACTCGACCGGGATGGTGATCGTGCGCGACAAGGAGGTCACGCAGGTCGACGTCGCGCGCGTCGTCGAGACCGCGAAGGCGATCAACATCCCGAACGACCAGCGCCTGCTGCTGGTCGAACCTCAGGAGTTCGTGATCGACGGCCACGAGGTGAAGGAGCCGATCGGCATGAGCGGCGGCCGCCTCGAGGTGAAAGTGCACATCGTCACCGGCGCGCAGAGCGCGGCCGAGAACATCGTCAAGTGCGTGCGGCGCTGCGGGCTCGAGGTCGATCAACTGGTGCTGAACCCAAGCGCCTCCAGCCACGCGGTGCTGACCGACGACGAAAAAGACCTGGGCGTCGCGCTGGTGGACATCGGCGCCGGTACGACCGATGTCGCGATCTTCACCGACGGCGCGATCCGCCACACCGCGGTGATCCCGATCGCCGGCGACCTGATCACCAGCGACATCGCGATGGCGCTGCGCACGCCGACCAAGGACGCCGAGGAGATCAAGGTCGAATACGGCGTCGCGAAGCAGCTGCTCGCCGACCCGGCCGATCAACTCGAGGTGCCTGGTCTGGGCGACCGCGCGCCGCGCATGCTGAGCCGCCAGGCGCTGGCCGGCGTGATCGAGCCGCGCATCGAGGAGATTTATTCACTCGTTCACCAGGTGATTCGCGAAAGCGGCTTCGAGGAGTTGCTGTCCAGCGGGATCGTGATCACCGGCGGCGCCGCGGTGATGCCGGGCATGGTGGAGCTCGGCGAAGACATCTTCCTGAAGCCGGTGCGCAAGGGCGTGCCGACCTACCACGGCGCGCTCTACGACATGGTCAGCAACCCCCGCTCGTCGACCGTGATGGGCTTGCTGGAAGAGGCGCGCATCGCCCGCACGCGCGGCGTGCGGGCCTCGCAGCAGGGCAGCGCGGTCAAGAGCTGGTTCGGCCGCGCCAAAGACTGGTTCCTGGGCAACTTCTGAGCGGAGCGACGCGATGAAGAACATGCACACCTTGCTCCACTCCCGGCCCCAGCACGCGCAGGACCCGCCGCGCGCCGATCACGATCGACCTCGGACCACCGGGGCGACGACGGATCGCTAGAACCTCGCTAGAACATCGATAGAAAAACGGCAACTGCATCAACGAATCGGAGCACACAAATGGCCATCGAAATGATTGAAGAATTCAGCATGGGCACGCAGATCAAGGTGATCGGCGTCGGCGGCGGCGGCGGCAACGCGGTCGAGCACATGATCGCGGAGGGCGTGCAGGGCGTTCAGTTCGTCTGCGCCAACACCGACGCGCAGGCCCTGAACCGCTCGGCCGCGCACGACCTGATCCAGCTCGGCACCACCGGCCTGGGCGCGGGCGCCAAGCCCGAGGCCGGCAAGGCCGCGGCCGAAGAGGCGGTCGACCGCATCCGCCAGGCGATCGACGGCTCGCACATGCTGTTCATCACCGCCGGCATGGGCGGCGGCACCGGCACCGGCGCCGCGCCGGTGATCGCGCGCGTCGCGAAGGAAATGGGCATCCTGACGGTCGGCGTCGTGACCAAGCCGTTCGAGTTCGAAGGCAACCGCCGCATGAAGGCGGCCGACTCGGGCCTGGCCGAACTCGAAGCGAACGTGGATTCGCTGATCGTGATCCTGAACGACAAGCTGCTGGACGTGCTCGGCGACGACATCACGCAGGACCAGGCCTTCGCGCATGCCAACGACGTGCTGAAGAACGCGGTCGGCGGCATCAGCGACATCATCCACATGCCCGGCCTCGTGAACGTCGACTTCGAGGACGTCAAGACCGTGATGAGCGAGCCCGGCAAGGCGATGATGGGCACCGCGCAGGCGCAGGGCCCGGACCGCGCGACCAAGGCGGCCGAGGCGGCCGTCGCGTGCCCGCTGCTCGAAGGCATCGACCTGTCGGGCGCGCGCGGCGTGCTGGTGCTGATCGCGGCGAACCGCAACACCTTCAAGCTGGCCGAGAGCCGCAACGCGATGAACACGATCCGCCGCTACGCGGCCGACGACGCGCACGTGATCTACGGCACCGCGTACGACGAGAGCCTGGGCGACCAGCTGCGCGTGACCGTGATCGCGACCGGCCTGTGCCCGGCCAAGCGCGCGCAGACGCCGATCAGCGTCGTGCACAGCGCGCCGATGCAGCGCACCGGCACGCACGACCTGCCGATGCTGCAGAGCGCCGTCTCGCCGTCGACGCAGGGCGGCGCCTCGCACGACTACAGCGCGCTGACGACGCCCAGCGTCTGGCGCAACGGCCGCACCGCCGCGGCCAAGGTCGACGCGCTGGCGAGCAACGGCATGGACGAGATCGAGATCCCGGCCTTCCTGAGGAAGCAGGCTGACTAAGGTCAGCCTGCCGTTCCCTCCTTCCCCCTCTGGGGGAAGGCCGGGATGGGGGGCCGCACGCCGCAAATCCCTTGAAATTCCCGCTTCTGACGCGGGAATATCGACGGCGCATTTTCCGCGACAATCGCAGACGATGCTGGCCCAACGCACCCTCAAATCCCTCACCCGTGCGGTCGGCGTCGGCCTGCACGGCGGGCAGCGCGTCGAGCTGACCTTGCGCCCGGCGCCGGCCGACACCGGCATCGTGTTCCGCCGCGTCGACCTCGCCACGCCGGTGGACATCCACGTCAACGCGCTGTGGATCACCGACACCCGGATGGCCACGACGCTGTCGGCGAACGGCGACCCGGGCGCGCCGAAGGTCAAGACGATCGAGCACCTGTTGTCGGCCTGCGCCGGCCTGGGCCTGGACAACCTGATCGTCGACATCAACGGCGAGGAGGTCCCGATCCTCGACGGTTCGGCTGCGAGCTTCGTGTTCCTGCTGCAAAGCGCCGGCATCGAGCTGCAGGACAGCCCCAAGCGCTTCCTGCGCATCAAGAAGCCCG